>JBGSUK010000015.1:0-320496 GCA_041753455.1 Anaerolineae bacterium | reverse complement strand
TCCCATCCCGAACCCGGCAGTTAAGCCCGTCAGCGCCGATGGTACTGGAGGAGTCATCCTCTGGGAGAGTAGGTCACTGCCAACTCACTCTCACCCACACTTCCTGCCCTCCCTCACCCCATCCACCCGTTCTTCATTTCTCCCCTAGAGAACAAAACTAAAAAACCCGCCGATTGAAGCCAGCGGGCTGTCTATATCACCTATCAAGATGCGCCTATTTGACGCGCAGCAACACTTTCCCTTTGCTCCACAGCCCTTCGAGATCATAATAATCGCGCTGATCTTCCGTGAAGACGTGTACGACAATATCACTATAATCTACTAGCACCCAGCCACCGGCGGCATTACCCTCGATGCGTGCGCCGCGCAGATCATGTTTTTCTTTCATGCCTACGTTGATTTTCTCGATAATCGCCTTCAATTGGCGGTCACTATTACCCGTACAGATGATAAAAAAATCGGTAATGACGGTCACATCCCGTAAATCCAGCAGGACCACGTCCTCACCTTTGACATCGGAAATGATGTCTACGATGGCACGGGCATAATCTAAGGTTGTCATCTGTGCGTTGTCTTGGTTTTCAGTCATCTAACTTTTCAGCCTCTTTTCTGCTATACATGTATAAATCGGGCCTTCGGGCCGTAGTTCGCTTCGCATGAGCCGCACGGATTCACAGGGCCAGTCCCCTAATTTGCCGACATTGATGCCCTGCACGGCTTGACCAATTTTGCCGACGATAGGCTTGGCGAGATCGCACTTGACCCGCCCTAAGGTCAGATGGGGGCTAAATTCGCGGTCTTCGGTGGGGTAGCCAAGCGGGGCGATGTGCTGTTCGATGCTGTCCCGCAGGCGGCGTAGCTGATTACCAGCCGGATTTAGGCCGATCCACAGCACATTTGGACGCGAAACATTAGGGAAACAGCCGAGATTGGCGACTTCAATTGAGAATGGTGAATGGCCCGTAATGGCGGCCTGCAAGCCACTTTCGATGGCATTGATTTGCCGGGTTGGGACATCCCCTAAAAACTTCAGGGTCAGGTGCATATTGTCTGGCTGAACCCATTTGACAGTTTGGGCGGGAATGGCTTGTTGCAGCGCTTTTAACGTATTCTGCAAGGCAGGGCGGAGCGTAGGGGGGAATTCAATGGCAATGAACAGCCGATAGGTTTCCGACACAATTTCTCCTCACCAGACGACGATTAGGCTTATTATACTGCGATTGTGGCCTAAAGTGAAGCGTGGGACATCGTATCCTATTGTGATTCAATAAACGATTGTTAGAATTGCTATTGAAGATGGATTAATGGTTTCGGTGAAACGGTATGCATTTGTCAAACGCCGTCATCGGTTATGGATGAGGGCTATATTTGACCGTTAACAACGCTGATTTTTGCTATGCTGTTGGCAAGGCCGGATTACAACGGTGAGAGCCGAATTTTCCAATAGATTTTTGATGATTGTCTGTTATAATGATTTTACACAAGGGAGCGAAATAGATTCGATGTGAGAGGCTAGTTCTTGTGTTGCAAGTCGCGGAGCCTAGTGCCGCGTTAACAATGGGCAAAAAATTAGGTGCCAATAACACCAACACTGCTTACGCTCTCGCCGCCTAATCCGGCTTGACCTAAGCAGCTAACCCATAGAAGGTTAGCCGTCTGCCCCATCCGTCTCTATCCGGGTGGATTGGTGGGCGTCACCAAAGATAGCGTGCGGCAGGCTTGACACCGATACGAGCCGCCAAAGAAAGCATCGGTTAGTTGTCAGCATACCGCGTTGGCTCGGGCTACTGACAGCGAATGCAATAGGTCAACTAAACTTGTAGACATGCGAGGGCGGTCCTTGCAGACCCGATCCGCGAAGATCGGCGCTTCCAAATAGTTTTGCAATAGCCTCACTAAGAATACTTGGTGGGGCTATTTGCTTTTTGGGATGGGGCGGGTTTTGAGGCACGCGGGGATAAATCCGCCGCGCTCAATTTATAACAAATTCCACTAAATACTAGGTCTTTTAGGAGGAGGGATGTTGTTGGCGAACCGATTTTTGGGGACACGGGGCTAAAGCCGCCGTGCTGAAACTAGGCTTTTCCAGAGTTTACCCAAAACACTGACCGGTATTCGCCAACAGCACTAGGAGGGGTCACAGACCCCTCCCTACAAGGAACGTCGTGCATTTTCGTAGGGGTGAGTCTGTGACTCATCCGCTTCAAAAACCCATCCATTACCCGAATTCCGTATTAGGGGGGATTCACATAGATGGTGCTCTTATAGCGATTGTCAAGCCCATTAGAACACGGGGATAAATCCGCCGCGCTGAATCTAGCTTAAATAGGGCCAACTTAACGTGAGAACTGCTGTAAATGCGCCGGACTAAAGCCATGCGCTGCATGTAAACTAGTCAGCCAAGATGAAAGGTGTTGTAATTCAGAAAATTGATTGACAAGGAGAGAAAAGCGGGATAGGCTCATTGTCAGATTTTGAAAAGGGCACTCTGAGTGGTGTGAACACTCAGAGCGCAGAAACCAATCGCAGGTAGCAATTAGCTCTGGAAGGATTATATAACATGACGAGTGGGCCAAGAATATTGGATTCCAAAGATGTGTATTGGCTGGCGGGGTTATTGGAAGGTGAAGGGTCGTTTTTGAAGCCGAGGCCGAGTACCCCAACAATTCCGAGAATCACTATCGAAATGTGCGATAAAGATGTGATTGAGAGAGTCGCTTACGTTTTTGGCGTGAACTATATCTACCATCGAAAGCCTAGAAATGAGCGCCGAAAGGATGGTTATGGTGTGGCAAGTGCGGCTAAAAACGCCGTCAAAATTATGCAAGCCATTTATCCTATTATGGGAGAGCGCCGAAAGCAACAAATAGCTGAGGCGACAAACGGACGGACAGTTAATGATTATCCCATTGATTCCGAATTTGAACTCTATTGGCTGGCAGGATTGTTGGAAGCTGAAGGGTCATTTATGAAGGGGATACCTTCTGCGCCTAATAAACCTTCGATGAAAATTCAAACTACGGACTATGATATTGCACAACGGGTGGGGGATGTTTTTCAAGCGAAGGTTATGGGGCCATATACGCGAAAGGAGTGGGAAGTTGAATACAAGCCTTTTTATATGGTTACCAAGCGTAGCCGACCCGCTATTGAGCTAATGCAGCAAATTCGCCCCATGATGGGACAGCGGCGACAAGGGCAAATTGATGCGGCGATTGCGTCATATGTGGATAAGAGTGGGGTAAATCACCCGAATGTGAAGTTGACGGTGGAGCAGGTGCGGGAAATTCGGCGGCGTTTGGCAAATGGTGAAAAGTTAACTAAATTAGCCGCTGAATTTTCTGTTGACAAGGGGCTTATCTGGCAGATTAAGGCGCGGCGGGCATGGAAGGACGTTGAATAGGGCGGGCACTGTATGGAGGAGGGTCGGTGATTCGTCCCTCCTTTGTTGTTTGCTCGGCTATCGCTTCAATTTTCAGTGAAAAGTAGTTTCTATTGTCTCGACCTGCGCGGAAGAAACATGGAAGTCGTGCGTTTGTAGTGTCGGTATTGTTCGCCGAAAAGCCGGGTGAGATCGTGTTCTTCCAATTGAATCGCAATGAGAATGTAGGCGGTTGTGGCAGCCGCAAACAGGAGATGGCCTGCCGTCATCTCGGGTGTTACCCAGAAAGCGATGAGAAAGCCTAACATGATGGGATGGTGTAGAAATCTATAAAGCATTGGTGTTCTGAACCCAAGATTTTTGTATTCATGATTGCGGAGGTTCAGGTAGACTTGGCGTAACCCAAACAGATCAAAGTGATTAATCATGAAGGTACTTAGGAGCACTATCAACCAGCCCAATAGAGAGATTCCGTGAAACAATGCACGAGCAGTTGGATTCTCGATTGACCAAATGGTATCGGTGATTGGCCGCCATTGCCAAAATAGTAGTACCAGTGCAAGGCTGGCAAACAAGACATAGGTACTTCGCTCGATGGGTTTAGGGACGAGCGTTGTCCACCACCTCTTGAATGCGGGGCGTGCCATAACGCTGTGTTGCATGGCGAATACCCCTAACAGCAGGACATTAATGGGCAAGGCTTCCTGAAGCGATACCTCTGGGCCGGAATCAATAGATTTGGAGACGATAAAATTAGTAACAAAGCCTATCGCATAGAGAAAGGTCACGAAAAAGAGCGCGTAGGATAGGACACCATAGACCGCAGCAAGCACTCTGGCAATCGTGCCAAATGTCGCTGTGGTTTCCATAGTAGAAAGCTGATTTTGGGTTGATGACATGGAGCTTCTCCTTATTATCACGACAATGCCGACCATTTCCAAATGCTAATGCAAGAAGCCGCCGTCTGTCTCCATTCGAAAGAATGGAAATGCAGCGACGAATATAGTAAGATGACACCACTAGACCAAAGGTTTAGGCGTACCGTTACGAGTTGGGGATAGGATCATGGAACGCTATACAAAAGCATCCGATCAACTGACCGAACGAGAATATGAGATATTGGCACGGCTTTCCAATGGGATGTCTGACCAGCAAATAGCAGACGAACTTGTCCTGAGCCTTAACACGGTCAAATGGTACAATCGCCAGATTTATAGCAAACTTGGCGTTAGCAGCAGGACACAAGCCATTGCACAGGCTAGTGCCCTCGGACTCTTGGATTTTGAAACCGCCCCGATTGAGTCATCTGCTTCAGAGCGTTGGCAGGCTGAGCAACAAATCCATTTTACGAATAGCTTGGATGGGACTCGCATTGCTTTTGCACTTGCCGGGGACGGCCCCCCGCTGGTCAAAGCCTCTACTTATATGGGACATTTAGAGTACGACTGGGAAAGCCCGGTATGGCGTCCCTTGCTAGAGGAATTGACCCGTGAGCATACGCTGATTCGCTTTGACAAACGAGGCTGTGGATTGTCGGATAGGGACATTACGGATGTATCGTTTGAAGCGTGGGTGGATGACCTTGAAGCCGTAGTGAATGCCGCTGGCCTTACAAAATTCCCACTTTTTGCGATGTCATGTGCCGGTGCGGTTGCCGTCGCTTATACCGTGCGTCATCCGGAACGGGTAAGCCGGTTGATTTTACATGGCGCTTACGCACGGGGCTGGCTGAATCGAGACCTAAGTGAAGCACAGATTGAAGAAGAAAAGCTGATGATTAGTTTGATGCGGGTGGGATGGGGACGAGAAAACCCGGCTTTTCGACAGGTTTTCGCTACGCAGCTTTTTCCTGAAGCGAGTATCGAACAATTACGCGCTTTGGAGGAGCAAATGCACGTTTCGACATCCCCAGAAAATGCAGTGCGATTGGAGAGCGAAATGCACCGCATTGATATTGGTCATCTTGCCACTCACATCCAAGTTCCAACACTGGTTCTGCACGCCCGTGAAGACGAAGCAGTTCCGTTTGATGAGGGCCGCCTGTTGGCCTCCTTGATTCCCAACGCGCAGTTTGTGGCATTGGAGAGCAAGAATCATCTGTTAACCCAACACGAACCTGCTTGGGCGAAATTTGTGACGGCCCTTCATCATTTTATGCGTAACGATGATCGCTAGACCAAGTATAAATGCTTGTACGACTTATTGGGCGTCATTAGGACGCGGCGGCATCCTCCAATTGGTTGCGGAGGTTGACGGCGGCACGTTCGGCGTCTGTGCCAAAGGGATATTCATAGAACTGATTCCAATAGACAATCCACGAATAGGCTTCGAGGGCCTGCTGGGGTTGTTCTAATTCGTTTAGCACCCGCGCCAACAAATAATAATCCTCAGCGGATTCACGCACGGCAAGGGCCGATTGCACAGTTTGGCGGATGGCTTGCAGGGCAGTGGTGCGATTGGAGGCGCTGATGGTCGTATTCTCCAATAGTTGGGCAAATTCGGCTTCGGCCCGATAGACCCGCGCACTGGCTTGTTGATCGGCGGTGAGGGTCGCTACAAAATCGGGTGTCAGAAGTTCATTCAGGACAGCCTGAAAATCGCATTGAATGTCACCGGCTTCATATTGGCAGGTCTGGCTGAGGATTTGGGCCTTTTGCAAAATCAGATCGCTGCGAGTCGAGTTTTCAGATAGCAGCGTGTCGAGATCATTGAGCGCGATGGGATAGCGGCGTAATTCACGGGCGGCTTGATAATGGAGTTCGACCCATGTCAGATTATCGGGTTCGAGGGCGATGAGGGCCTCTAAATCCTCAAAAGCGGCGGGCCAATTGAGACGCTGTTGATAGATGCGGGCGCGCACGGCATAGGCTTCGATGATGGCGGGTTGCTCGGTTTCGGGCAGGGTGTCGGCGTTGTCAATGACGCGGTTCACGGTGAAAATGGCGCGGTCAACATTGCCTTCTTGTAGACGGGCCTCCGCCAACAGGATATAGCCATCCGGGTCGCCGGGGTAGAACAGTAGATATTCTTCGGCGGCAATGGCGGCGCGACCATAACGCAGGAGGCGTTCTTGACCACTGGCAAGGCTGGCAAGATTGAGATAGGCCTGAGCGCGAAGTTGTAAGACGGCGGGGGAGGCCGGATCAACTGTTTGGGCACGGGCCAAATGAACAAGGGCTTCTTCGGGGTTACCGCGTGACAATTCGACTTCGGCGCGAGTCAACAACAAATTGACGCTGGCGGGGTAGATTTCTAATCCCTGTGTTAGGACGCTGATGGCACGGTTATAGGATTGGGTGAGGCCGAGTTGGGACGCCTGCACCAAATAGATACGGGCCAGTGTGTCATAGGCTTTTTCGATGCGTTCATCGCCTTCGATGGCTTGGCTGCATTGGCGTGTGCCGTCCTCTAGGAGGCTGGCATTGAGGGCATCGGGGTCGGCGATACCCTGATAATAATCCACCACACAAAGGCCGGTATAGAGCAGGGGCGAATCTTCGCAGGTGGCAAAGTTGGCGACACGCTCACGGTCGAAAGCATCCTCAAGCAGTTCGCGGGCCTGCTGCAAATTGAAGCGCCCACCCTGTTCGGCTAGGGCAATGGCCTCGTAATAATAGGTTTCGGGGAAACAAGCACTCGGTTGGGCGGTGCGCTCAAAAGCGGACATGGTGCTGAGATTGTCATAATCGCCGACCGAATAATAGGCCACGGCTGTTTGCATCTGGAAATTGATCGAGTTGTTAAACTCCGGATAGATGGCCGTCGGTGTGCCGCCGTAGATATTGCCGACGGGCAAATCCTGGGGAACGGGGACGGGTGTTTCGGGGTCAACCGAATCCGGGGTGGGTGTGTTGGGGATACCGGGGGTAGCCGTCGCGGTGTTGGTGGGGGTGTGGCTGGGTGTGGCGGAAGCGCGAACTTGGGCTTCTTTCTCACGGGTGAGGTCAATCGTCAGGACAATGGCGACGATGGCAATCAGCAACAAGCTGATCACCCCGGCGGCAATGACATAGGCCGAGCGACGAACCGTTCGGGCAGTGGATTCGCCATAACGTCGTTTATTTTTCTGCACCCATTCGATTTCCAATATCGTACTGGGTTCAGGGTTATAGGTGCGGAGAAAATCATCTACCGAGGCTTGGATTTTGTTGAGTTTTTCCGGTGGGATGATGGGAACAGCAGGCGGTTGGGTGGCGTGCTGTTCGGGAGCGATGCCCAAGGCCTGTAGCCCTTTCATGGCGAGTTCGCTTTGGGGGTTAATGGTCAAAATTTGTTTAAGGCAAAAGATACGCTCCTTGTCGTCTTTTGCCACGCTGCTCAACCAGAGCCAGATGGTTTCGTTGCGCGGGTCAATTTTGACGGCCTGCTGCAAAATTTGGCGGGCCTGATCTTTTTGACCGGCTTTAGCGGCGGCGATGCCCTGCTGGAGAAGTTGTTTAACGCGATCTTGAGCCATAGCGCCCCTACCCGTGTAATTTTTGAATGATGGCAAGAGGAAGAATATAAGAATATATAGACTTCACCCTCCATTGTACAACAGCCCCCATGAGACAACAATTTTAGGTGGGTATACTAGCGGGGTGGGTTAGTTTCGGTAAGAAATCCCCACCCCCGACCCCTCCCCACCGAGTGGAGAGGGGAGTTGGCGAGAGAGAGATAAGGAATACTGTAAAGGATATGAATTTGATTACGCGGGAAGTGCGGCGAGAGGGTCTTCAGCGACAGACACGGCGGCTGGATGGCACATTACAGGAATTAAACGCGGCGGCGGATCGTTTTGCCACGCTGCGGTTATTGAGCATCGCAGTGGGGTTTGTGGTAACGGTGGTGCTGTATTTTGCGGCGGGCCTGTTGGTTTTTTGGATTAGCTTGGCGGTCACGGTCGTGGTGTTTGGCGGATTGGTGGTCGTTCATGCGCGGATTCGACGGGCCGTTGAACGCACGCAGGCATGACGTAATTGGAAAACAGGCCAGATTGCACGGATGGATTTGGATTGGGAAAAATTGCCGAATGGGGGTCAGACCACACACCCACTGGAAATTGATCTCGATTTGTTGCAGGTGCAACGGCTGGTGAATACGGCGGCATCACATGGTGGGGGACAACGGTTGCATGAGTGGCTATTGAATCAGCGACCGGATTTTCCCACGATTGAAAAGCGGCAGGCGTTGGTGTGGGAACTGATGGCAATGACCATTTTTCGCGGCAAATTGATTTTGCGGGCGGTGTTGGCGGCACGCGATTTGCGGGAACAACGCGAAGGCCAGCGCATTATGGCATGGTTGGATGAGCAGGCCGATACCCAATCACTGCGAACGGTTTTGCTCATTTTGGCGGGGCTGGCTCCGGTCAATATTGGGTTGTTTGCGCTGTATTCATTGGGGATTTTGCCGCCGATTTGGTTGGTGACATGGTTTATTTATGCGGCGATTTTCCTCAATCAGATGCAGGAAATCGGGGTGTTGTTTCAACGGGCGCTGACGCTGGAAGATGCGCTGCGAAAATTGGGGGCGGTGCTGCATTATGTCGAGAAATATCCGTATGGTGATAAACATCATCTGCGGGAACTGTGCCGTCCGGTGATTGAGGCCCAACCATCGCACCAATTACGCAGGGTAACATGGGTGGTGTCGGCGGCGGGCATACGACAGAACCCGATTTTGTGGACGATGCTGAACGCGGTCGTGCCGTGGGACGTGTATTTTGCCCATCGCTTGAATCAGCAGAAAGCAGAATTGGCGGAAAAATTACCCGCGTGGTTGGAGGTATGGTTTGAGTTGGAGGCGGTTTGCTCACTAGCCAATTTTGCCTATTTGAATCCGGCCTATACGTTTCCGCATATCAGCGCGAAGGCCGTTTTTGAGGCGCAGGCGATTGGACACCCGTTGATTGCCCATGACCACCGCGTCAATAACGATTTTGCGATGGGGCAGGTGGGGCAAGTGGTGGTGATTACGGGGTCGAATATGGCGGGGAAAAGCTCGTTTTTGCGAACGCTGGGGGTGAATTTGTGCCTTGCCTATGCGGGTGGAGTGGTGTGTGCGGGGACGCTGGAAATCGGGTTGTTCCGGTTGTTTAGCTGCATACGGGTGACGGATTCGTTGAATGATGGTATCTCGTATTTTTATGCGGAGGTCAAACGATTGAAGGCGCTGCTGGATGCGCTGCGCGTGGATGATCCGCTGCCGTTGTTTTTCCTGATTGATGAGATTTTCAGAGGGACGAATAACCGCGAACGCTTGATTGGCAGTCGGTCGTATATTCAGGCGCTGGCGAATGGGCATGGACTGGGGTTGATTGCGACGCATGACCTTGAATTGGTTAAGCTGGCGGACGAGAATGCACAAATCTCGAATTATCATTTCCGCGAAGATGTCCACGACGGACGGATGGTGTTTGATTATCGGTTGCGGTCTGGCCCATCGCCAACGACAAACGCGCTACGGATTATGGCGATGGAAGGGCTACCCGTTGAAGTTCATTAGGGGCGGGATAGGGTGATTTGGATGGCGCAGAAGGATAATTCATAACCTTGATTGCTATAAATCATCAGGCGTACCCAATAATTGCCGGATGGATAGCGGTTTGGATCAATTTGACCTAAGACCCCTTCAAATGGGGCAGGTGAGGGGTTTTGTAGTAGGGTGGTAAAGACCTCCGGTGGCCCATCGGCGGGACGGATCTGGAGTTCATAGCGCCCAAAATTAGGGAAATCGGCCATACCGCGCACATCAAAAGTGCGAATGAACATCTGGCCGGGGCGGGGTTCGGTAATCACCACGCTTGGGAAATCGCAGCCAATCGCGGCTGGGACGCCGGGGGTGGTATTGGCAAGGCCTGTATTCGGTGGAATATAGAGGATTTGGCCCGCTTGGATATTTGACCCCGTTAGGCAGTTGGCTTCACGCAAGACATCGGTACGCAGGCCAACACTCCGCGCAATTTCAAACAGCGTGTCGCCAATTTCGACAATATAGGGAACCCAATCTTGGGGCGGGATACAGGCGGTTGGCGTCGCGGTCAACACGGTTGGGGTGATGGTCGCGGAGGGGAACGGCGTAATCGTCAAAGTGCGGGTGGCGGTGGGTCGCCGGGTAGCGGGTGGGGGTACGGGTGGCCGGGGCGTGCGCGTTGAGCTTGGTGTAATGGTCACGGTAGGGGTATTGGATGGCCTGAGCGTTTGGGTCGGGCTTGGGGTGCGGGTAAAGGTGGCGGTTGGCGTCGCGGTAGAAGTCCGGGTATTGGTCGACGTGGCGGTTGGGCTGGCCGAAAGCGATTTGGTGGCATTCGCGGCGCGGGTATTGGTGGGTGTTTGGGTAGATGACGGCGAACTTGAAGGAGTAGCCGACGAGGTGCTAGATGGATTGGTCGTGGCGCGTGGCTCGACGGAAGGGCGACGGGTCACGGTCGCGGTAGGTGTCGCGGCGATCTCGGGCGTGTCAGATGCCTGCGGGGTATCGCTTGGAATTGCGGAGGGTTCAGGTGAATCGGTGGGGGTAGGTGTGGGTGTGCTGCTTGGTTCGGGCGATTCATCCTGCGCGATGACGGTAGGGGCAGGCGTGGTTTCGCTGCTGCTTATGTTACCGGAGACAGCGGTTAGGGTAATGGCGAGGGCCGTCTCGGTTTGATTGATGACGGATATGCTGTCGGTGGTCGGCACGTTCATGGGGGCGCGAGTATTGGGACTGGTGGCGGTCTGGGTAGTGGCGTCAGTTTCCTTGCCGTCGTTTTGGCTGCCGAGCGTCAAAATAATGCCAAAGGCCAGTGCCATTGCCATTGCGCCAACGACCACCACCGCTACAACCAGTTCGTTCTGTCTATCCCTGCGCCGCATCGCGTGCCCCAAATATTCCTGAATTGGTTACTATGTGAAGCGTAGCACAAATTTTCGGCGGACGAAAGTCTTGGGGGGGAGGGCAGTGGCGAATGGTAGGAACGGCGTTAATCAAACCCCATCCCCGACCCTTCCCCGAACACAGGGAAGGGCGGAAAGACAGGGTTGAGAGATTTATGGGTTGTCGGGGGTGATGACGGAACGGATGGTATATGGCCCTTTGCCCTGTGATTCGTAATAGGTACGCATCAGCATTTCGATAATCAGGCCCAGCAGCACACATTGGACACTGGCGACCAACAGCACAATCCCGAAAAAGGGCAGCGGCGTGGAGACAAGGGCATTCCCGGTAATGAGCGTGTCCAGCAACATCCCCATGAAAGAGAGCGTGCCGAGTCCACCAAAGATGAAACCAGCGCCGCCAAAAATATACATGGGGCGGGTGTTATATTTGATGAGGAAGGTCACGGTCATCAGGTCGAGGGCGACTTTGGCTGTGCGCCATAGACCATATTTGCTTTTGCCGTGCAGACGGGCGCGGTGATTGACGACCATTTCATCAATTTTTGCGCCAGCCCCATAGGCCAAGACGGGAATAAAACGGTGCATCTCGCCGTAGAGCCGGACATGATCCAACACCTCACGGCGATACATCTTGAGGGTGCAGCCGTAATCGTGCAGATGGACTTTGGTCACTTTGGAAATGAGCCAATTGGCGGCGATAGAGGGCAGACGGCGGGTGACCATTTTATCTTTGCGGTTTTTGCGCCAACCGCTGACGAGATCGAACCCCTCATCCATCCGCGCTTTCATGCGTGGGATTTCGTGGGGGTCGTTTTGCATGTCAGAGTCCATTAAGGTGATAATCGCACCGGTGGCTTGGTCAATGCCGGCTTGAATCGCGGCGGTCTGCCCAAAATTGCGGCGCAAAAAGACCACTTTGACATGCGAGGATTGTCCGGCGATTTCGGCAAGGCGTTCGGCGCTTTTGTCGCGGCTGCCATCGTCTACGTAGATGATTTCGTAGCGGAGGTTTAACTCGGTCAGCACGCTTTCGAGTTCTTCATGCACGACTTTGATGTTATCTTCTTCGTTATAGACGGGCAGGACGACGGATAGGTCGTAGGGATATTGTTTTGTGGGCATTCGATAGAATTCCTTTCGGGCGAATCGGCGAGATTATAGCATGGAAAAGATGGGTGTACTAAGGCCAGAACTGCAAGATTATGCAAATCGGTATTATCAGACAAGGAGGATACGTTTATGGTTATTACCCCTGTGATTGAAGGCAATCAGGTGACTTTTTTCTGGTATGGCGCAGGCCAACCGCAGCTTATCGGGGATTTCAATTACTGGTCAGTGGATCAGCCGCCGATTGAGTTTGAGTTGGTTGGCGAGGGGGTGTGGAAACGGACGTTGACGCTGCCGATGGATGCTTATCTGGAATATGGGCTGGTGGTGGATGGGCAACGGATCGCTGACCCGCTAAACCCGAATTCGGCGGCTGATGGGATGGGGCACACCAATAGTTATTTCTGGATGCCTGACGCGCATGATACGCCGCTGGCGACTAATCAACCGGATGTGCCACAGGGGACGATCACGACGCATGGGGTAGTTGGGCGGGGATATGTGGTAGGTTCAAACCGTACCGTGCATCTTTATCGGCCTGCTACGGACGAAAAAACGCCGCTGCTGGTGGTTTTTGATGGGACGGGGTATGTGGAGAAAGCGCGACTGCCGATTATTGTGGATAACCTTATCGCACAAAAGAGAATACGCCCGATTTCGATGGCGTTGATTGACCCCGGGGGGACGGGCCGGACGGTGGAATATGCGTGCAGTGATACGACGGTGGCGTTCTTGATTTACTGCGTATTGCCATTGGCGCGTCAACAGCTGAATTTGCTGGATACTCCCGGCGCGTATGGCATGATGGGGGCTTCGATGGGTGGGTTGATGTCACTGTATACGGCCCTGCGTGCACCGGAGATTTTTGGGCGTGTGCTGAGTCAGTCGGGGGCGTTTCGCGGCGATTTCATTTTTTATCGCTCGGTTATCCATGATTTGATTGACTATATGCCGCCGCAACCCGTTCGAGTATTTATGGATGCCGGACGACATGAGTGGTTTATAGACAGCAACCGTGAAATGGCGGCGCTGCTAGACAAACGCGGCTATGACGTCCGATACCATGAGCATAACAGCGGGCATAATTATCCCTCGTGGCGTAATCATGTGGCGGCGGGGTTGGAGTTTTTGTTTGGTGATTGAGCTACCTTACTGTTTGATATTTGGCTGACGCATCAGACGGGGCGAGGGCAGTCAACGGCGGTTGCCCCCGTTGGCTTTGGTGAAAATCACCTGTTGTGTGGGTTAGGTGGTGTTGTAGAATAACAGTGTTTGCCGCCTACCCAACCTTATCTTTGAATTGAAAATAGCGAGATAAATCTATGCTGCGATGGACAACCACTGACCTCGTGTTTTTCGATTGCGACAGTACGCTGACCACGATTGAAGGAATTGATGAACTAGCCCGTATGAAGGGCAAGGAAATGCGGGTGGGTGTGCTGACCGAAAAAGCGATGAATGGCGAACTCGATCTTGCTGAAGTATATGGCAAGCGGTTGAAGGCGATTAATCCTACACGGGGGCAATTGGCGGTGGTTGAGGAGCTGTATTGGGCAAACCTCGTCCCCGATGCACAGGAAGTCATCAATACCCTGCAATTTCTGGCGAAACATGTGTTTATTATCAGCGGCGGATTGGCGGACGCGGTGAATGGATTTGGTACACGTTTGGGGGTCAAATCCGACCATATTCGGGCCGTCTCGCTAGAATATAACGAATTATCCGGGGAATGGTGGCGCTATTATGACCAAGCCTCGCAGCAAAAACAGCGTTATCTGGCCTATGAAGAAGGGCCGCTGACGGTTTCGGCAGGCAAACCAGAAATCGTGCGTCAATTGGCCGGGGGGTTGTTTGGCACACGGCTATTGGTTGGCGATGGGGCCAGCGATTTGGCGACACGCGGCAATGGGATTGATTTGTTTGTCGGGTTTGGCGGGGTGGTCGTGCGCGAAAAGGTTGAACGCGACGCCGATGTGTTTATTTATCCGAATACACTCGCGCCGGTTTTGCCATTGGTGGCGGGGGCAATCGGATTACAGGCGGTGACTGGGACGCCGTATGAAGAGGTGTATACACGGGGATTGCGATTGTGCCAGACCAGTAGTGTTAAATTCCGTGATGCCGAATTAAAAGCGGCGTTTTATAAGGAATTTTCGATACTCAATATCTCGGCTTAATTTGATAACTCTATACCAGAAAAATCCAATAAGTGGAGACTTGCTATGAAAATATTTGTTAGTTATGCACATGAGAATACTCCTTATGTTCTTCACCTAAATCAAATTCTTCAATCGCACGATATTTGGTTTGATCAAAAGGTATCTGTTGGGCAAGAGTGGTGGGAAGAAATCGAAAGACAAATCGCCTCAAGTCATTGCTTTCTATTTGTGTTATCGGTACATTCAATAAGTTCCGAATATTGTCAGAAGGAGCTTGAACTTGCGCTAAAGCTGAATAAATACATTGCTCCAGTGAGGCTGGATGAAGCGACAATACCAGAATTATTGAGCAAATTCCAAGTTATTGATGGCTCGTATGAGTCTTATGAATCGTCAGTGATATTACTAAACAACCTTTTCGAAATTGAACGACAAGTTTTCAACCCGTTACGACCAATACCACATCAAACTTATGCAACGAAATTATCTATCGCAGATTTGTACTTCGCTACGACAAATGTCCGAAAAAAAAGCATGTTTGAACAAATCTTAAATGTTCCTCTCCAAACGGCGTCGATTGATCTTAAGGACGTGCAAAGCCCCGATGCTGGAGAAGTTGCCATACAAAAAGTTAATCAGGCTTTTCAAACTCTTCTTAAACCCGTTTTTGTTGAGCATTCGGCTCTAGTGATAAGAGCATGGGGAGGATTCCCTAACGGAATGACTACCCCTTTTGTCACGACAGTGGGTCTAAATAATATCTGCAAAATGCTCCAACCTTTTTCCGATAAATATGCTGAGGCAATTTCCGTAATCGCGTTTACTGATGGTCAACTGGTACGTAAATTTACGGGGATTCTTCAAGGGTCAATTGCTGACAAGCCTCGTGGTAATGCCTATAGTTGGAACAATATTTTTGTTCCTGATAATTCTACAAAGACATTAGGTGAAATGAATCATGATGAGGCATTATCTATTTCAACACGCAGGAGATCAATTATCGAATTTATGAAATTCCTGCAATACGAATACGAAATATCATAACCCTTATTCTAGACTTTGGATTGCGGTAGCGGCGGCGTCACGCGGGGGTGTGCCTTGCAGGACGGATTCAAATGCGGCTTGGAGGGCGATGGCGGCGGCGTTCTGGCGTTGATTGGGGGGTAGAAAATAGGCCGTACTGATTAGATTGGTTAAGACCATAAGGGCGCTATCTTCGGCGATGACACGCAAGGCTCGCTGCTGACTGGGGAGCATATTGAGGGCAAGGGCGGCGTCGGTTAGGTTATCTGAGTTCATCATCCACGTTAGGAAATTCCGCGCCTGAGCTTGACGGGCAGAGTCCTCGGTCAATAACACCCACATCCAACCCCTTAACAGCGTAAATGATTGACCATCGGCGGTCAGCGGTGGCAAGATTTTGGCGTCTTCGGCAAAACGATTGCGGTCACGCAGGTAGTCGGTGGAGTCTATTAATGCCATCACGGGGCTGTCGGCTGATAACTGGGCGCGATAATCGGCAGGGGATTGAAATTGTAGGGCATCTTCAAACGCTTGGCGAAATGGCTCTAATTGGACAGCGGCATCATAAAAATTGAGCACTGTTAACATTGCTGCTTCATCAAGGGCGGGGTTGTCCTGCTGATCTACTAAAGACCCACCTTCAGCTAGATATTGAATTAAGAGTAACTCATTGATGCTTTGGCTACTGTCGGGTTTGGCGGCGAACAATAGCGGGGTGTCTTGCTCTAAAAAATCGCTAAAATTGCGCGGCGGGTTGGTAGAATCGCCTGTATATAGCATGTGATTAATCGAAAGCAGGTAGGGGACGCCATAAAATTCGCCATTGACGTGACCCATTGCCAAAATATTGTCGGCTAGGTCGTTGAGAGTTGAGGGAAGGAGCAGGCCTTCGACGGGTTGCAAGAGGCCACTGTTGACGGCGGCAAGGACTTCTTCATAGCGCATCAAGGTCAAATCTGGCAGGGCATCCGGCGCAATATCGCGGGTGAGGGTTAGGCGGTGCAGGGTGTCAATGGGCTGATATTCATGGTAGCGCAGGTCGAGATTGACGTTGATATAGGCACTGCGAAAGCTAGTAAACTGATTTTCGAGTGTGTCGCTTGTGGGAAGTAGAGTATCGGGCCACCATACGCGCAAATTGACGATTTCCTGCTGATTTGCCAGCGATGGCGAGTCGTCGGCCTGACGTGCGGAAACAGGGTGATGAACAGCTAGAACCGTCAACAGCAAGCCGAGAACTATGGTCGTGAGTGAGTGCCGTGAAATCATAGGCGTCCTCCAAAATTGCAAAACAGCGCCGATTATCCTCTGTTTGCATAGAAACACAAGGGCGATGCGTCCTTGCCGGATTTTTTAGGGGCGATACTATTAAACACATGGAATAGAAATTGTTGGAGGATGCTCCCCTTGACCCCATTAAAGAAAAATATCCTTTTTATCCCTGTGTTGACCCTGATTTTGGTCGCCAGCATGATGGGATTAACCAGCGCCTCCACGCCGACACAGGTGATTGAGACGCTGAATATTGGATTTATACAAGCGCCCGGTTCAACTGGCGATTTTGGCGTGCGGCTGGCGATTGACCAGATCAATCGAGAAGGCGGCATTATGGGGCCAGATGGGACACTGTATCGCTTGCAGGTGGTGTATCCTAGTCGCCCGCCGTTTGCACCAGAGGGCGTGCCGGACGCGGTGAATTCGCTGATCGCGCAACGGGCGATTGCGATTATTGGCCCGGTGGATAATCGGCTGGCGTTTCCCAACTTGGAAGTTTTATCGCAAGCGTTGGTGCCGGTGCTGACATTGGCGACGACGGATGCCCTGACCGAACTGGATACCCGTGACAATGTTATGCGGATGCGGGCGGCGGATCGGTATTATAACGAGGGCTTGGCGACGGTGTTGATTGACGAGCGTAATATCACCAAGTTTGCGTTGATTCAGACGGATGTGGATTCGACCGAAGCCCTGCTCAATTTTGAGGGGATTCTGGTCAGTCGCGGGCTGACGCCTACAGCCAAGATTCAGGAAATTGATAACAGCAATCTTGGGGCGAATGTTGAACGCATCATGCAAAATCAGCCAGCCGCCATTGTGTTTTGGGGGCCGGCTGCGGATGCCGGGGCGTTGTTGTTGAAACTCCGCGAGGCCGGGTTTTCGGGGCAGTTTGTATATCGGGACGCGCAAGAAGGGGTGCGTTCCGGGGCGATTCCGACTTCGTTAGCACGCGGGATGATCGGCGCGACTTCATGGTCGTATACCACGCCGACGGAATTGGGACGCGCTTTTCTGGTGGATTATGTCACGAGTTTTAACAGCATTCCGACCGGGGTCGAGGCTGCTGCGTATGACGCGGTGTGGATATTGCGCCGCCAAATTGAACAAACGGGGGCGGATATTCCCAAACTGCGCGATGGACTGCTATTGACGCCGACGGTTTCCGCGGTACAGGGTCGCTTGGAGCCGAGTGTGTATGGCGGGGGCGATTTTTCACGCGCGGTTACGATTTATACCATTGGCGAACTGGGTGGGCCACAGTTGGTGGCGCGGTTTGCCAATAATGTCCGGTTGGGCGATGACGATTTGATTGCTACTGATGTGCGCGTGGTAGGATTGGCTGGAACGCTGACCTATACGCCATCCCCATCACCGACACCGACCGTTACCCCAAGCCCATCACCCACACCAAGCGAGGTGACGCTGACCGTACCACAGGACGTGGTGAATTTGCGGGCCGGGCCGGGTACGGAATATGAAATTGTGGGGCAACTGCAATTGGGGGATACCGCCACAGTCATTGGCATCAATCCCGAAGCGACATGGCTGGTTATCAATTTTGAGGGTGAAACGGTGTGGGTCGCGGCGGATATTGTGGATGTATTTGACCCCGGTAATTTGCTGGGGCAACTGCCGATTGTGCAACCCAATACCAGTCCGGGCATTGAGCCGACGGTGGAAGGGATAGATTTGACGATTGAGGGGATTGTGCTGAATCCGCCACAGATCGCGCCGGGGCAACCGTTTACATTGCAGGTGACGGTGCGGAATTTGGGCAACCTTGCTGCTGGGTCATTCTCGGTTGCGGCGGTTTTGCCGCCGGGAAATACGACGGTCACGGTGGGTTCAACGGGTTTGGGCGCGGGGCAATCGGCGGTGGTGACGTTAAGTGGCACGGTTGAGGGCACCGGGGCGTATACCACGAGTATCACGGTAGACGCGACAAATGTGGTGCAAGAAAGCAACGAGGATAACAATATCTTTCCGTTGTCGTATGTCTCGGATCGGCCAATTTTGAGCCGGATTGATTTTGTGCAGCTTCCGGTCGGTATAGGCTTTGACCTAGCCGGTGGCACAAGCGATTTGATCTGGACGGGGTCGCAGATTGAAGGCCAGAACAATGCCCGATTTGGGGTGATCTATGCTGGGACGTTTGAAGCGGTTGATTACACAGCGATTGACCCCAATGTGATCATTAATTTTATTCTGCCGGCGAACGCTATCGGTACGGGGTCGTTGATTGGGTTTATTACGGCGGAGGGGCGGCGTGGTGTGATGCGTGTGGACAGCCTTGCCGGGACATTGTTGACGGTTTCATATCGGGTATATAGCAATTGATGAAGCATATAGCCATTAATGCCCATTTATTGGGACGCGGGGCGGGGTATCGTTCGGCGGGGATTCATCAGTACATCTATGGGGTGCTGTCGAATTTGTCTGCGCTGGATGATACGCTGCGGTATACCGTGTTGCTGAATCACCCCCTGTCGGCGGAGTGGCCGCGAACGGAACAGCGGCGGGGGATGTTTCGCACGGATGACCCCAAGCGGCGAATTTTGTGGGAACAGGTGATTCAGCCGTTGGCGCTACGGCAGATTAAACCGGATTTGTACCATGCGATGGCGTTTGTCGCGCCGCGTTGGGTGCCATGTCCGTTTGTGGTGACGGTCTATGATTTGAGCTTTATCCGCTATCCGCAGGTGCTTTCGGGGGCTAGGCGTAGCTATTTGCAACTATTCACGCAATCCACCTGTGAGCGGGCGGCGCGGGTGATTGCGATTTCGGAAAGCACCGCGAATGATCTGGTTGAGTTGATGGGCATCCCCCGCGAAAAAATTGATGTAGCCGTGCCGGGAATTGCGCATGAATTTTGCCCAAAGCCAGTGGAGGAAGTTGAGACATTTCGGCGGAAAAACAATCTGCCGGATCGGTTTTTGTTCTTTTTGGGGACACTTGAGCCGCGCAAAAATTTGCCGATGCTGCTGCGGGCCTATGCCCAATTGCCCAAAAGTGACCGGGAAGCGGTTCACCTGATATTGGGGGGCGGTAAGGGCTGGATGTATGACGAAATATTTGCGACAATAGACCAGCATGAATTGGCGGATACGGTGCATGTGCCGGGTTTTGTGGACGCTGATTCGTTGGTGTGGTGGTATAACGCCGCCGAAGCATTGGTCTATCCGACTCTGTTTGAAGGGTTTGGGATACCGATTGTTGAGGCGATGGCGTGCGGGACACCCGTGATTGCCTCCAATACCTCATCACTGCCAGAAGCGGCAGGTGAGGCGGGGGTGCTGCTGCCACCGGATGACGAAAGCGCATGGACACAAGCCCTGTCGCGGATGATTCATGACACGGCATGGCGGACCGAACGCAGCCAACACAGCCTGACATGGGCCGCACAATTTTCTTGGGAACGCACCGCCCAACAAACATTCGTGAGTTATCAACAAGTTTTAAGTCGGTAAACAATGGCAACGTCGAAAACAGACGCACCTCTCAATCTGTCGCCTAAAACGGCACAGGAATCCATCAGCGTTGGTCGTGACCGCCGCCTGACCAGTCATTATCACTGGACGGGATGGCGGCTTTTGTTGATGGACGCGGGGTTGATCGTCGTCTCTTTTTTTCTGTCCTATTATTTGCGCTATACCGTGCAGCTTTTTGAGCCAGTGGATGAGGTCAACAGCGCCCCGTTTGGGCCATATGTCCCGTATGCGCTGATTTTTATGGTGTGGGTGCTGATTGCGAATCAGGGCGCGGGGTTATATGAAAATCGGCGCGGACGGACATGGACGAATGAATTATTTTCGATTGGCAACGCGGCGACCAATGGCGCGATTGTCATCATGGCGCTCAGTTTCTTGCTACGCCCCCTCGTTTTTTCGCGGTTGATGATTGTGCAGGCGGTGATTTTGACGATTGCACTGCTTGGCATATCGCGGTTGCTGCTGCGGAATGTCATCCGGCGGCTGCGAAAACGCGGTATCGGGGTCGAGCGGGTGTTAATTGTTGGGGCGGGGGATTTGGCGCTGGCGGTGCTGCGAACCTTGGTGGCACGGCCTGACCTCGGCTATCGGGCCATCGGGTTTGTGGATGATGACCCCAATCGCGGTGATTTGGGACGGGTGGCATCGTTTGGGGCGATTACAAATTTGCCGTCGGTGCTGGATGAAAAAGAAGTTGATTTGGTGATTGTCACCTTGCCGTGGGAGCAGCATCGCCAGATTGTGAGCATTGTCAAAGAGTGTGAACGGCGCAGAATTGAAGTGCGAACCGTGCCCGACCTGTATCAACTGAATTTGTCGCAGGTGCAGGTCGAAAATTTGGGCGGGATTCCGCTGTTGGGGCTGCACCGCGAAGTGAAATTCCACCCGGCTAATCGCATTATGAAACGGGCGCTGGATGTCACGATTGTGGTCTTGGCAATGCCGTTTGTGCTGCCGATTATTGGCCTGATCGCGCTGGCGATTCGATTGGATACCCCCGGTGCGCCCTTTTTTACACAAGAACGCATCGGGTTAAATGGCAAGCCGTTTCGCATGATTAAATTCCGCTCGATGGTCGAAGGGGCGGACGCGCTGTGGGAAAAATTGATGCGCGAAACGAATGAAGATATGCGGCGTCCAAAACTAGCCAATGACCCGCGTATTACCCGCGTGGGGCGATTTTTACGGCGGGCCAGTCTGGATGAACTGCCGAATATTTTTAATGTGCTGAAGGGCCAAATGAGTTTGGTTGGGCCACGTCCACAATTGGAGCGGGAAGTCGCTTTGTATGAAACATGGCAGCATCAACGGCTGAAAGTGCAACCGGGGATGACGGGCTTGTGGCAGGTCAGCGGACGCAGTGAAGTGCCGTTTGATGAGATGTGCCTGCTGGATATTTATTACATCGAAAATTGGTCGTTGACACTGGATTTACAGATTTTGCTGCAAACCGCGCCGAAGGTGTTGTTTAGAATCGGGGCGTATTAGGGACTAGGGATAGGCCAATGCGCGTGTTGGTGGTCGAAGATGAACCCCGCATGGCGGCGCTGCTTCGGCAGGGGTTAGAAGAAGAGGCCTATGCCGTTGATGTGGTCAGCAATGGACTTGAAGTATTGGAATGGGTGCAAAGCGCGGCCTATGATTTGATTCTGCTGGATATTATGCTGCCGGAGATGGACGGTTTTGAAGTGTGCCAGACACTACGGCGGCAGGGTTATATGATGCCTATTTTGATGCTGACGGCCCGTGATACCTTAACGGATAAGGTGCTGGGGTTGGACAGCGGGGCAGATGATTATCTGGTCAAGCCGTTTGCGATTGAAGAAGTAACCGCCCGATTACGTGCCTTGAGTCGTCGGAGTGGGCCAAGCAAAACGCCAGAATTGGTGGTGGGGGAATTGCGGCTGAACACAGCGACCAAACTGGCTACACGCGGGGGGGTAATGATTGCACTATCCGCCAAAGAATATGCACTCCTCGAAACCCTGATGCGCCATCCTCACCAAATCCTTTCGCGAGAACAGATCATCGAAAAAGTTTGGGATATGGATTTTAGGTCGGAATCCAAGCTGATTGAGGTCTATGTTCATGCCTTGCGGAAAAAAATTGATGATGGGCACGAGATAAAACTCATTCAAACGGTGCGTGGTCTGGGGTATCGGATTTCGGATCATGCCTAAGCTGGCCCATCTGCGCGTGCGGTTGGTGTTATGGACAGTTGCGCTGGAAATGGTGCTATTGTTGACCTTTGCGGTCATCCTCCTGCTATTTCTCAAAAATCAACAAGACAACCAAATTGAAGATACCCTGCGGCTGAGTGGCGCTCAACTTCGGTCGGTGGCGGACAGCCAAGATGGTATTTATGCCGTGCCGGATGATGTCATCGCGCAACTGACCCGCCGCGAAATCTCGCTGTGGATATTGGATGGACAGGGCGAAGTGCGCTTTCGGACGGGCGAGGCGCAGAATTTTGCTTTGCCTGACGATTTGCCCGCACAGGGGGTTTTTCGAGATGTGACGCTGGGGGGGGAAGAAAATGTGCGCTTGTACATTGTGCCCCTCGCCGAAGCCGATATTGTATTGGCATACTCAGTGGACGACAGCCGCGCCTTTCTCCAACAAGTCGCTGGGGGCTTGGCCGTTGCCATCCCGATTATGCTGCTGCTTTCGGCGGGGGGCGGGTTGTTTCTGGCGAATCGGGCCCTTACTCCGGTTACACAAATCACCGAAACGGCTCGCCGGATTAGCGCCGAGGATTTGAGCCGCCGGATTCAGCTTGACCTGCCAGAGGATGAAATTGGCGAACTGGCACAGACGATTAACGCGATGTTAGATCGGCTCGATCGCGCTTTTCAACGGGAACGGCAATTGACGACGGATGTCTCCCACGAATTACGCACGCCGCTGGGGATGCTCAAAATGCAGTTAAGCCTTGCCCGATCACGACCCCGCGAAGCCGCTGAATTGCTGACGATGATGCAGGCGATGGAAGGGGACGTGGATCGCATGACCCGTCTGGTGGAACAACTGTTGACGCTGGCACGGGTGGAGCAGCCGAGGTTGATGAATTTCGCATTATGCGATGTCGGCGAACTACTGCGCGATTTGGGAAAGCAGTATCAGGCGATGGCAGACGAAAAAGTGGTTGAAATAGTCATTTTGGCTGAAGATGATTTGACCCTCGTGGCTGACCCCGATAAGCTGCGACAGGCATTGGCGAATCTGATGGATAACGCCATCAAATATACACCTGAACGCGGCAAGGTCAGTGTTGATGCGGGTCGTCAGGTAGAGCCAGAGCGCATCGGAATTACCATTGCTGATACGGGGGTTGGAATTGCACCTAAGCATCTGCCCCACCTATTTGAACGGTTTTATCGGGTAGACAGCGCACGCACCAGCACCACAGGCGGCTTCGGGTTGGGTCTGCCGATTGTCAAAGCCATTATTGATGCACATGGGGGTCAGATTCAAATCCACAGCGAATTGAAGGTGGGCACGACGATTTCGATCAGCCTGCCAACCTCGGCCTCCTTTACTCCACTGGTTTAAACTCAGATTAACTTTCGCCTGTGAAAATATGGAGTAGATGATGTTTACTCAATTTCACGAGGAGGAATGAAAAGCCATGTTTGCCAATCATAAATCACTATGGTCAGTGTTTGGATTGTTGACGATTTTGCTGGTCGGGTTGTTGTTTGTTGGCGCGGTCAGGTTCGATTTCCCGATGGGGGCACTTGCCCAAGATGAGGGATGCAAGGACGAAGACGAAGCGGGTGACAACGATGATGGCGACGAAGAAGATGAAGACGAGAATGAGGCTGAGGACTGTGAAGATGAAGCCGGGGAAGATGATGCCTCAGATGATGAAACATATGCACCTACTATTGACCCGGCGAATTTTGTGCAGGGCGTAGATAATCCCTATTTCCCTCTTGTCCCCGGCACGGCGTGGGTGTATGAAGGTGAAACTGAAGATGGATTGGAACGTATCGAGGTCAAGGTTCTGGACGAAACACGGGAGGTTATGGGAATCACCTGTGTGATCGTGCAGGATACGGTATGGCTGGATGGCGAAATGATCGAGGATACGTTTGATTGGTATGCCCAAGATCAAGGCGGTAATGTGTGGTATATGGGCGAAGACACCCACGAATATGAAAACGGCGTCACGGTCAATTCTAATGGGGCGTGGGAAGCCGGGGTGGATGGCGCGTTACCGGGTATTGTGATGCAAGCCGAACCCGAAGTTGGCGAATCCTATCGGCAGGAATATTATGTGGGCGAGGCCGAAGATATGGCGGAAATCATCAGCCTAACTGAATCGGTCACCATCGCGTATGGTGCATATGAAAATGTGCTGGTGACAAAAGAATGGACGCCGCTGGAACCGGGCAAGGCTGAAAACAAGTATTATGCCGCCGGGGTGGGCCTGATGCTTGAAGAGGTAGTTGAAGGTGGGGAAGGCCGAATCGAGTTGATTGAGTTCACCACTCCCGACACGACCGCGAATTAACCAATTCCTTAAATAAGCGAGTGCCCATGTTGAAGCTTTGGTCAGCATGGACACTTATATTTCAGATTAGCCGCCGACCATCAAGCCTTCGAGGAATTCTTCGTTGTTTTCGGTGCGGCGGAGTTGACTGAGCAAGCGTTCGGTGGCTTCGACGCTTTCGTCGCCATCTTCTTTGACCATCATGTCGAACATGCGGCGCATTGTCCAAACACGTTGGGTGATGTCTGGCCCAAGCAGCAGTTCTTCACGACGGGTAGACGATTGCAAAATATCGAAGGCGGGGAAGACACGACGTTCTTGTAGTTCACGGGAGAGATGGAGTTCCATGTTACCCGTGCCCTTGAATTCTTCGTAAATTACGTCGTCCATGCGGCTGCCGGTCTTAACTAAGCAGGTCGCCACAATCGTCAGACTGCCACCTTCCTCAACGTTACGGGCTGCCCCGAAGAAACGTTTAGGCGGATAGAGGGCTGAGGGGTCGAGACCACCGGTAAGGGTGCGTCCACTTGGCGGCACAACGAGATTATAGGCACGGGCCAGACGGGTGATGCTGTCTAACAAAATGGCGACATCGCGGCCACTTTCGACGAGGCGCTTGGCACGGGCGAGGGCCATTTCAGCAACTCGCACATGACTTTGGGCTAGATCATCGAAGGTACTGCTGACGACTTCGGCGTCTACCGAGCGATCCATGTCGGTGACTTCTTCGGGGCGCTCTCCGATCAGGACGACCATCAAGTGGACACCGGGATAATTGGTGCTAATCGCGTTAGCCACCTCTTTAAGCACGGTGGTTTTACCTGCTTTGGGCGGACTTACAAATAGACCGCGCTGGCCTTTGCCGATGGGGGCAATCAGGTTTAACAAACGGGTGGAAAGTACACGACCGTTGGTTTCTAGATTAAAACGCTCTAGCGGGAAGATGGGGGTCAGATTTTCAAAATTGGGGCGGTTCTTGATAAGTTCAGGATCCATCCCGTTGACCGCTTCGACACGCAACAGACCATAATATTTTTCAGAATCTTTGGGTGGTCTGATCTGCCCGATGACCATATCACCCGTTCGCAAATTAAAGCGTCGAATTTGCGTTTGGCTGACGTAGATGTCGTCTGAGCCGGGAAGATAGCTGGATGAGCGTAAAAAGCCGATGCCATCTTCAATGATTTCTAAAATCCCGCCGCGCAGTTGATGCCCTTGTTTTTCGGCTTTGTCGCGGAGGATGCGGAGGATCAATTCTTCTTTCTTGAGGCGGCTGTACCCGGCGATTTCTGCTTCACGCGCAATTACACGCAGTTCGACGAGGGTCATCCGTTCCAAATCTGCTATATCCATGAAAGTTTACCTATTGTAGGGTGATATTAGGAATGGTAAAGGACACAGTGGTTGTTGAGTGTTGATAAATGCCAAGAATATGACCGTGTGGGTCAGATGTGTATTTTTCAATTAGACCACAAACAGTGTTGAAACAATAATTGCTGGGGATAGGGTTACACTACAAGACCACCCATGAATCACAATATATCACACTCTGTTTGGCAGGGCAAGACTTTTTCAAGCGATTGTTCATTATTTACCGATTTTGTGCGGGTCGCGGTGGGTGCGATAGATCTCCAACCACTCGCGGTCATAATCGCGGATGAATTGATTGGCTTTGTTGACCAGTTCAGAATTGCCGATAAACAACGGGACACGCTGCTGCAATTTGTGAGGCACAATATCCAAAATGGATATATCCCCATCGGATGCTGACCCGCCTGCCTGCTCGGCGATATAGCCCAACGGGATGGCCTCGAACAATAGGCGCAGTTTGCCGTTGGGATCGGTGGGGTCGTTTAGATCACCGGGGTAGACATAGACACCGCCGTTGAGCAGATTGCGATGAAAATCCGCCACCAATGAGCCGATATAACGCTGTGATAGGGGTTTGCTGCCTTCGCCATAGATGCCTTGCAGCCATTTGACATAATGCCGCACGCCGGGTGTCCAATATTTCTCATTGCCCTGATTGACACTGTAATATTTGGATTTGGCGGGGATTTTGATGTTTTCATTGCTCAGGATGAATTCGCCGACGCTGGGGTCGAGGGTGAAGCCGTGTACACCATCCCCCACCGTGTAGACCATCATGGTGCTTGGGCCGTAGACGATATAACCTGCCGCCGCGATTGAGCGTCCGGCCTGCAATACGTCTTCAAGCGTGCCACGTGGCCCATTGGATACTTTGCGGAAGATGCCAAAGATGGTGCCGACACTGACGTTGACATCCACATTGGATGAGCCATCAAGGGGGTCATAGACCAAGACATATTTGCCACATTCAAAGCGGTCGGGAATGGGGATGATGTCTTCATTTTCTTCCGAGGCCATCGCACACAAACGTCCGGTGTGGTCATTCATTTTGAAGATGACATCGTTGGCGAAAATATCTAGTTTTTGCTGCTGCTCACCGTAGACATTTTTGGTATCTGCCGAGCCAAGAATATTGACCAAACCGGCACGGGTGGTTTCACGGGCAATAATTTTGGCGGACAGAGCAATATCATAGAGCAGTTGGGTGAGGACGCCGGTTGCTTGGGGCGCGGCCTCTTTTTGAGCTTCTAGGATGTGGCGTTCAATCGTCATTAAAGCAGCAGAAGGCATGGGGGGAAACTCCTGTTACTTAAAACAAAAAGGCCAATCGGCCCTTTGATATAAATTCAAATTAAGGTTCTTTGACCAATCCGAAACGGCGATCACGTGCACCGTAATATTCAATGGCCCGCAATAATTCGGTGCGGTCAAAGTCGGGCCAGAAGGTCGGCGTCGAATAAAATTCTGAGTAGGCGGCCTGCCACATCAAGAAATTGCTGAGGCGCATGTCACCGCCTGTGCGAATTATCAAATCGGGGTCGGGTTGACCCGCCGTATAAAGATGCTGGCTCATGAGGTCTTCGGTAACGGCATCGGGGGCAACACCTTCGCGCATAATTTGACGCACCGCCTGAACAATGTCATCACGTCCGCCATAGTTAAAAGCGATATTGAGGGTAATGACTTCGTTGTTGCGGGTGAGTTCTAATGCCTCATGGATGCGTTTTTTCAGGCGTGGATTGAGGCCGTCCAGTTTGCCGATATGGCGCAGTTTGACGCCTTTTTGGTGGAGGGCGTTCAGTTCACGGTCAATGAAGTAATCTATGATGCCAATGAGAAAACGCACCTCAGCCGGGGGGCGACCCCAATTTTCAGTCGAAAAGGCATAGATGGTCAGAATTTTTACGCCAAAATCGCCACAGGCTTCAAGGACACCGCGCAAATTTTCAACACCATGCCGATGGCCTTCGGAGCGAGGGAGGCCCCGTTGTTTGGCCCAACGCCCATTGCCATCCATAATAATCCCAACATGATAGGGGATATTTGCGGGGAGTTCTGGCTCAAAATTCATCATAATCGCTACCTTTATGCGATAAAAACGAGGCGGCTAGACTAGACCTGCATAATCTCGGCTTCTTTGCGTTTGCCAATCTCGTCTACTTGTTCGATATGGCGAGCGGTCGATTTTTCAAGGCGTTCTTGACCGGTGTGCAAATCGTCTTCAGAGATCATTTTTTCTTTTTCGAGTTCTTTTAGGTCTTCCATTGCTCCACGCCGAATATTGCGGATTGAAACTTTGGCTTCTTCCAAACGCTTGTGCATTATTTTGACAAGGTCTTTGCGGCGTTCTTGGGTAAGCGGAGGAATGTTGAGGCGAATGTTAGTGCCGTCGTTGTTGGGTGTCAAGCCTAAGTCCGAGGCAAGGATTGCTTTTTCGATGATGTTGGTGGTAGTGCGATCAAAGGGACGAATCGAAATGGTTTGTGGTTCTGGGACGCTCAAGCTGGCAAGTTGAAAAAGAGGAGTGGGGGTGCCGTAATATACAATTTCGAGTTTTTCAACTAGTGCGGTTGATGCACGCCCGGTACGCATGGAAGCAAGCTCGTGTTCCAAGACATGAAGGGTGGATTTCATGCGTTCTTCAGCGTCTTTTAGGACATCGTTCATCATAGCCGATTACTCCAAGCGATAGAGTTAAAATTGTAGTTTAAACCAAATTGTAACATGGTAAATTGTTGCTGATTCAGCGGCGCTTGTCAAACCGTATACACCAATTGACTGAGAAAAGCGCAGTCCAGTCGTTATAATTATCCTGCACTGCACCAGAGAAAAGATATTAAAGACTAGGAAGATAGAGAAAAAGACTGTGAGCGCAACCGCTGTTCAAGATCAACTAGAATCCCGTATCCGCCAAAACCGACTATTGGAACTGCCTGCGACATGGGCGGATGAGGTGATATTTCCGTATTATGATGGCCTCTCCATCCGCAATATTCCCCATACCGCCGCGCAATTATTGGGGGTAGCCCTACCCGGTGATGCGCCGCTGGATGCAATGGTGTGGGGCGGCAATGGGTATGCGTTGGAGGGCAATATTCAGCGGGTGATCGTGTTTTTGTCGGACGGGTTAGGCTATCTGCGGCTTAAACAGGCGATTGAGCAAGACCCGGAATTGAGCGAAACCGTAGCCCGCCTGACGGATGGACGCGGGCCTGTGCCGCTGACCTCGACTGCCCCTTCAACGACATGCACTGCCCTGCCGACGCTGTGGACGGGACGCGGCCCGATTTCGCATGGGTTGGTCGCCACACGGCTGTATTTGCGCGAGGTGGGGGCGCTGTCGCATATTCTGCACTATCGGCCTGCTGCCTCTAAAAAGAAGGATACCCTGTTGGAATGGGGACTTCAGCCGGAGGCATTTATTCCGGGGCCGACCTTTGGCGAAGTTTTGACCGACGCGAATATCCCCAGTCGGGTGATTGTGACGGACGGGATTCAGGGCTCGAACCTGTCGCAGATTATTTATCGTGGGGTGGGGGAACGGATTATACATGGCGGCTACAGCGATACATGGCTGCGGATTCATCAGGTGCTTGAGGCAACGGCAGGTAAACGGTGTTATGTACATATTTATTGGGAGGCAGTGGATACCCTCTCGCATCTGCATGGGTCGCATCACGAATGGCTGACGCGGGAAATTAAACGGCAGCTATCGGATATTCATGTCGTTCTCAACAGTCCGAGTGTGCAGGATGGGCAGACGCTGGTCATGATTGTGGCGGATCATGGACATCATAACGTGTCGGAAAATATTATGCTGCATGAGGATGAACGCGCCGCGCCGATTTGGAATGCCAGTCGTGGCGGATTGGGGGGTGAGACACGCTTGGGGTATCTGTATCTGCGGGATGGATATAAACAGCAGGTGATTGATACGATTGAGCAGCATTTTAGTGAATGCCTAACGTGGATTGAACCGGAGGTGGCTATCCAAAGTGGATTATTTGGGCCAGAGACACCCTACATCGAAGCGATCCATCGTTTAGGAGATTTGATTCTTGTGCCGCGCCTAACCTACCGGCTCGGTGATCATTTGCGCCCATTGGTGGCCCAAAGTTTGCACGGCGGGCTTTCGGAATGGGAAATGCTGGTGCCGTTGATGTGGAAAGTCATATAGAGTTTATAGCGACATTACGTGTGTCGGCTCGTATAATTGAAAACAGCAACTCAACTTAACATGGGTTAGCGTAACAGAAAGTACATCTGATGCAAAAATTTACATCGCGCTTTCGGGGACAGCCCGAACAAAAGCCGCAGCCCTATTTTCACCCCCATGAGCAAGAAATGAACCGCCTTTCGGAGGCAGGCACCATTGCCCAAGAACAGGGCGCAACTGAGCAGGCGATGCAATATTATCAACAGGGATTGACGATGGCTCGACAGTATAACGATGTACGAGCCGAGCAGTTTTTCCTCAGTGGTATAGGGGCGTTGTTGGTGCAGACTCACCAATATGAACAAGGGGAGCAGTTTCTGCGGGATGCCCTTGAAGCGGCGCGTAAACAGCATCAATCGGTGTTGATTGCCCGTAGCCTGAGCAATCTTGGTGAATTATACGCTGCCCAAAAAGATTGGACACAGGCACAGACTTATCATCAAGAGGCGCTTGATGCGGCCCGACCCACCGGAGATGCCGCTACGATTGTGCTGGCACTTGAAAACTTGGCACGGGATTATGTTGAACAGAGCAATCCGTCCTATGCGACGCATTTGCTTAAAGAGGCCATCCAGATCGCCCAAAAAACCCAGAATCCGGCACTTGTGGCGGGGGTGTTAGGGCGAATGGGTGAGGCGATGCTGGCGATGGGGGATCGGGTCGGCGGACGAAAATGGCTTGAACAAGGCCTGCATATGAGTTATCAAACGGGCCGGAATCGGTTGGCGCTGCGCTGGATGATGGATTTGGCGGGGGTTGATATCCAAGAGGGTCATTTTTTGGATGCCATGCAGCGCTATCAGAAAGCGGAAGAATTGGCGCACCGGGCCGGACAACAGCAGCCTGAATTTTTCTTACAACTGGCCCTGAGTTTGGGGCAGGTGTATCAGCGGCTAGGTGATTATGCTCAAGCCCTGACACAGGCCGAACGGGCTTATCTCCATGCGACGCAGTTACAAGATACTAAAAGCGCGGCATTGGCGGTGGGTCGGCAGGGATCGGCGCTGCAAGGGCTAAAACGTAACGATGAGGCCGTCGTCAAATTACAGGAAGGGCTGCGCTATTATGAGGATGGGGTTTTAACAGACGCGACCGAAAAAGCAGGTTTGTTGTTGGCGTTGGGGCGTGCCCAACAACGCAGCGGGGCAATTGAAGAAGCGATTGCTACCTTCCAACAGGTTTTAAACCAGACGGACAGCGCCAAAAATCCAATCAAACGCGCCGAGGCCCTACAACTTTTGGCATCGGTCTACATCTCACATTTGGAACGGGATGTCGCGCTGAAGACCTATCAGGAGGCATTATCGCTGTTTGAAAGTGTGGGAGAGCCTGCCAGCGCGGCACGGGTGCTGTGTGATATTGGCAATGTGCGCCGGATGAATGGGGAATTTAATGGGGCGCTGACCGATTTTGAGAACGCCCTCAAATTGCTCAGCAATGTAGATGATCGGGTTACACGTGGGCTTGTTCTGTCGAACGCCGCCAATCTTTATACTGATTTGGGTGATTTGGAAACGGCGCGATCTTTTTATGAGGAGTCTATCCAGATTGCGCGGGATCGGCGCGACCGACAGGCCGAGGGGTTACGGTTGGGGAATCTGGGGTGGTTTTATGTGCTGACAGGCAAAGTTCCGCTGGCAATTGAGACGCTTGAAAAAGCCTTACAAATCAGCCGCGAGATTAATGACGCGCTACTCATCGCCATCCAGACGAATAATCTGGCGTGGGCCTATTTTGTCAAACATGACCGGGGTACGGCCAATAGCCTATTTAAACAGGCGCTGGCTTCGGTAGAGACTGCCAATTCACCCCGCTGGCAGGCGGTGATTAAGAGTAATTGGGCGGCGTTGTATCTGGCTCAAGACGATTTGGTCAATGCCGAGGAATTGATTAAACAGGCGCTGACTGAGAGCCAAGCTGTTCAAGACCCGGAAAATACAGTCCGGACACATATTCGCCGGGCTGCCCTACTGATGAAACAGGGCCAATTGGTGGAAGCGGAGAGCCTTGCCAAAGAATCCGAATCTAGTAGCAAAAAGATGGGTTTTCGGCGGGGACAGGCCGAGGCGGTGCGCGTGTTGGGTGATATTTATACCCGCAAGGAAGCATTTGAGCAGGCCAAACGCTATTATGAGGATGCCCATCGGCTTTACAAAATGTTGGGTGATCCAACGGCGAATGAAATTACCCTGCTGATTTAGGGTACTAGACCATGAAAAAGCGCCCATTTGCTTTGCGCCTGCTCATTTTGGAGGCGGCGATTTTGGCGGGGCGCAGTTGGGGGCGGGTCGGGGTGGTTGCCGACAACCCTCAGCTTTACCACGATTTGCATACCAAACCGCCTCTATGGCTGTATGTGAGTATCAGCGCCATTTGGGGTATCATTTTCACACTTTTGACAACAGCCCTGTGGCGGCGTCACTTATGGTCATGGCAGGTGTTTTGGCCCGTGCTGCTCACCTATGGTCTGTTTAGCGCGGGGTGGTTTGCGATATTCGCGGCGAATCCCTATGACCATGAACGGGTGTCATTTTTGGTCGTTTTGGTGGGATTGGGTTTAATATTGAACTTTGTGCTGCTGCGTCGTCCAAAAGTGCGCCGTGCTTTTCAAAAATCTACCGATGTTGGAGAAATAAACTTATGACAAATACGACTAAGCCCCCTGTGACTGCCGAAAATTCGGGCAATGACCTGTTGGATACCCTTAGTATTATGCGGGCCAGAAGTTTGCAGGGAGGGGGCAAAAAACGCATTGCTGCTCAACATGAAGGCGGCAAACTGACGGCCCGTGAACGGCTGGATATGCTGCTTGACCCCGGCACATTCCGCGAACTTGACCCGTTTGTGATACATCGGGAACGTAATTTTGGCATGGATGAAGCCGATAAAGAATTTGTGGGTGATAGCGTGGTGACGGGCTGGGGCACAGTCAATGGACGGTTGGTGTATGTGTTTTCGCAAGATTTTACGGTGATGGGGGGCAGTTTGAGCGAAGTCCATGCCGAAAAAATCTGCAAAATGATGGACATGGCGATGAAAACAGGTGCGCCGGTCATTGGCCTCAACGATTCCGGCGGGGCACGTATCCAAGAAGGGGTGATTAGCCTCGGTGGGTATGCTGATATTTTCCTGCGTAACACGATGGCAAGCGGGGTTGTGCCACAGATTAGCGTCATTATGGGGCCATGCGCGGGGGGGGCGGTGTATAGCCCGGCGCTGACCGACTTTATTATCATGGTCAAAAACACCTCGTATATGTTTGTGACCGGGCCGGATGTGGTGAAGGCCGTGACCAAAGAGGATGTCACCAAAGAGGAATTGGGCGGGGCGAATACCCATGCCAGTGTATCCGGGGTGGCGCATTTGGTGGCGGAAAATGAAGACGACGCGCTGTTTTTGGTGCAGGAATTATTGACCTATCTGCCCCAGAATAATATGGAAGACCCGATGTTTCAGCCGTCGAAAGATGACCCACTGCGTACCGAGGAAGCGCTTGACACGATTGTGCCGGATAATCCCAATAAGCCCTATGACATCAAAGAAGTGATTCATTATTTGGTGGACGACGCCCGATTTTTTGAGATTCAGCCGCACTTTGCCGCCAATATTGTGGTCGGGTTTGCGCGGATGGGTGGACACAGCATCGGGATTATCGCTAATCAGCCTGCGGTGTTGGCCGGGGTGCTGGATATTGATGCCAGCGAAAAAGCGGCGCGATTTATCCGGTTCTGCGATTGCTTCAACATCCCGATTTTGACGCTGGAAGATGTGCCCGGTTTTATGCCCGGTACGAAGCAGGAGTATGGTGGGATTATCCGTTCCGGGGCGAAGTTGTTGTATGCCTACTGCGAGGCGACGGTGCCGAAAATCACCATCGTCACGCGCAAAGCCTATGGTGGGGCGTACTGCGTGATGTCGTCCAAACATATTCGCGGGGATTTGAATTTGGCATGGCCTACGGCCGAAATCGCGGTGATGGGGCCGGATGGGGCGGTGAATATCATCTTCCGGCGCGAATTGCAGGAAGCGGCAGAACGGGGTGGCGACGAAGAAATGCTGGCGGTCAAGACCCGCTTGGTCAATGAATACCGCGAGAAATTTGCCAATCCGTATGTGGCGGCGGCACGCGGGTTTATTGATGATGTGATTATGCCAAGCGAGACCCGCCCCCGTGTCATCAATGCGCTGGAAATGCTCTCCAATAAGCGCGACACGAATCCGATGAAAAAACACGGCAATATTCCACTGTAATCAACCACATCATTCAAAAGGGCAGGTATGGGTATTATCCGCCTGCCCTTTTTACCCCTAACGCGGAAAGTTTTCTAAGAGTTCAACCGCTGTGCCTAGCTTGTCCTCACTGGCAAGATAGGTATACATGCCACTGAGGTCGCCATAGTAGCCCTGCTGCGAAATTGGGATACCGTGTTGGGCCAGATAATCGGTGACGCGCTGGGTATCTTGAATCGGGAACGCGATATGGTGTGCTCGTTCGCCCTGTTGATCCAAAAAATCACGCCAGACGCTCGGTTTTTCGTCGGGTTCAATCAGTTCGATTTGAAGCTGACCGACATTAAAAAAGCAGAGTTTGGCGGTGGCGTCACAGGGTTCGCTGTTGTAGGTGGTTTTGACGACCTCATAACCGGGGGTGCTAAAAATGGGTGGTTGGGGCAGACCCAAAACATCCGAAATGCGTTGGGCGGTTTTTTCAATATCCCGCACCATAATGCCAACCTGACATACGGTATCCGTGCCGATGCCTTGATCGGGGCTGACAGGGGGTGAGCTAAAAGTCTGGTTGCTGCTGAAATGCTCCAATAATTCGATCACTACCGCCATGTCTTTGTCTGTATTGAGATAGGTATACATCCCGGCACGCTCACCAAAGTAGCTTTGTTGGATGATTTCATAGCCATATTCGCCAAACGATGCGGCGGCTTTTTCGGTGGGGGATGGGAAAAACGCGATATGGTGAATGCCTTCGCCATGCTGATCCAGAAAATCATGCCATGCGTTGGGCGCATTGAGGGGTTGCAGCAGTTCAAATTGTACCTGACCCATTTGGATACAACATATCTTGGTTTGGACATGGGTCTCTTGACCATGATAATTGGCATGGAGGTCATCATGTAACAGGATGGTGGCGGGCGTGGGTAGCCCTAAAATTTCAGTGTAGTGAGCAGCGGTGCGTTCAATATCGCGGACGATAACACCGATTTGGATTACGTTTTTTTGCTCGATACCAGACACAGGCATAATGAGTTCTCCTTTATTGGGCGAAGTAGGCGGCTTCCATCAACAAGAAAAAGGCTTGGCCCTCGGTGGCGATACCGGGGCGATCGAAATTGGGCGCACCACAAACGGATTGTACAAAACCATAGGTATCCACCTTTTGATGGACGGCGGCACGCATCACATCGGCATAGGATTGATAGCTGGTATCGAGTATACCGAATTGCAGGCCACGATAGATGGAGTAGGCTAGCATCTGGGCTAAATTGGTCTCGACAAAGGTTTGCGGCTGATCTACGACATTGTGAAATAGGCCATCTTCGCGCTGGTAGGCTAGGCAGCCATCTATGACTTGTTTTAAGCTGTCAATTAACCATTGGCGTTCGTCGGGCATGGACGGGGGTAAGGCGGCGATAACACGCACTATGCCAGCGGCGGCCCACCCATTGCCTACACCCCAATAACCCTGACGGGTGAAGGCTTTTTTGCCAGCGTGCCAGATATGCGAATAGAGTTGTTTGTCGGGATTCCACAGATAGCGCTTTAGGCCTTTTAGCTGATGGACAGCTTCGGCGGGATAACCTGCGACGGCGAGGAAAGGCGGGGCCATATAGGCGGCATCAATCCAAAGTTCCGGCGCGGGGGTGTTATGGTGTAGGATGCCATCCGGGGTACGGGGGGCGATGTGCAGAAGGTAATCCGCCATACGTTGGGCAGAACGGGCCAGTTCCGCATCCCCTGTCAGTTCGGCGGCTTTGAGGACGGGTTCACCATTGGCGGCGGGGTCGGTGACGGCATGGGTGACATCGGGCATGGCGAGACGACCATCGGCGATTTGAAGATAGGCCGAATCTTTTGCCAGTAAAATCATGGTTTCATAGTCGCCAAGTTCTAATAGGGCCTGTGCCGCGACCCCTTGTTCCCATGGACGGCGCTGCATCGCCAGCATAGCAAGTTTTACTTTTTGGGTTTTTTCAGTATGGGCAAGCATAATATCTCTTCGGGATAATCAGGATTTGTTAGAGCATACCATGTTCAGCAGGACAGGGGCATATAGATACGAGATGATAAAAACAGCGGTCATTACGGGTGGGCATCATTTTAATGTGGTGGCGTTTCATCAATTATTTCGTGGCATGGCGGGAATTGATGTCTATATTCAGCATATGGCGGATTTTGTAAATTCATCACCGGAGGCGCGGGCTAGTTACGACGTGTTGGTTTTTTATACACACCTTAAGCGCGAATTGGTGGATATTGGCCCGCCACCCGGTCAGCATGATACGGTGCAGTCGGTGATGGAGTCGCTCGGAAATACGCCGCAAGGAATTGTGATGCTGCATCATGCCTTGTTGTGTTTTCCCACATGGCAGGTTTGGGATGAGATCGTCGGCATCCGTGACCGTCAATTAACACATTATGCCCATCATGAGGCCATTCCATTGCAGATTGCCGACGTTGAGCATCCGATTATGGCGGGATTGACGGACTGGATAATCACTGACGAGACGTATGTAATGCCGGATGCAGAGGGCGATAACCACATTTTGGTTACCACGTCCCATCCCCAAAGCATGACGACGATTGCATGGACGCGACAATACAAGTCCAGTCGGGTGTTTTGCTTACAACTGGGGGATAACGCAGTGGCTTGGAAGGATGCCAATTTTGCCAAGATGTTGAGTCAGGGTATCGGCTGGACGCAACCCTGAAAACATGGAAAACTGAGAAGCAGCCTGAAAGTAGACTGCTTTTTTAATAAAATTTATTGAAAGCCCTAAACAAAATAGCGGTAAAGTAGCTTGCCCGCATTTTCAGTGACGGAATCCGGGACTTGGGGGTCGGTTAGTAGGCCCGTCAAATGGCCGAGGGCAGAACTGGTTTCCCGATCACGTGGATGGTCAACATAACCAGTCGGCGTATATTTTAGGAAAGTAATCAGTTTTTCGGTATCTGCAAATTTGCGTTTATACCGGATTAAGCCTTCTTGGTCGAGATCGCTGGCCCCAAAATCTATCGAGTGATACCCATTTCGCTTCGCGTATTGAATCCCCTCCCAAACCAGCAAATCGGTAGGGCGCTTGTCCAAAAAGTCGGCGTCGGACGCACTGAATTTATAGGTCAGGGTATCCTTCCACCCAAGATATAGGACTGCGCCGATTACTTGTCCTTCGAGTTCAGCTAGCAGGAGTGCGCCGCGACCTTTATCCACAAAGCGCACCTTTAAGGCTTCAAAAAAGGCGAATGGTTGTGCCAGCAATTGGTACTTCGATTTTCGTATGCGCAGATGGAGCAGGAAGAATGCACGCCAATCGCTCAAGGTTGTAGCGGGGCGGACGGTAACCCCCATGCGCTGGGCTTTTTTGATGGCACGCCGTGCAGACCCATCAATGTTATGCCAGAGGGTGTCTAAATCTGGCTCGACATTCAAACCATGCCACATGGTCTGCTTGGTTATGGTTAGGCGGGGGTCGTCTAGGGGGAGTTCGTTATGAAGGCAGCGGATATGAAACGGAACGTTATCTGCGAATACTGAGTCGCTCAATGTTTGCCAAGCCTTCGAATCGGCAACAATAGGGTCAGTAAAATCACAGAAGGGGAATGAGACAAGACGGTGACCGCGAATGTCCATAATATTGCATAAATGGAGACCTGCTATCGGGGTTTCTGTCCCATTTAACAAGACATAGGCCGTCGGCTGAAATCCATAACACTCGCTGACCGACTCTATCCAGTCAATAGAATGAAAAACGCTTCCTAAGTTATGGCTATGAACAAGTTTTTTCCAAGCTTCATCTGTTAAGGGATTTACACGTAACATTTGCATTTTGACTTTGTTTCCTAGCTACAGTGATGCGCAATGAACATTGATCCACTACTAAAATTTGCATTATATCATGAGACAAACTTACTTTTTACTAAAGACAGAGTGGAGTTTTGGCTGTAGGCGGCATTAAATCAATAGGTGTTTGAGAAATTCTATGAATTCATCCCACTAATTCAGGGGATTCTTACTTGACGAAGTATTGAGGTTTAGGATTTAAGAAGCCAAACGCGCATCTCGCCGGGTTGACGGTTGGCCCAAAAGCAATAGGGAATGGCCTTCAACGTGAATGGTGTTTGGGCAATTTCTTGGAATGATTCCGGCTGATATAATTCGTTGCCCCAGTGGGTAGGCTCAATTCGTAGCGCATCACCCTTAATTGTCCCAACGCCGCCGAACAGGTTGCCATCCAATTCGTAAGTGAGTCGCGCATCGTGGGGCAAGGTGATACTTGCCAGCGCCGTGCCGTTATCCCCTTCTTCCAGACAATACACAATCGGGCCATGTTGAAGCGCGACACGACCAGCATCTTCACGGATGTGTGGGTGGGAAATGATTCGCTCGATTGGCATAGCAAAAGACAGCGTCACGGTATCGCCAGTTTGCCATTCACGGTCAATGATGATGTAGCCGCGCTCTGGTTCTCTCGATACATCAGCGCCGTTCAGATTGATACGAAAGTCGCGACACCAGCCCGGAATACGTAGGGCTAGTTCAAAACGGGTTGGCTGCGCCGTTGTCACCGTAAGATGAACATCACTATGCCAAGGATAGTTGGTCTGCTGTTCGATGTGCACCAAACGCCCGCCGACAAAGGCTTGAGTCCGATTCTGATTGTAGAGATGAACGTACAATCTTTGGGGGGTCGTGGAGTAGAAATAGCCGCCGACTGAGGCCACCAGTCGGGCCAGATTGGATGGGCAACAGGCCACGTCGAACCATTCGGTACGCTGGTAGTGCGTGCCGGTCATGATGTTGTTCCAACGCTCATAGGGACTTACATTCGGGTAGGAGGTCAGTGGGTTGGCTTGGAAAAAAAGCGACCCTTCATACGACACACCACTCAGCATGGCGTTGTACAGCGCCCGTTCCATCACATCAATATAGCGGCTGGTAGGGTCGAGATAGAACATGCGCTGCGCCCAATATACCAAGGCGATTGAGGCGCAGGTTTCGCTGTAGGCCGTCTCGTTTGGCAGGTCGTAGGGGACAGTGAACCCTTCGATGGTATGGGCCGAACCCACCCCGCCTGTGATGTATATCTGGCGCTGGGTCAGGTCGTTCCACAAGGTCTGCACCACTTCGAGTAGTTCGTGGTCGCCCGTCTCCAAGGCGATGTCGGAAACCGCCGAGTACAGATAGAGGGCACGGACGGAGTGTCCGGTTACGCCGGTCTGCTCACGGATGGGCTGGTGGGCTTGGCAGTAGGAATAACTCTTGGCCCAAAAATTGCGCGGGTCTTCACCACGTTCGTGCGCTTCACGGTCGTAGTAATGCGGCTGTTGACCCCGTTCATCTACGAAATAGTGTGATAGGTTGAGATAACGCTGATCGCCCGTCGCGTGGAACAGCCTCACCAACGCCAACTCTAATTCGGGGTGGCCGGGGTAGCCGCGCTTTTGACCATCGTTGGGGCCGAAGGTCGTGTCAATATGATCGGCGTAGCGGCATAAGACATCGAGCAGTTTGCGCTTGCCAGTCGCTTGGGAATAGGTGATGGCGGCTTCGATCATATGACCAGCGCAGTACAATTCGTGCTGATCACGCAGATTACGCCAACGTTTTTCCGGCTCGACCGCGATGAAGTGACTGTTGGTGTAGCCGTCGGGTAGCTGGGCCTTCGCAATTAGGTCAATGACCTCATCTACTTGCTGCTCAAATAGGGGATTGGGGTGTGTCCCTAGACTATAACCGACGGCTTCCATCCATTTGGCAGTGTCCGAATCCCAAAAGATATGGGGTTCGGGCTGACCGGGTTTCCAATCCATTTTCCAAGCGTCAAGACGTCCGGTAATTTTGGTCTGGTGGTAAACAGCCGGGATGGTACGGTCGCGGTTGGTCGCCTGCCGTTCGCCCCAGAAACCACCTTCAATACGGACATCATGCCAAAGAAGATTTTTTGGAGGTCGCATGTGTTATATACCCCGATTATGTGGAATCTTTGGGTATAACAATATGGTTGGTTTAAGGGAATGTCAAATGAAGTGGGATGATGCTGGAAAAAGAGGCGTTTGTGTGGGGTGAATTGTGGACCTGAGGGGATTCGAACCCCTGACCTCTACAGTGCGATTGTAGCGCTCTCCCAGCTGAGCTACAGGCCCATTTGATTAGGATTGTATCAGTCTGGCGCGTCGCCTGTCAAGACGTGCGCGGTGGGCCGGGGAAAAACGCATTGGTGGACTGGACATAGTCCCGATATTGCGGCTTGGTGTCTACCAGTGTTTTTTCGAGCATCGCTACGCCGGACACTTTCATCAACAGAAAACTCATAAAGGCTGGGGCGTAAATCGTCAAAAAGCCGTAGGGGGTTGCCAGCGCGATCAGAAAATAACCCCACCACAGGGTCGCGTCGCCAAAATAATTGGGGTGACGGGTATAACGCCACAAGCCCGTATTCAAGACCTTGCCTTTGTTGGCAGGGTTGGCTTTAAATACCATCAACTGCCAATCGCCGCCCGCCTCGAAGAAAAAGCCAATGCCCCATATCACCAGCCCCAAAATATCCAGAATCGTGAGGTGGTCGGGGGTGTCATGATATTGCGCTGCAAGCAACGGGGTCGAGATCAGCCACAAAATAATGCCCTGCAATAGAAAGACCTGTAAATAACTGCGCCACCACCATTTTTCGCCATATTGACGCCGCCAGTTGGCATAACGGAAATCTTCACCTTTGCCGATATTGCGTCGAGCGATGTGGGTTGAAAGCCGGATACCCCAAATTGAGACGAGGGCTAGTATCAGTAGCTGACGACCCTGATAGCCGCCATCGCTGGACAGGAAATAGACACCCGTCGCCAGCACGAACCCCAATCCCCAAAAAATGTCAATGATACTGGCATTTTTGATGGCGAGGCTGATGAGCCACAGCAGGGTGACATAGACCCAGATGATAAGGCCGCCGAATGCAAAAATCTCAAAAAAAGACATAGGCATCATCTCCACATAGAAAAAGGCATTATAACAATCATTCTGGCAAGCACAATCCTATGACCGAGATTCTCAGATGGGGTTAATCATTCTTGCACGGGTAAGATAAAATAAAACCCGATATTGAGAGATCAGGTTGCTGGATCGTCACTTGTGGCGACTCAGTGGGGTTACATTAAAAACAATACACGAAACAAAACACAAACAGCAGTTTGGAGCGTAATTGCGACATGTCAGATTTCATCTATGGGCGTTGGCCCGTATTGGAGACACTGCGGGCAGGGCGGCGGCAGTTTCAGCAGGTGCTGATTGCCGAGGGGACAGAAGAGAAAAATATCATCACCGACATTATCAACACAGCGCAGGCCAAGGGGGTCGAAGTTCGTCGTGTGCCGCGTCGGATTGTGGATGATCTGGCGACGAATGAGGGGAATCATCAAGGGGTCGTTTTGCGAACGGCGGGTTATCCCTATGTTGAAATCGAGGATATTTTTGAGGTCGCCAAACAGCGCGATGAAAAACCATTTATCCTGCTGCTGGATTTGCTCAAAGACCCGCAAAATGTCGGGGTGCTGCTACGTGTGGCTGACGCGGTGGGGGTTCATGGTGTGATTATGCAGGTCAAACGCAGTGTGGCGGTTACCCCATCGGTCGTGGCGGCTTCATCCGGCGCGGTGGAGCATTTGCGGGTATCACAGGTCACCAATCTGGTGAATGCCATGAAAAAATTGCAGGAAGAAAATGTGTGGTTGGTTGGTCTTGATATTGGCCCCAGCGTCAAGCCGCTGGATAAAGTGGATTTGAATATGAGTTTGGGGCTGGTACTGGGCAGTGAGGGCGAAGGGCTGCGCCGATTGGTACGAGAGACGTGTGATTTGCTGGTGGCACTCCCAATGCGCGGCGCGGTTGAAAGCCTGAATGTGGCAACAGTGGGGGCAGTGGCGGTCTATGCAGCATGGCAGGCACGCGGTTGGCAGGGTTGGAAGCAGCCACAGGCCGCCGAATAAATAATTGGCACATTTTCCTGAACAATGGCATCCTAATAGAGCATATGGGAATGCCATTTTTGTTTTAAGGAAGGGAAAATAATGCTACGCTCACTTCTGTTGATGTTAGCCAGTCTATGCGGTCTAACAAGCCTAACTCCGATGATGTCACCTGATGATCCACCAGCCCCTAGCCAAGTTATCACCCCGCCAATCTTGGAATTTGTGGAGTATCAAAGGTTGGATGATTTAGGCGATACACGGAATATGACCATTTCGCCGGATGGGACAAAATTGGTATGGCCCGGCGACGACAGCTTTTGTATCTACGAAATTGCTTCGGCAATAACTGAGTGTGTCCCAACTGGTGATGTGACAGTACGGGTGATGACGGGTTTTGCTTGGTCGCCGGACAGCCGCTACCTCGCCTTTCATGAGAATATGGTTTCGCAATTTTATGAAAGCGATCTTTGGGTGTTTGATTTTGAGTTTCGGCAGTTAGTCAATCTGACAGAGGATAACCTTCAAGGTAATTTTATTTCGGATAGTATGGAGATATCCAATTTGGATTTTTTTCCGGTTTGGGGGCCAGATAATATCTTGTATTTCTTCCGTAGTCCATATAGAAGAGACCTTAATCCCGTACCCCTTAACCTTTACCAGATATATCTGGGCAATGGAACTGAAAGTGTCGGTGAGCCTGAATTGGTAGCTGATTTGACGCATGTGAAAGACGAACAGTTTGTGGTCTTTAGCTCTAGGACAGATGTATTGGATGGCGGTGCAGCCCTATCTCCTGATGGTCAAATGATGGCTTTTTTGGTGCGGCCCGGTGACCAAAGCAAGGGCCAAAGCATTTGGGTGGTGGATGTTACCAACGGAGATACACACCAAGTCGCGATTTTGTCGGATTTAACACAGTCTGGCATTCCGGCATGGAGCGAGATTGATCTTTGGCTCAACGGACTGGGTTGGAGTGGAGATAGTCAATATTTGGTGGCAACCACCTTTTCGCCCACCCAAATTGCATCCGCTGAACCGACGTATGCAATCCATGTGAATAGTGGTGAGGCCATGACCCTGATTGATTTTAGTGGTGTCCCGGATCAGCAGAGTTTTGTGGTGTCGACAACAGTCGATCAGGTCACGGGGCGATATGACCTTATTCGGGCAGGGGTCATGACGCCTGATGGCAGTTATGCGATCTACCTCAATTTGAATGAGGCCGAGGTTGGGGTGTCGGCGTTGCCTTTACTGCCTCCCAATAGCTCAAATACTCCGCTAAGACTTTTTAGATTCCCAACGGATGAATTTGCAGGGTCAATGCCGATGTTCCAATCCACAGCGGGGGATGATGGGGAATATGTGCGGGTGTTGATGTTTGGTTATATGTATACTTTTGCCAAACGCTAGATAAGGTTAGGCACTACAGATTTCAAAAAGGGCAGGCCGCATAAACCTGCCCTCCTCAAAAAATAGCCTCTAATCGGAATGGCGTTTGGTAGCGGCTTCCATAATGGCCTGAATCCGACTGACCATTTCGGCAGGATTGGGATGGAGGCCGTCTAACAACAGCGCATTTTCATAAATCTGTTCGACGGTTACCTCGACCAATGGATTTTCGGCGTCGGCGTGCATCAGATTGGCTAAATTGTGCATCAAGGTATGGCGCGGATTGAGTTCCAAAATTTTGCGCGGCACTTCATAATCACGTTCCAACATACGATAGACGCGCTGGGTATGGCGGTCAATTGTGCCTTCCGGGGAGACGAGACGGGCCGGATTGCTGCCAGCTAAGACCTTGCTGATACGGACAGACTGCACACGCTCGCCTAAAATTTCGGCAAAACGGCTACGGACACCTTCCAACGAATCTTCCTCCACCGGCTCGTTGGCGGATTCGGGTTCTTGGGCCGAGCCAATTTCGGAGAGATCGAGGCTTTCATCATCCACGTTACGCAATTTGTGACCGTTAAACTCATACAGCGAGTTAATCAAAAAGCTATCCACCGTCTCGGTGAAATATAGCACTTCGATGCCACGTTCACGGAAGGGGTCGAGGTGTGGACTGCGTGAGGCGACCGATTTGTTATCCCCTAGCACATAATAAATTTCCTGCTGATTTTCGACCTCTTGCATCCGTTCAACATAGTCTTGCAGGCTGGTCAGGGTGTCTTCACTGCGGGTGCTGTAGAAGCGCAGGAGGGCCTGCAAACGATCACGATTGTCGGGGTCGGCAATCATGCCCTGTTTGAGAAATGGGCCAAATTCTGCCCAAAATGCAGTATATTTTTCGGCATCATTTTTGGCAAGGTCATTCAGATAACGCAGGATACGCCCAGTGATGGCCTTCTTCAACCCCGCCATGAGTTTGTTGGCTTGGACGGTTTCACGCGAGACATTGAGGGGCAGGTCTTCGCTATCTACCGCGCCATGCACAAAATAGAGATATTCGGGCAGCAAATCGGTGCAGTAGTCTTGAATCAGAACTTTACGCGCATATAACTGCAAGCCGGGTTCTTTGCGGATGCTGAACATACTACGTTCGGCTTTGGCAGGCAGATAGAGCAGGGCATAGTATTGCACCGGGGCGTCGGCGGAACTGTGGATATGGGCCAATGGTTCTTCAAAATCCATCGTTAAGGCGCGATAGAAATTGTTGTAATCCTCGTCGCTGACTTCGCTGGCGGGTCGTCGCCAAATGGCTTGACGGGCGTTGGCGGGTTCTTCACTTTCGCCAACATAGATGGGGAAGGCGATGTAATTGGAATGGGTTTGGATGATTTTGCGGAGGGTGTAGTCTTTCAAAAACTCCTTCGCGTCGTCCTTGAGTTTGAGAACAACCTCGGTGCCGCGTACATCCTTATCACCGTCTTCGATTTCATAGGATTCTTCGCCGCGTGAAATCCAGCAATAGGGCTGAGAATCCGGCAGATAGGACAGGGTATTGACGACGACTTCATCCGCGACCATAAAAATGCTATAGAAGCCGACGCCGAATTGACCAATTAAATCGGTGCTGATGTGGTCACCATTGCTGGTTTTGGCTTTTTCCAAGAAGGCCCGCACACCGCTTTTGGAGATCGTGCCGAGATTTTCAATCAGTTCTTGGCGCGACATGCCGACGCCAGTATCTCGAATGGTCAGTGTCCCAGCTTCTTCATTCGCTTCAATCTCGATGGCAAGTTGGGTATCCACGTCACGCACATCACGGTTGGTCAATAATTCAAACTGCATCCGGTTCAGCGCGTCGGAGGCGTTCGAGATGAGTTCACGCAGGAAGATTTCGCGTTCGGTATAGAGGGAATGCACCAGTGTATACAGTAATTGGCGGATTTCCGCCTGAAAGGTAAATGACTCGGCCATAAAAACCCTACCTTTGTGAATTGCGTTCAGAATTTTTCAGCCCAACACTTTACCTCATGAGTGTAGGAATTACGTTGGAGGCAGGCAAAATTTGTAGCAGATTTTTTAGCGGCGGATCATACGCCAGCCCATACCGCCGAGCAGAATCAGGCCCAAACTGGCAAATAATAGGCCCAATATCCACCAAGGCACGGGTATAACCGATCCTTCATCAGTGGGTTTCATTTGGGCAGTTGCAAAGTCGGGCGGGGTGTTGGCCCAACCTTTTATCGGGGCATAGGCACGCCATAGAGGGCTGGGGGTACGATTGCCTTGCCCATCGATGGTAATGACTTGCCATTGAATATCGTGGGTCAGCGGGGTAGGCAGCAACCACCGGGAATCGCTGGTCTGGCCCATCAATTGACCATTAATCCACACCTCGAAACTTAATTGCTGGCAGGGGTCGGGATTGGGCAGCCATGTTAGGGTTTGCACGGGCATGGTTGTTTCGGTGGCGTTGGCAGGGGAGGGGCGATGCGGCATTGGTGGTGGCAGGGGCGGGGCATTGGGATTCAATTGAAACAAGGCCGGGACACCGCCGACAAGGGCCATGAGTTGATTGTTGACAAATTGCAGGTCGGTGACTGAGCCGCCATGCCATTCGGCTATCGGACGCAAGCCCAAATCACGTTGGCTGGCATCCAGAACTTGGAAACCACACGCGCCTTTGGCAACCGCCACCCAATTTGCATCCTCGGAAGTGGCGGACGCAATCGAACGGCCTGATAGGGGGGAGTGGGCAATGATTTCAACGGTGCGTGAATCACGGGCATCGAGCCACCACAAGCCGCCCTCGTTGGCGCTGATGACTAGCTGACCGGGTTGGCCCGTAACAGCATATATATCGGCAACTGCCCCACCCATATCGGGGATGCGGCTGTGGATGAGGGTTTCGGGTGTGGTAACGGTTTCGGCAGGAGGCGCGACGACCAAGACCGTGCCATCTTCGGTGCCGACATACAGTAATTCATTGGCGGCGGTCAGGCTGGTGGCGTGGAGGCCGAGGTGGGCACTGCGGATTGGGGTGGCAGGCAGCAGGGTCGCGGGGTCATAGGCTTGCAATTGGCCCTGATAGCCCAAGGCCCAGATAAACTGCGCATCGGCGGCAAGGGCTAGACCCATAACAGCAGTATTTTCGGCGATGATTTGACCCGACCCATCCAGCCGGATGAGGTGATCGTGCAGCAGGTACGTATCTGTGCCCAAAACGGCGGCACTGCGCGAGGGGGTATCGGGGACAGCTGCCAACAAATCGCCGTTGGAATCCATACGAAACCATGCATCTCCGGTGATGCTGAGAGTGCCATCTGCAAAAGTTAGCAGTTGGCGACCCCCTTGAATCGAGACATACGTACCCTCAATGGTTGGCTCCACCGAGGGTTCATTTGCCAAAAACAGCGAAAAACGCAGGTGAATCATGCCGCGTTGTGAATTGAGCAGCAGCCAATCATCCCCACGAATTAACAGTCGTTCTACCTTAAACGGGGTGGGGATAAACCGCTGCTCACGCGGGTGGGTGCGGTCGGTTGTATCCAAAATCATCAGACCGTCGTCGGTTGCCAAGACCACTTGGGTGAGTTGGGCGGCTAGGTCATGATATTTGGTTGGGGCACGATAGACCCCGGTTTGCTGGGGCTGACCATTTTGCAGGGTGAGGGTTGTCAATTGATTACCCCCGCCAATCAGCAGGTGATTGTCGGTGAGGGTGAGGGTTGAACCCGTGACACTGAGGCGACCATCTTCGACAAATTGGCGTTTGCCGAACAGCCGCACCACACGCAGACTGTCACCATCGAGTACGAGCCAACGACCTCCACCTGTCAATTTGACCGATTTTACGCCACCTTTGGTAAGGGACTGCGAAATTAAACCGGTGAGGCGGGAGGGTTGATAATGGTCGAGGCCAAGCGAATAAAATTCGAGGCCGGCACGCCCGGTGGCAATCGCCAATAAATCGCGGGAGGGGTCGAGGGCCATTTCACCGGGTTGGCCCGAAAGCGGTAGATCGCTGGTAATAGTGGCTTTTTCGGGGGCGTTCGGGTCAAATTGCAGGGTGACCAACCGACCATCGCCTAACGTCAAATAGAGGACAGAGGGGTCGTTGGGATGGGCAAGGGCATATTCTACCGGGCCGGAAAAAGGCAGGGCTGCCCGCACATTGGGAGCAAAGGGCGCGGCCATATCCACGATTGCCAGACCACCCGCGCCAACCGATACCAGAATCAGGGTCGAGTTTGGCACAAGCGTAATGGCGGTTGCTGGTGACCAGAGGGCCGCGAAACTCAGGGGGACAAGATCGGGCAGGCGGGTGGCATCATAAATACGCAGGCCGTTGGGTTCGCCACTGAATAGATATTGTTCACTTAGGGCAACGGCATAGGCGGGGTGGTCGGTGGCGCTGGCAAGATAACGCGGGCCATCGGTTACACTGGCATGGTCATAAACTTTGAGGCCATCCTGTCCATCGGCGATAATCGTAAGGCCGTTTTGCCACACCATGTCTTGAATATCATGGATGGGGGCATATTGCCCGACCACACCCGGATTTTGGGGGTTGTTGGCGTCTATCACATTTAGGTGATGGTCGCTGGTCGAAAACAACCAATGGTCAAAAACGGCAAGGCCGTCGGGTGGGGCGGTGGTGGGAAGGGCGCTCAAAAATTGGGCGGGTTTTTTATCCTCCAATTCTAATAAGCGGATGCCGGATGAACGGTCGGCCATAGCGATGGTCTTGGTATCTAAAACCCCGGATTGCAGGTTTTCGCTGGGAGTGCTGATCCATGTTTGGGAAATTAGATCACCATTGGATTGGATGACATATAACTTCGTGCCAGCTTGACGGGCGGTAATCAGCAATAGTTCATTAAGCAGGGTTAGGCGTTCGCCACCACCGGGTAGAACATTCCGCACGTGACGCGCATCGGGGGTCAAGATAATAAGGCTCTGGGCCGTTAGGGCGTATAGGGCTTGGGAGGTGCGGGTAAGATCGAGGATTAGACCTTGGGCTAAAGCGTGGCGTTCGGTGGGTTGATAGGCACGGTCGCCAATTAAGGGTACACGCACAATTGTTTCACCCTCGGCGATCAGAGCATCGGCTCCATCAAGGGCGGCGGCACGGATTGGCCCACCAAATTCGGCGATTTTTTCAATCGGGCTGACGGTCAGTGCAGGGTGTTGCGGGTGACGGGCAGGCAAAAATGGCCCATTCGTAAGGAAAATGGAAATTAATGTGACCCGGAGTAATAAATTGATCATGGGAGGTCACCCCGCGACTCTAGGTTTACCGTGACAGTCTATGAGTAGTACACTTATGATACTAAAAGGGTTTTCTTTTTATCGCAAAAAGAGGATAGCGGCGTGGCAAAAACCAATATTGAACAGGGCATTATTGTATTCCGAAAATGGGATGAACAGACAGGTTTGACTGAGACAGTCAAGGAATTTGCGACTTTGGAGGATTTGTTCCGCCTATGCCTTGAGGCCCGCGACCCCCTGCTGGTTGACCGCGTACAGATTAGAGGAACTGATGCTGGCGGCGAAACTCGCAAGCTGACATTAGTGTTTCAATCCATTACCATTTCCGAGGGAAAAGTCTAAAGGTATTACAATTATGAGGCAGCGAGCAGTCGTAAATAGTGGCCCAGCCGAGCGCTCCGTTTGGTTTTTAGTGCTGCTCAGTCTACCCGCACTCAGTTTGGCGCTGGCCTATGCCATCAATAAGCCGGCACTGTATCATTTTGTGCTTTCGGATTTAGTAGATCACGCCGAGCTTGATGAATCCCGATTCAATACGGCGCTCGGTTTGGTTGGCATCTTTGGATTAACAATCTCTGGACTGGCCCAACCGATTATTGGCCTTTTGAGCGATCACACCCGCACCCGCATTGGTCGTCGGTATCCTTTTATGCTGGTGGGGGCGATTGGTTTGATTGTGGCGCTATCGGCTATGGTGAATGCCCCGAATATCCTCGCGTTATTGATTGGAGTTTTGCTGCTGCAAACTCTGTTGAGTATGATTCAAAGCCCGCTGAATGCTCTGCTGCCTGACCAAGTTGGCTCACACCAAATGGGCTTGGCGGCAGGATTTAAAACGGTTATGGAATTGGTCGGAATTGTGGTGGCGGGAGGGCTGACATGGGCCTTTTTGGGGAATTATCAGAGACCGAATGTCGCCGTTATAGTCATTAGCGGTTTGACGATTGCTTCGGTGATCATCACGTTTTGGCGAGCGCCCGAACCTGTCGCACGCATGAAATCGCAGCAACCTATTACGGCTACACGGCGTTTTTTGCGGATACATCATCCATCGGCAAGCTGGTTGACCTCACAGCGGATGATTGTGGTTTTGAATTTGCGCCGCCTCGCCCGTCAGACCTCATTTTTATGGTGGCTGGTGCATCGGTTTAGTTTTTTCATCTCGTTTAACATTCTGGGTAGTTTCGCGGTGACCTATTTGGAAGATGTTATTGGCCTAAGTGAGCAGGAAGCCCGCGAAACACAGGGCCGGATTGTGATTTTAATTGGCCTTGCGGTGATGCTGGTGACCATTCCGGCGGGGATGATTTCGGATCGGATTGGGCGGCGGCGGATGTTGATGGTGGCAGGGATTTTGGCGGCAATCAGCACCGTCACGATTACCCTGACGACTTCGCTGAATGTTGCCAGCTTTTTGTTGATGTTTGCCGGGGTGGGGTCGGCGATATTTTTCAGTGTGGGGTGGGCGCTGGTGACAGGGATTGTGCCGCAGCGCCAAACGGCTTTTTATCTGGGAATCACCAATATCGCGACGAGTATGGGGGCGTCGGTGGGGCTGAGTAGTGGGTTTATCGTGGATGAGGTGAATCGGCGAACGGATTCGACCAACGGGTACAATGTGATTTTGATTATCGCGGCGGGGTGTTTTTTGTTGAGCGCCTTAGCTATTCAACAAATCCGTGAAAATCGCCTGCCGAGTCCTGCATTTGCGGTTGTTCCTGCGGCATCGGATTGAAGGTAGGGGAGTATTGGTTAGCAGATGAATCGGTTAAATGTGCGATTGCTGGGTGCGTTTGGTTTGGTATTGTTGTTTACGCTGGCGATTATCTCGCTTGCGCTGATCTTGGTGCTGCGGGCACGTCCGGTCAACACTGATGATGAATATATTCAATTGGCGGCGACCACTTTAGATATTCTTTCGACGGAGCAGCAGAACCAGTATCTTGGTAATCAAACTCCACTGACTTTCCGGCAGGAGGTCGAGCTTCAGTTAGATTATCTGCAAACACAAGCGGATAATAACGATGTGCGGATCATGCTGTTATCGCAGAATAATCGAGTGATTTGGGACAGTAGCGGCGACTATCCGCGTGATTTCGACGGCCTATCAGACCGGGAAGCCTTTGTCGAGCGTTCACGGGTGCGGGGCAGTACGACGGTGCTGTATAAAGGCGAATTTGACCACGACCGTTCCAAATGGTTGTATGTCGAACAGCCGCTACGCCGTGAGATCATGCCGTTGAATGAAGACACCGGGCAGATTTATGTGGTCAATGCTCTTATAGTGGCCTCACAAGTCCCCAAACAATCGTTCCGTGCCGTCATGCGTGAATATCTTGGCAGCGGAATGTTTTTAGCGTTTTTTCAGGCGGGGTGCATTGGAATGGCGGTGGCGCTGATATTTTCCGCCGGGATTGTGCGGTGGGTGTCGCGCCCCTTGTTGGATGTAGCTCATGCTGCCACGAAAGTTGCCGAGGGGAATTATTCCACCCGTGTGCCGGTGCATGGGCCGGATGAGGTACGCGAGGTGGCCCGAACCTTTAACACGATGACCGAGCGAGTGGAATTGGGCCAAAAAGCCCAACGCGATTTTCTGGCGAATGTCTCGCATGATTTACGCACGCCGCTGACCAGTATTCAAGGCTTTGCCCAAGCGATTGCTGATGGGGTGTCGGATGACAATGCTCATGCTGCCACTATCATTTATAGTGAGGCGGGACGGATGACACGCATGGTCAATGATTTGCTGGATTTGGCACGGATTCAGGCAGGGCGGATGGATATGATGCGGCAGGCCGTCGAAATTGATGAACTGCTCAAGACCGTCGGCGAAAGTATGGCGATGCGGGCACGGGATCGCGGGCTGCAATTGGATGTGCAGATTCCCGATTTGCCGCGTATAGCCGGGGATGGGGATCGTTTGGCGCAGGTGTTTACCAATCTGGTGGATAATGCCATCAAACATACGCCAGCCGGAGGGCGAGTTTGGCTACGGGCGTCCCTTGATAATCAAGGGGTGTTGGTGCGGGTACAGGATACGGGTGAAGGCATCCCCCGTGATGACCTGCCGCGTATTTTTGAACGGTTCTATCAGGTGGATAAGAGCCGCGCCAAAAGCTCGGGGACGGGCTTGGGGTTAGCTATCACCCGCGAGATTGTGCAGGCCCACGCAGGACGGATTTGGGTCGAAAGCGAATATGGGCAGGGGGCACGCTTTAATGTGTGGCTACCTCAACCGATTTGGGATGGGCAAAAGACGGTGGCGGTGCGGCGGTAGGAAATAACAGACTGGGGAGTTTAAACTTTACTCCCCACAACATGAAGATTGAAATGTTAATACCATGCACGGCGCTTACGCAGGGAGATACCCGCGTCACTGGGTTCATTGGATTGACGACTGCGCACCCGACCTCGCACATCAATATGGATTTGACCACTTTGACGTAGACGGGCAAATTCTTCGGGCGTGATGTCCGGCGCAGGCTCACCCCCGAGGCGTTCTAGGCGGGCGCGTGCTTCCTCAGCGGTTTCCTCACGATGACCATTGGCAGCAGGCGATGGCGGTGGAGGCGTAGGCGGTGTTTGCTGATTAGCCACCTCGGGCGGCGTTGGATTCATCCCCTGCATTTCATCAGGGGGGCGTTCGGAAATGGGTGGTTGATTGGGTTGGTCAGTCATACGTTACTACTCGTCAATTCCATCAAGGGATAGTTTATTGTTGGTTTTGCGGACATCAACGCGAACGGGTTCACCGAGCAATTGGTCTAGTGAGATTTCTTCGGTGGCGGCCTTTTCCATATGATATGAGCCGCAGACAAGGCATTTGGGATTGCGCGGGATGTTGACCCACTCGGCTGAAAAGGGTGGGGTGATATGCCCCTCACGAATTTCCAGCGGTTGATTGGCTAGGAGGACGGTATTCGCCGGAAAATGGCGCTCGGCGGGTGTGCCTTCTAGCAGAATATTCAGGGCGATATTGGCCTGTGTATTGGCGACGCGCACCACATCCAGCCAGAGGCCGGGTTCGGCATCCATCGCACCATCGGGACGACGCTGCCCATAATCCAGATCGGCATCTGAGCCATCGGGGGCAGGGGTGATATAACCTTCGCGCAGTTCGGCGGCCCAACACGCATAACACGGGCCATCACCGGGGTGGATGACTACGACATCACCCCCTTCACCACGTTCATAGACTCCGGCATAGACGGCGACTAGATGACGCTTGAGGCAGGATTCGTTCAGGCTAAATTTTGCGCCTTCGCCATCTACCCCGACCACCAGAATATCCATTTGATCGAGCAGGTGCAGGTGGGCTTCAATGCGGTCTTGCAGGGTAAATACCTCGGCTTGAGGATTGCGCTGCAAAATCAGATCGCGCACGGCTTCGACTTTGGGTTTGCCGATATAACGACCATCGGCGACATGGCGCACAATATTTTGGGGGTCGAGGACATCGTCATCCACCAAAATAAATCGCTGCACACCCGACATGGCTAGGGCCAGCGCGACGTATCCGCCACCTGAACCTACCCCGACAATCCCGACGGTTTTGCGGGCGAGGAGGCTCATGGCATCATGGCCTAAAAGCCGTTCTACGCGATTCCAATCGGTCATTTTGTTTTCTCCCACGCCTCGATTGCTTTTACTCCGTCTACCAATAAATGCTCGTCTGTCCATTGGGGAATAACCCCCTCCGGGATTTTGGTGGAGGCGTTGAGCAGCGTTTCAAAAAGGTCTTGGCCTTCTTTGGGGCGCATAATCGGCGCGACTCGCCACAGCGGTGGACGGGCGGGATAATTGACGGGGGTCATCGCAATTACGACACGCGATGTACCGGGACGCCAGATGGTCAGGCAGGTATCAAGTGGGGGGTGTCCCCGTGTGTTCCATGTGACTACATCCATGACTTCGAGCCCGTTTTTCTCCAATGCCGCCAATTCTTCATCGAACCGCTGGCGCTGTTTGATCCACCAAACGACGGGTGGCAGTCCCGGAAAATAGTCATTGGGTCGAACGACCACTTTGACAGGTTCAAAATCGCGGCTTTCTTTCCGCAGCCACCAAAAATCTATACGTATCCGGGCGGCTTTAGTTGTGCTTTTGGCCTCAACGATCAGCGTATTTTCGGTGGGCGGAATGGTTTCGGAATATTCGGCTAGGGTAGCAATGGGGGCAAGCAAAAAGTCGGTGCCCATACCCACTAAATGCCCACGCGCCGTGTGTAAATCTTCGGCAGAGGGGGCGATCATGGCACCGGGTTGCTTATGCCAATCGCCTAGATGGCGTAGGGGAACATTCCACTTGGCATTCCGGCCTAGACTGTGCATCTCGCGGTACAGTTTCCAGTTTTCCTGCCACCACTCCGAAATATTGGTTTGCCAGCCATCGCCCTGCACAAACATGACCGAACGACGGATGACATCTTCCATCGGCGGGATAGTATCGAGGATATAAATTTCGGGTGGGGTGGTTTCGGTGGTAGGTGTAATAAGGCCAATCAGGGCTTCACCGGTTTCATTACGTTTGTAGCGCAGTGCCCCCTGACAAATTTTCTCCACTACACGTTGAGCGACATAGACCAATGGCAAAAGGCTTCCCGGCATTGGGGCCGGAAGGTCGAATAATTGTTCAATGGGCGGGGTGTTGTGGGTGGTCATCGGTGTGGCTTCAACCAATCCATCAAATTGCGCTTGAGTTTTTCTTCAATGCCGGGCCAATCGCCAGTAGCACGCCATGTGTAATAGGCATACAGCCATTCAATCGCCCAACCTGCTACTGTGACGGCGGTGGAGGTCGAAGGGTTCCATCCATAGGAAATGCCGTCTTTGGGATTAAACAAACAAAGCTGGCCGTCTTCAAATTGGTGTTTAGGGCTGTAAATGTAGGGCTGAAGCACATAGGCCTCCGCCGGACGATTGGGATAATCTTTCGGGTAAAAAATCTTGACTTCATGGTCGCGCTGCGGCAGACCGACGAGATTGACCTCGACCATGCCGAGCCACGAGAGCGTATCATTTTTGTCGAAGGTTAGCTGGAATGTGTTGCCAAAAGTCGCCTGCATGAGTTCCACTTCTAGGCGCAGACGCGGCGAGACATTCTTTTTAGTTCCCCACCATTGTGTAGCCACTGCCTATCTTCCTGAATAACACTATAATCCAAAAACACTAATGAGTGCTGATGCGGCGCTGCTGGGAAAGCAATTCTTCTAGGGAAATGGGTAATGAATCATCTTCAAGCGACACTTGGACTTGTGCTTCACCATCGAGGCCAAATTGACGCCGACGTTCATCGAGGGAGGGTGAAAGGGTAAAGGGGTGCAGCGCCACCAAACCACCATCCACCCAGACTTGTAAATCCCATTTGCCAATGTGGGCTAGGCGATTGTTGCCTTTGAGGGGTAAACGATAACCGGGCAGCAGCAAATTTTCACCGGGGCGCATGTAATGTTCCATCTCGCAGATAAATTGCTGATAGCCGGCGGCGTCTTTGATTTCAAAACGGATGAGGCTTTGGCGTGGGTGGGCATGGGTTGGGGCGTCTACCACGACATAGGGGCGTAAAGAATTGTCATCCAATGAAATCAGACGGGCCTGTCGAAGTTCCAAGCCATCCTTGCGGATTTCCTCCACCAACAACCCCACATCTTGCAGCCGATAACCACGAGTGTCGCGGTCGGGCCGTGTGCTGACATATTCGGTGGCACGGCGGGCAGATTGGGACATTTGAACACGGCGGCGTTCACGGGAGGCAGGATTGGCGCGGCTGATACGGCGAGAAGCGCGGGTATTGGTTTGGAGGGTACGGGCCGCGTTTCCGGCTACGGCCATTGTCATGAGAAGGGTCACAACTCCACCCAAAATAAAGGCGGCTGTCCACTCTCCCGACACAAGAAGTACCATAAACGCGATGAACATGGCGATTAACCATGCCATATTGCCCCGGCGATTGGTGTTTGGCATTGTGTTCTGGCAACTTTTCACTAACTGATTTTACTTCTTCAATTATATCATACGCAGAACGCTTGTTGTGGGTCGCACAACCCCTCATAAATTGGGGGGTACAAGGCCAAACACTTGGGCGAATTGCAGATTTTACCCACAACACCGCATTCATTGGATAAAATATCTTAGGTGCCATTATTCAATTTTTCACGAGGGGAAATCAGGCGTGACCCATCGAATTTTAATTGCAACATCGCTGTCAGAAGCCGGGTTAAATTTGCTAAAGGGCGAGGTCGGGGGTTTGGCGCAGGTCATTGAGCCAGAAAATCTGAGCAAGCATCCCATGCTGAATGCTGCCGACGCCTTAATCATTCGGGATGAAATTGAAATTGACATGACCCTGCTGGAAAAAATGCCCAAACTGCGGGTGATTGGGCGGGCCGGGGTGGGTATCGCGGGGATTGATGTGGAGGCAGCTACCCGGCGGGGCATTATTGTGATGAATACCCCCGGCGTGAATGCCATCAGCACAGCCGAATATACCTTTGCCTTGATGCTGGCAATGGCGCGAAATTTGATTCAAGCCCACAATGCGCTGGCCTCCGGTGTATGGAAACGCGAGCCGTATATGGGGATGGAATTGCACGGTAAACGACTTGGTATTATTGGCTTGGGGCGAGTTGGGCGCGAGGTGGCTCGGCGGGCGATTGCGTTTGGTATGACTGTGCAAGCCTATGACCCATATGTGACCGAAAATCAATTGGGTGATCTGCGACTCAAGCTGGTTGGCTTGGCTCAATTGCTGGCGGATTCGGATGTCGTCAGTTTGCATAGCGCTACCACACCCGAAACGGCAGGGTTGCTGAATGCCGATACCCTTTCGTTGATAAAAAATGGGGCGCTGCTGATTAACACCGCACATGGCAGCATTGTGGATGAAGATGCCCTCCTAAATGCTTTGAAAAATGGACGATTGGCGGGGGCGGCAGTGGATGTTTATGCCCATGAGCCGATGACCCAGTCACTATTGCTCAATCTGCCGAATGTGCTGCACACGCCGCATCTGGGGGACAGCACCCGCGAAGCCCAACGCGATTTGGGACTGCTGATTACGCGGCAGGTCTTGGACGCGCTGCGTGGGGAAGATTATCGCAATGTGGTCAATATGCCATTTGTGGATGGACGACCCTTTGAGATGATCGCGCCGTATCTGAAATTGGCGGAACGGATTGGGATGTTGCAACATGCGCTGGCACGTGGGCCGATTAACCGTGTGATGCTGGAATTTCGTGGGCAGGAGGTGGAGGGATTGGTAAAACCCATGACGGTTGCCCTGCTGCGTGGTTTATTAATGCCAATTTTGGGCGAGGGCATGGTGAATTATATCAATGCTCCGGTGCTGGCCCATGAGCGCAATATTTTTGTCAGCCAAACCAAAGGGTTGGATAGTTCGGATTATGCCAATTTGATGTCGTGTCAGGTGCATTGGTTGGGGCCACACGCCGGTAGCACCACGATGGCGGGGGCGCTGTTTGGTCGCACCGAAGCACATATCGTGAAAATCAATCAATATCGTACTGATTTTCAGCCGGAGGGGGTGCTGTTGATGATTGGCAGTTATGACCGACCGGGTGTGATTGGGCGCGTTGGTTTACTGCTTTCGGAAAATAATATCAATATCGCGGATTGGCGAACGGGTCGCGCTGAACCGGGTGGTCAAACGCTGTCGGTGGCGATTTTGGACGAGCCTGTGCCAGATGATGTGCTAGAAACCTTACGCTCACAGGATTATGTACGGCACGCGACCCAGATTGTTTTTTAATCAGCCGGGGAAACGCGAATCCGCTGGACATAATCGCCCGGTGCATAGTTGTTGTTCCCATCGGTGACCGTGCGGGACAGTGTGTAGCGGATTTCAAAATCCAATGGAGCGTTATCGGGAAATGTCCAGTCACGCACAAGGGTTGACCATGTATGACAGCGGTTGCCATTTTCGGTGTAGTCGTATTCAAACCAATAGCGGCTGCCGATGTCTACCCCATTCAGGAAGAATTTCATAGTCAAGGCGGCAAGGTTGGCCTGCATTAAGTCATCGGTGGCGGTACACCAGATGAAATTCCACCGCAGGGTTTGGGTGGTGTCTATGATGATTTCATACGAAGCTGTACCGGGGGACTTCAGATCTCGAAATTGAGATTGGATGGGTGTCCACAGGCTTTCATAGAGCGTGACTTCAGTGACCGTGCTGGGTTTGATGAGACGCACGGGCAAATCTAGCAGTGCCTGTTGATCCTGATGCAGTGCCCAGATTTTGACATCGCCCTGCGGACTGACCGATACCAGCAGTGTGCCGTCAGTGTTGAAGGCGAGTTTATTGATTACCGGGTTGTCCTGCGGTTGGAGGACGGCGATTTCTTCATCGGACGCGACATCCCACAAGCGAATCGAGCCGTTGGAGCCGCCAATCGCGAGGAGGCTGCCATCGGGGCTATATTTCACATTGGTGATCCAACTGCTTTGTGGTTCCAAAATATCAAGGGTTTCGCCGTTTTGAATATCCCAGATACGCACTGTGCGGTCGGTACTGCCGGAAGCGAGGCGCGTACCCGTAGGATTGAAGGCTAGGGTATAAACCCAGTAGGTGTGACCTGCTAATTCAATCAACATGGTGCGGTTTGCTACATCCCATACCCGTACCAAAAAGTCGCTGCTGGCTGAGGCGACCCATTTACCATCCGGACTAAAAACCACTTCCTCAACCGAGCGCGAATGTTCGCCTAATACTACGCCTGACCCATTTACGACATCCCACAACCAAATGTTGCCATCCGCACCACCAGAAACCAACTGCGTGCCGTCGGGGCTAAAAGCGAGGCTGTGAATATTGTTTTCGTGTCCATGCAAAACGGATAATTCCGCACCGGTGGTGGTTTCCCAGATACGCACAGTGTTATCGTCTGCGCCGGAAGCGATTTTGCTGCCATCGGGGCTAAAGGCCACCGTAGCTACATCGTCAGTATGTCCACGTAGCAGGCGATCTTCCTCATCCGCCAGCGAAATCAGGTAAACCCCTTCGGGACGGGCAAGGGCCAATAATTCGCCGTCGGGTGACCATGCGGCATCTTGTGCTTCAAGGCCGGGGATGGCCCGCAAAACTTCCACTTGGGAGGCTGTTTTGGCAGTGATTTGCAAGGGGTTTTCGGGCGTTGAGGTGGCGGTTTGGGTTTCGGGGGTATTGGTGGGAATCGGGGTCTCTCTGGCATCTTCGGTTGCGGGTGAGGGGTCAGACGATAGTGACGAATCGGTAATGGTGGGGAACTGCTCATTTTCGCGGGTGTTGTTGTCGTCCGAATCGCTGAGAAAAACAATAAGCGCACCTAATCCAATCAGGAGTAGACCCATCAGCAGCAGGCTGGCAAGCATCCAGCGGTTATTTTTGCGCCGTCTGGGGTGCTGACGATCAAAGGGAGTGCGGGTGTCATCCATTGGGCCAGAGGGAACGGGTGGCATGGTTTCAAAGGTTTTGCTCCCCAGAAAACCAGTGGTTAGGCGTTCTTGGGTGGGGATTTCGGCGATGGCCTCTTCCAGCGCATTAACAAATGTGCTGGCGTTGGGATAACGCACATTGGGGTCTTTGGCAAGCACGCGATTCATCACCGAGTTGACGGCGGGTGGTAGATTGGGCTGCACAAGTGACGGCGGCTTGGCATTTTCATGCAGATGTTTGTGCATCATCGCGTAGGGCGTGCTGGCTTGGAAGGGTAGTTCATCGGTCAGCAAGATATAGGCAATGACCCCTAATGAATAAATATCGGCCCGCGCGTCTACACTTTCGGCTCGCCACTGTTCGGGGGACATATAGGCGGGTGTGCCCATCGCTTGACCAGTAGTGGTTAGACCGCTTTTTTCGACCTGCAACAATTTGGCAATCCCGAAATCACCCAGATAAGCGTTGCCTTCGGTGTCAAACAGGACATTGCTGGCTTTGAGGTCGCGGTGAATGATGTTTTGTTTGTGGGCATAATCGAGGCCGCTGCCGATTTGCCGCAAAATTTGGAGGGCCTCGCGCAGGGAAGGGCGTTTAAAAAATTCAAGGCGCTGGCTGAGTGTGCCGCCCGTCAAAAGGCGCATCACAATGTAGCTAATGCCTTCATTGGTGCCGTGATCGTAAATGGGTAGGATGTGGGGGTGTTCTAATAGGGCCGCCAATTGGACTTCGCGCTCAAAACGCTCGGCGTAGTCGGCTTGTTGGGCAAATTGGGGAGGCAACACTTTGATGGCGACTTTGCGCCGGACGGTGGTTTGATAGGATTCATAAACCGCACTCATCCCGCCTACGCCAATGAGATCGCCGAGTTTGTAGCTACCAAGCTGTTGTCCGGTCAGGTTGTGCTGCATGAATCCTGCCCTGTCTATGCCACCGTGTATGTGAGGAATTATAGTCAGAGAAGGGGTTCGTTCCAAATTGGTTGTGCTTGTGTGTGAATTTCCTTTGGGCAAATGCTTGACTCAGAACAGAGGTTCGGAATATAATGTGGAAAAGTTTAACCGAACGTATGTGCGACGAGGTGGTAATATGGCAAATACAGAATCGAAACGAACATCACGGCGAGACCCTAATAAGCTCTCAGAACGCCAAAAGAAAATCTTGGTGTTTATTGAGCAATTCTTAAAGCGGAATGGCTATCCTCCCACCATTCGGGAAATTGGCGAAGCTGTCCAAATTGCCTCTACGTCAGTCGTCAATTATAACCTGAACAAATTGGTCAATGGCGGCTATTTGGAACGCTCCCCCGATGTGTCACGTGGGTTGCGCCTGCTCAAGAATTTGAACAATGAACCGGTCGAAATCGAATACAGCCATGAAATTCGTGTAGCGGAAGCGGTCAATATCACGTCTGTGCCACTGTTGGGCAAGATCGCGGCGGGTATGCCCTTGATGCTGCCTGAAAATCACAGCTTTTATCCTGACCCTGACGAAATTGTCGAAGTGCCATCCCCGCTTTTGGGCCGCTATGCCAACAGCGACAACATTTATGCCCTGCGTGTGCAAGGCGATTCGATGGTGGATGCGCTGGTGGGGGATAGAGACATTATTGTGGTACAGCGTCAAGAAACGGCTGAAAACGGCGAAATGGTCGCGGTGCTGTTAGAAGATAGCAACGAAACCACACTCAAATATTTCTACCGTGAAGGCAAACTGATCCGCCTGCAACCCGCCAACACTACAATGGATCCCATTATGGTGGATGCCCGACGGGTTAAGATTCAGGGACGTGTTCTGGCTGTCCTGCGTAAACTCTAGATCATAAATACACCCATCGCCATGCCTATGCCAAAACACTAACGGCGTAGGCTACGGATGCGACGATACCTGCCGCAAATAGGACTGGAGCAAACATCCATTTGTTGGGTGTATTTACGTCCACAATGCGTACTCCGCCCGGTTGAACCAAATCACGCTGCACTTCAAATTCTGGGCAGATAAACCACGCTAATACAAATCCGCCGACCAAGCCGCCAATGTGCGCCGCGTTGTCTATATTGGCATCCGGCAGCAGCCCGAACCCGATGTTAATTAGGGCCAAGATAGCCATCTGCGATAGACGCCGCTGGGCCCCTTCGCCATATAGATGACGATGACGATAAAGGTAGACGCCCATCGCGCTGAAGATGGCAAAAATCGCACCGGACGCGCCAATCGAAACCGCGTCGGTATAGAGCAGGCTGGCGAGTGAGGCGGTAATTCCCCCCAAGATATAAATCAGGGCGAATCGGACGTATCCAAAAAGGCTTTCTACATCGCGCCCAAAGATGTAGAGCGCATAGCCGTTAAACAAAATATGCATCATATCCAGATGGAAAAACATACTGGTAAAGAGCCGATAATATTCGCCGTCATAGAGAATGCTCTCGTTGATTTTGGCCCAATCCAGCATGAATAGGCGGCTTTGCAGTGCATCCAGTGAATTTCCATACAAATAGATTATCCCGATGAGGCCGAGGATGACATATGTCAAAACAGGCTGCACCGTTGGCAGGGTGATTCGCACACGCTGTTGGGGGTTAGAGGGTGGTGGTGAGTTGTAGTTTGGTTCCATATTGAAATTATGGCGGTAGAAAAACAGCTTGGCAATACATATCCGCAAAGCACGGGGCGATTTAATAAAATTCTAACTTCCATAGGTGGGGTGACTTTATTTGTTTGGAATAAAAGGGTTGACCCGCTAGAAATTTTAGGTTAATCTAAAAAATGAATTAGTCCAGCAAAATAATTTACCGATTAGGATGTTTGTCCTGATCGAGATGGCCCGAAAGCACTTTCATTCTGTGACTATCAGGCGCAAGATTACAGATATGTATCTACAACAGGAGGGGAACTTGATTACAATTGACCATGTATCCAAACATTATCAGATGGGAGCAGTCACGGTCACTGCCCTCCAAGATGTTTCGTTGCAGGTGAACAAGGGCGAATTTGTAGTGATTTTGGGGCCATCCGGCAGTGGCAAGACGACCCTTTTGAATATGTTGAGCGCCCTTGATACGCCATCCAGCGGCAAGATTTCCATTAATGGCAAAGATATTACCTCCGCCAGCCGAACCGACCATTTTAAGTTCCGACGCGAAACGATTGGGTTCATCTTCCAGTCGTTCAATCTGTTTCCAAGTTTGACGGCGCTCGAAAATGTACAGTTTGCGGTGGATATGCGCGGCAATCATGGCAATGGCAATCGGGTAGCGTTGGCGCAAGAGGTCTTGACACAGGTGGGTCTGGGTGAACGGGTGCGGCATTTCCCGCATGAGCTTTCGGGTGGGGAACAGCAGCGCGTAGCCATTGCACGGGCATTGGCGATGGGTAATCCGATTTTGCTGGCGGATGAGCCGACGGGGGAACTCGATTTTCGGACGGGTATCCAGATTTTGCAGTTATTACAGGAGCAAGCATTGAATGGGAAGACTGTGTTGGTCGTGACCCATAACCGCGAAATCTCCCGGATAGCTGACCGGGTTGTTGAACTTAGCAGCGGTCAAATTGTGCGCGATGGCCCACCACAGGGTGGAAAAGCCGCTATTCGTGACCTGCATTGGTAGAAAGGGGAAACGAACATGCGAAAAGTTCAATTTTGGCTGCGATGGTCATGGCGTGACCTGAAGGCCCGTTGGCTACAAGTGATGGCGATTGGGATTATCATTGCGTTGGGGACGGGGGTGTTTAGTGGGTTTGGCGGACAGGAAAAATGGCGTACTCATTCGCTCAATGTAAGCTATGACCGCCTGAATACCTATGATGTGCGGATGACCCTGACGGATGGCAGTTATCTTGAAAAAGCGGCCCTGCTGAATGCTCTGCAAGACGTGAACGGGGTAACGAATATTGAATCGCGCTTGATTATTGCGACACAAGTGGATGCATCCCAAGAGGATGAGACCATTTTGGTGCAAGGCGAAATTGTAGGGGTAGATGTTGCCGAGGGTGGGCCGCATATCAACCAACTCTACCGCAATCAGGGCCGCGATTTTACCGAAGCCGATGCGGGGCAGAATGTTGTTGTGGTCGAATACAAATTTGCCAAACATTATGGCCTAGAGCCGGGTGATTCGCTACGTATTACGGGCGATATTGCGCTGGATTTTGTGGCGACGGGCCAATCCTCCGAGTATTTCTACATCATCCCGGCAGAGGGCGTGTTTTTGGGCGAGGCTAGTTATGCTGTGCTGTTTATGCCGCTGGAAACGGTACAGACGATCGCGGGGCGTGAGGGTTTGGTCAACAGTGCGGTGATGACGCTGGCGGACGGGGCAGATGTCGAAGCTGTACAGGCCGAAATTGAGACCCGTATGGCCCAACAATTCCCGGATACGGGCTTCGAGATGAATACGCGGCAAGAGGATAGTATCCATAAACTGGCCTATTCCGACGCGAAAAACGATCAGGTCACGTGGGACATCATCGCCTATCTATTCCTGATTGGCGCGGCGATGGGGGCGTTTAATCTGGCGGGGCGTATGGTCGAAGCACAGCGGCGGCAAATCGGCATCGGTATGGCATTGGGTGTGCCCCGTTTCTGGATCGCGCTCCGACCTTTGCTGGTGGGCCTGCAAATCGCGGTATCCGGCATGGTGTTTGGGTTGATTTTTGGGGCCATCCTCAGTAATGCCTTTGGCAATATTGTCAAAGATTTTGCGCCACTGCCCTATTGGATTATTGAACTTGATATGACGACATTTCTGCGGGCCGCGCTGGTGGGGTTTTTGCTGCCGTTTGTGGCGACGCTGATTCCAACATTGCGGGCGGTGCGGGTGAATCCGATAGATGCCATCCAAGCCGGGACGGTGGTGGCGAAGGGTGGGGGCTGGACAAAACTGCTGAATTATCTGCCTATCCCCGGCAAGAGTTTTGCGCGGATGCCTTTCCGTAATATTCTGCGTGCCCCTTGGCGAACCACCCTGACGATTTTGGGGGTGGCGATTGCCATTACCCTGATGATTATGTTCGTCGGCTTTTTGGATACGTTTGTGGCAACGATGGATCGGGCTGAAAAGGCGCTCTTGGAGCAGGGCGGGGATCGGGTACAGGTCAATCTCAATTTCTTCTACCCGAGCGATACTGCCGAGATTCAAGCATTGGATGAGCTAAAAACGGCGACGGGTGAGCCATTATTGGCAGAGACAGAACCGCGCCTGATGTTGGGGGGCACATTAAAACGTGGGGAAGTTGAAATTTCGACTATGCTGGAACTGGTCACGATGGACAGTCCGATTTGGCGACCGACGTTTGTGGAGGGCAATCTTAAAGCGGGTCAGGAAGGGATAGTGCTTTCGGAAAAGGCCGCCAATGACCTTGAGGTTGAAGTGGGGGATACCATTATCCTAGAACATCCCCTGCGCGAAGGCGCTCTCTCATTTCGTATGATAACCAGCGAGGTTCGCGTGGCGGCGATTCATGATAATCCGATGCGCTCACTGAACTATATGGATATGAGCAGCGCGGGCATGATGGGATTGGAGGGGCAAACCAATCTCTTGGTAGTAAGACCCAGTGCCTATGCCAACGTGAATGACATCAAACGGGCCTTGTTTTCACAGCCGGGGGTGTCGTCGGTGGTGGCTATCCGAGAATATTTGGACGCCTTCGACGAAGTATTGAACATTTTCGCGGTGTTCTTGCGGATTGTGCAGGGGGTAGTTTTGTTCATGGCCTTCCTGATCGCCTTTAATTCGACCAGTATCAATGTGGACGAACGGGTGCGTGAAATCGCCACGATGTTTGCATTTGGGCTGCCGGTTCGCACGGTGACACGGATGCAAATTGTCGAAAATATCGTAATTGGCATCTTTGGTACGTTAGTTGGCTTATTGGCGGGGTGGGTGGTGCTGCAACAGTTCTTGGCGGCACGGGTGGAAGATCAGCTTGAAGACATCAACCTGATTATCGTCCTATCGCCTAACACAATATTGATTTCGATAGGATTGGGAGTGCTGGTGGTGGCCTTGACGCCAATCTTGAGTATCCGCCGGATGCTGCGAATGGATATTCCTTCGACCCTACGCTATGTAGAGTAATGAATTATAGCGGTTTCCAAGTAGATTGAGCTATTTAAACACGAGGCTGAAGCCGCCGTGCTGAATCTAGTGAGAAAAGCCGATCAGGTAATATGGAAACCGCTGTAGGGCGGTGTGAAAAGCCGCCCTATTAGTTGCATTCCCACCGCAAACCTCTTATATTGAGGCATAATTTCACCCCAAATTATTTATGGACAAAAATTATAATGACGGATAAGCAGTTCCCGGTTGAACCCGAATACCTTCAACTCCTTTATGAAGTTACCCGTTATCTAAACTCTAGCCTCGAATTTGGGTCAGTATTGGATTACGTCATAGACCGTGCCATCGAAGTCACGCGGGCCGAGCGTGGTTTTTTGATGCTGGTAGATGAACAGACTGGCACACTGCATTTTGAAGTGGCACGTGGCATGAATCGGCAGGATTTAGAAACGCCGGCGTTTGAGGTCAGCACGACGGTTGTTAATGAGTTGATGCAGACCAAAGAACCCATTTTGACCAGCAATGCCCTCTATGACAAACGCTTCAAAACAGGCGAGAGTGTCATCACTAAGGGGTTGCGCTCGATTTTGTGTGTGCCGATTACGGTGCGTGACAAAATGACGGGCCTGATTTATGTGGATAACCGCATTATGGCAGGTATGTTTAATGAAGGGCATCGCGATTTGCTGGCGGCGTTTGCTAGCCAAGCTGGAATCGCCATCGAAAATGCCCGTTTGTATCAGGTGGCGGTTGAAAAAGGCCGGATGCAGCGTGAACTGGAAATGGCCCGCAATATTCAACAGGGGCTGTTGCCGCGTCGCGTCAAAACTCTGCCGGGATATGAGGTCGCGTTTGATTGGTACGCGGCCCGTGAGGTGGCAGGTGATTTTTATGACTGCTTTTTGCTGGACGACAACCGGATGGGTATTGTCGTGGCGGACGTAGCCGATAAGGGTGCTCCGGCGGCGATTTTTATGGCGGTGGCCCGGAGCTTGTTGCGCGGGAATGCTTTTTCGCATCAATCCCCCGACGAAACACTCATTTCGACCAATCGGCTGCTGCTGCAAGATTCGAGTGGTGGGATTTTTGTGACGATCTATTATGCCGTATTGGAACTTAATGGCAGGATGTGCGGCGTCAATGCGGGCCATAATTTACCGCTGTTGTATCGCGCCAGAACACACCAAACGGAATGGTTGCCACGTGGAGGGCGTCCGTTGGGGTGGTTTGAAGATTTGCCGACACGCATTGATGAATATCAACTTGAGGCCGGGGATGTGGTTGTTTTTTATACTGACGGGTTGACCGAGGCGGAGAATATTTATCAAGAACCTTTTGGTGAAGCGCAGTTGGCGGAGATTATGCTGCAAAATGCACAGGGCACAGCGACGCAAATCAAAAACGCGATTTTGGCGGCAGTTACAACCTTTGTAGGGAACGCTCCCGTTTTGGACGATTTGACGTTAGTGGTGGTGCGCTACATCGGTGAAAAATAGCAGCAAGGCAGTAGAGGGACAGAGGATAATTTCTGTCCCTCTTTTTTATTTGCAAAGCGGAGTTCAGGCTAATCTAAAATCGGCTAGTTGCAACTGCTTGAATCTACTTGGAAGCCGAGGGCATCAATCACATCTGACAGCACTGGAATATCATCCCATGCACAGGTGGCGTCAACCACAATCAGGCCGACAACGCTTGAGATAATGCACAAGACCAAGAAACATCCGCAAGCCAAAAACAGCCAACGGCCAGCGCCACCCCCCTGCATGGGTTCATCTTGATAACTGTAGGCAGGTGGGGGAGCAGGCGGCGCGGCGGCATAACCGGGCGCTTGGGCTGCATAGGGATCATAATAACCGCCCGCTTGAGCAGGCGCAGCACTAGGGCCAACCATCGTGGCTTGGGCAGGTGGTTCGGCATATCCGCCAGCCGGGGCCATTGAGGTGGCTTCGTAGGCGAGAATCACGGTTTCGCCAAGCCCCACAATATCCCCACTGGATAAAGGCCGTGCCCCAGTCAAACGCTGACCATTGACGAACGTGCCGTTGGTCGAACCGAGGTCTTCAATGGTATAGCCGCCGCCGCCGCGTGTGAATCGGCAATGGTGACGACTGACTTCCGGGTCGTTAATGGTAATATCGTTGGTAATGTCACGACCCAACGTGCTAATGTCTTTGACAAGTTCATAAACCTGATTCGGTTGTGGCCCCCGGCGAACAATCAGGCGAAAGCTGCCGCCGCTTTGCATATAAATGCCTCCTCCGCAGAAGTACGAGGGTGGATGATAACGCAGTAACTATAGTAGGAAAGGGAAAACAGGTCAACCCTGCTACAAATTTTATGTCAACCCAGAAATCACGCAACTTGCCGCTTCGAGTTCTTAGTATTGGGGGGTCGGATTCCGGTGGGAGTGCCGGGATTCAAGCAGACCTCAAGACCTATGAGGCTCATGGAGTCTTTGGAACCACCGCTTTGACCGTTGTCACTGCCCAAAATACCATCGGCGTACAACAAGCATTACCCCTTCCGATTGACTTGATTCTAGCCCAAATTGAATCGGTGTTGAGCGATATTCGACCGGATGCCATCAAAACAGGGTTGCTTGGTCGTGCGGAAGTCGTGGGGTTGGTTGCGGAAAAAATCAAAGCCTATGGCCCGATTCCATTGGTGGTTGACCCAGTGCTGGTCAATGGCAAGGGGGATTTGATTGTCGCACCTGAAACATTGGACGCCTATCGAGAACAATTATTCCCATTGGCGACGGTCATCACGCCCAATTTGGATGAGGCGGCGCGGTTGGTGGGCAAATCTGTAGGGTTTGTACAGAGGCAAGATGCTTTGCATATGCTTGCTTTCGAGTTAAGGAAATTCGGCTCGCAGGTTGTGGTGGTTAAAGGGGGCCACCTACCGGGGAACCAGATTGGGGACGTTGTTTATGATGGTACGGAGTTTGTCAAAATACAGGTGGCGCGGCTACCGATTGAAAATCCGCACGGAGTCGGTTGCACATTTGCTTCGGCGGTCGCGGCGAATTTGGCGAAGGGGGTCATTCCTGCAATGGCGGTGCGGTCGGCTCATGCCTATCTACAATCTGCTTTGAAGGCGGCGTTGGAATGGAAGGTGGGGGCAGGCCGCACCCCGGTGAATCATCGCGGTGGCAGAGTTTAGGCGGATATTGTAGGCTTAGATTTAGTCCCAGATTATGTCCATTGGAGTGCAGCCATGAGTCAATCCGTTTCGACCCCCAAATCCGGCGAGCCGCGCAAAGTGCAAAGCAATTGGAAGCGCTTTGTTTCACGGCGGATTTTGACGACCCAACATCCGGTACGGCGGTTGCTGCGTGGTCTCTTTATCGGGTTGGTGGTCGGGTTGATGGTGAGTTTTGCGTTGTATAACCAGTGGTTTTCGGATATTCGGGCGCGGTTGAAGGATGGCCTCTATTCCCCGGCTACCACAAGCGATAATGTGGTGATGATCGCCATTGATAATAAATCGCTGGAAGCATTGGGGCGCTCACCAGCGGATTGGGATCGGGCTAAACACGCGGAATTGGTAAATTTTTTGGCCCAATCGGATGCGCGAGTTGCCACGTTTGACCTCTTTTTTGATATTGCCGCCCCCGGAGATGACGAATTTCAGGCCGCGATGGTTGAAGCCTGTCGCCCTACACCGTTGGGGACGTGTACAGGGATGGAAGTCATTTTGGCGGCGGTGGGGGGGCAGCCTGTCAATGAAATGCAGACATCGGGAATCAGCACCTATATCAATATCGCCCAACCCGAAGAATCCTTGCGTGATGCAGCGGGGCGCTTGGGGCATGTGAGTGTGCGACCGGATAGAGACGGCTATTTGCGGGAAGTGCCGTTGATTATTCAGGAGGTGGGCCAGCCACCGATTCCGATTCTTGGCCTCGCAAGTTTTCTCAGCTATCAACGGTTGGATGAAGCTTCGGTGCGCTATGAAGATGAAGAACTTCGCTACTACATTGACCCGAATGGCACGCAATATACTGTCATTCGGAAATTGCCTACCGACGATTTTCCCCGAATGCTGGTCTACTTTTTTGGTCTGCCATCACATCCAGATGATGCAAATTCTACGTTTGCCACCTATTCCTACATTGATGTGTTAGAGGGTCGGGTTCCAGCGGAGGCATTTGCCGACAAAATTGTGCTGATCGGGGTGCTGGATGCGGATACACAGCCTGACCAATTTCCTGTGCCGATCACCTCGGCAGATACCCAGATGTATGGGGTGGAAATCCATGCCAATGTTATCGAAACCCTCTATCAAGCCGAACGCTCCGAAGCACTCAGCAAGAATTTGAAACTCCCGCTTGTGCAGCAATCGGAACGTGAACAATACCTATTTGTGGTCATATTCGCTGTGTTGGGTGGGATTTTGCTGTCGTTTGCGCGCTGGTATATCGGCTTGATTATCTCGCTGTTGGGCTACGGGGTGTTCTATTTTGTCTATGCGTATCTCGCCCTTATTCAACGCGGCGTGTTGACTGAACTTTTCTTGCCGGGGATGGCGCTGGTGTTGGTATTTATGGGGACGGTCATCTCGAATTATGTATTTGAAGAGCGCCGTAGGGCCGAAATTAACGACCTGTTCAGCCGCTATGTCTCCACCGACATCGCCCAAAAAATCTTGGAAAGTTATGACCGGGGTGAATTGGAACTCGGTGGTGAGGAGCGCGAAGTCACGGTCATGTTTGCTGATGTGCGGGGCTTTACGACGCTATCGGAAGGGCTGCCGCCACAGGAAGTCGTCAGGATGCTGAATCTATTTTTGGAGCGCATGAACGAAATCGTGCTGAAACACGGTGGGGCAATCAACAAATATATCGGCGACAATTTGATGGCTTTTTGGAACGCGCCCTATTTTCAGGATGACCACGCATGGAAGGCGACACAGGCCGCGTTGGAAATGTTGGAGGCGATTCACGACATCAATGCCCAAGAGCAATTTAAATCGCCGGTGCAGTTCGGTATTGGCATCAATACAGGGATTGTGGTGGTGGGCAATATTGGGTCAGAGCAACGGTTGGAATATACCCCGATTGGCGATACGGTGAATGTGGCGTCGCGTTTGAGTGGGGTCGCAGAGGGTGGGACGTGTTTGGTTGGGCCGGGGACGTATATTTATCTGGCGGAACGGCTACAACCCTCACGGCAACTTCAGGTGCGGCTTAAGGGCAAGGCGCAGGAGTTGGGGGTGTACGAATTTCGGCCTCAAGCGCATGAATGACCCATTCGGTTAGGTGGGTTCATGCTATCCGGCTAAAAAATGGTCTTATAGATCGTCGAGTTCGCCTTTATCCAATGACATTTGGAAGGCCCGCCCGATGGTCAAAATTTCTTGAATCCAGTAGATGATTTCCATCTGTTCATCATCGGCGGCCATGACCGCTTCAAATAAATCGTCGGGCATGTCTAGGAATACCTCGGTGCTAAGGCAGGCGATCGCTTGTAGAACGGAATCGCGTGATTCGGGCGGCTCGCCATCCATCAAACGCTCATACCAGCGTTCCATGATGGGATGGATTTGTTTGCAGGCAGCACCGTCTTCCATTTCCCCTAATTGGTCATTGGCGAAGGTCTCAATGTCATCCAGCCATTCGGGTCGTTGATCATTGTCACTCATGTTATCCACTCCCAAAAATGAATTATGGGTAGTATACGTAGAACAAAACTGGAACGCAAACTTGAATCAAACGTTCTATTAACATTGTAAATACCTAAAATCCGACCGGGAGGTTCAAATTTAGGGAATGTTCATAGACGTTCGGCAATACGGAGTTTGGCACTGCGAGCGCGGGGATTGAGGTCAATTTCTTCGGCGGTGGCTTCGATAGGCTTACGATTCACAAGGCGGATACTGGCTTGGTGCTGGCAGGTGCAAATCGGTTGATGCGGTGGGCAGAGGCAGTCAGTGGATGCCTGCTTAAAATATTGTTTGACAATGCGATCTTCAAGGCTGTGGAAAGTCAAAATGGCTAGACGCCCGCCGGGTTTTAAGAGACTCAATGCAATCGGCAGGATGTCTTCAACTGCGCCGAGTTCGTCATTGACCGCAATGCGCAGGGCTTGAAAAACGCGGGTGGCGGGGTGGATTTTGGGGCGAGGGCCACGCCATAGACTGGCAATCAAATCGGCAAGTTCAGTGGTGGTATGGATGGGACGGGCGGCGGCAATTTGACGGGCGATGCGGCGACTGTCATTTTCTTCGCCATATTCAAAAAACAAGTCGGCTAATTCTTTTTCGGGCAGTGAATTTACCAATTCAGCGGCGGTCATAATGCCGGAGGAGGGGTCGAAGCGCATATCCAGCGGCCCCTCCAATCGAAAGGCAAAACCCCGTTCGGCGCGGTCAAATTGCATGGAGGACACGCCCAAATCGAGCAAGATGCCGTCTATTTGAGGGGCAGCCGTTTCTAGCCATGTCGCGGCGGCTTGGGCCATCTCGATATAGCTGGCATGTACCAATTTAGCCCGATTGCCAAAATCAGCCAGACGTTCCCCGGCAATGTTGAGGGCATCAGGGTCGCGATCTAGCCCCATCACATGGTTGTCCGGGCGGGTAGATAAAATGGCGTGGGTATGACCGCCTGCGCCAAGTGTGCCGTCCACAAAATAGGCGTTTTCGCGCTCGGCAACTTGTAGACCCGCCAAAATCTGGTCAACCATAATCGGGCGATGGGGCAGTGACATAGGCATAACTTCCTAATCGGTTATTCGGCTTCGAGCTTAAAGATGCGTCCGGTCTGATCCACCACATAAATTTCGCCGTTGGCATCTTCACCGAAGGAGCTAATGAGAAGATCGGTATTCAAAAACACATCCCCATTCCATGCGCCATCGGTGTTTTGCAGCCACCAGATTGTGCCGGTGCAGTAGTCGGCATAGAGATAGACACCTGCTAGTTCGGGGAGTTCTGACCCACGATAAACATAACCGCCTGAGACGGAACAGCCGAGATCATGACTGTATTCGGCGATGGGGCGGACAGTGCCATCGAGTTCGCGGCCATCATAGGAATGGAGGCCTTCGTAAACATTCCAGCCATAATTTTCGCCACCCGTGCTGTCGGCAGGTTGAAAGTTGACCTCTTCATACTTATTTTGCCCAACATCGGCAATATAGAGATCCCCTGTTTCGCGGTCGAAGCTGAAGCGCCAAGGATTGCGGAGGCCAATCGCCCAAATTTCGGGACGGCCCGCTTCGCCATTGGCAAAGGGGTTGTCCGACGGAATGGCGTAGGGTTCGGTGTTGATGTCGAGGCGCAGCATTGAACCTAAGAGCGTGAAGGGGTCTTGCCCATTGTTACGTGGGTCACCGCCACTGCCGCCGTCGCCCATGCCGATATAGAGATATCCGTCTGGCCCAAACGCCAACATCCCGCCATTATGATTTTCGAAGGGCTGCTCAATCCCAATGACTACGTTTTCGCTGGCGGGGTCGGCGATATTCGGGTCATCGGTGCTGACACTATAACGGGCCACGATAGTGCTGCCATCTTGGGCGGTATAGTTGACAAAGAAATAGCCATTTTCGGCGTAGTCGGGATGGAAAGCCAAACCCAACAATCCCTGCTCATTGCCACCGTCATTCACAATCTCGCTGATGTCCAAAAAGGGTGTCTCGAGGAGTGCCCCATCTTGAATAATCAAGATTTGGCCGGGTTGATCCACCACAAATAAACGGCCTGTATCGTCGGGTACGGGGGTGACAAACAGGGGGCGGGTTAAGCCTTCGGTGACGACAGGTGTCAAGACATATTCGCGGTCAGTCGGCGGGTCGGCTTTGGCCTCTGATTTGCAGGCGAGCAGAATAAACATCAAAACAAAAACTACGTTAAACTTTCGCATGTTCGGTTTTCCCTTATCCCTATACAGACGGGCCTATTGTAAACGATATTTTGATCGGTTGGATGTTTATAACCTTCCACTTGCCGCTTTCCTGACAACGACTACACTTGAGAGATAACCGTGAGGAGTGTGGAATGCTCATTAAACGCGCTTTTTTGCTTATTATGTTAGCGATAAGTTTTGGCATATTTTTGCATCCGGCCTACAGTCAGAGTTCGGACGTAGCCCCATTGATTGCTCTCATAGGAGGCGATTTCTGGAAATATGCCGATGGTACATGGTCACAGATGACACAAAGTGGCTATCACCAGACACCGCTGCTTGCACCGGATGGCACACAGATTGCCTATCGCACGGTCGCACCAGAAGCCATCACCGCGCTTGAATCCGGGCAAGGCACAAGCGGTTTTCCTGCCACCAACATCCATTTGCTAAATCTTGTGACGGGTGAGGAGCAGGCGATTGCTACCCAACCGGATAATATTTCGTTGGCAGACGGGCGCTATATCTTACGTTCCGAACCCTCGTGGTCACTGGATGGTACACAAATTGCATGGACGGATTTGGCCTATCCTACGGGCACGGATTCGTTGGTGGTGTATGACCTAGCGACGGTCACACCGATTTCGTTTCCGCTGGCCTTGCCACCACGCTATGGGATTCAAGGGGCGGCGGAAATTCGATGGGGCGACGTGAGTATCGCCGTTTGGGTGACGGGGTTTGATGCTATCACAGGCGGGGTGAATGAGATTTTTACGGTTTATACACCGGATGGTCAGGTGCTGACGACGGCCAATCTCCCTTTTAGCGAAACCGGCTATATCCTTGATTTTTTCTGGATCGAACATCAGGGCAATCAGAACTTAGGTGTGTTGTACAGTAGCGGTGAGTTTTATCTGGTTGACCCACGTTTGAATACATTTGCCCAGTATCTTAACCCACCGACATTTTTTGCCAGCGGCACGGCGGGAGCGCCTTCGGTTAGCCTTGTGCGTGCGCCGGAAAATCAAATCGGCCTACCCTTTAGCTTTACCTATCAACCGGAAGTCAGCGGCGCGGCGGTCAATATTCCTGAAACCTTGTCGCCTATGACGGTGACCTTCGCACCCGATGGTATGGCGCTTGCGTATATCACAGTCGAGGGGCAGGTCGTGGTGGTGCAAAATGGCAGTACCCAAGTGATAACCACGCCTGACCAAGCGGCGGCGGCACTCGTCTGGGGGAATAAAATCTGGACAACGGCTGAAGCGGGCGGGGCAGGTGGTGGTGGCGGGGGTGGCACTGGTTAAAATGGCGTGGGTCGGTTATTTTTACGCGATCAATTATCGGTGTATCCGGTAAGAAATACGGCAATACATCCCCACCCCTAACCCCTCCCGACGGAGTAGAGAGGGGAACAAAGGCGTTACCAGATTACTTATGGGATGAAGCAATTATGGAGACGATGAGACGAGATGAGTAATACAGAATTGGATTTGGATGCCCTTATTGCAGCGATGCGTGAACATTATGATACAGAAGGGCTAGACTGGATGGAAAAGCTGCTGCATACCTATGTGGGTGGCCCGGTGACAGCGCTGTTCACGCAGGTCGAGATTATCCAACGCGCCCTTGATCGAAAACCGGAAATGGTGCCGGGGGAAGTTGCCTCCATGAAGGATAATGTTCGGTTGGCGTCGGACAACATTCGTAAGATTGTAAGGGCACTGGCGGCGGCAAATCGTCCACCGGATGATGAAGTTGACGGGGAACAAAACCCCTAGTTTTGAGGACTGTTGGTGTAATTGCGAAAGCCTTACAATTGGTCGACCTTTTAGAAGCTAGGAAAGGGATTCATCATGAATCAACCGAATCGCACCAAGACCTATATTGCACGCAAAAAACCCGTGCAGATGATTTCGGAACAGGTGCAGCAGGAAATGACCGTCAATACGCTGGAAGGCCCGCGTACCGCCCATGTGGGTGACTATCTGATGACGGGAACACGCGGCGAACAGTGGGCGGTTGAACCAGAGAAATTCGCCGCGACCTATGATGTGCTTGGGAATACCCCTGATGGCAAATTGCAGGTGCAGTCGAAACCCAGTGACCGGGCCATCTTTCAAACGCTTGTCCCGCTAGATTTCATCATACGAGGTGAGAATTTCCACGCTGACGCCGGCGATGTGATTGTACGCTATGGCCCGGATGATATGGCGCCGGTCAAGCAGGACATCTTCTACGAGACCTATGAAGTGGTGCGGCCTGCATCCGAAGAAGAAGATTTCTTCGTGGCGACCCGCTAGATGCGTTAGGCCGTTAAGCCGGATACCCCGATCTGTGCCGCTAACCCAAACGCGGTAGTATTTCCTTTTGCCCAAAAACCTTCTCTACAGTTCACTTGCACGCTACAATTCCCCGTCACCAATAACGGAATGGACTTGTGTTCTGTAGAGAAGGTTAAGGTAAATTGGCATGGCTAAATTGACGGTCCGCACTCCCAAAGGAATGCGTGATTTTTTGCCCGCTGACATGATCAAGCGGCAGTATGTGTTTGGGGTTATCCGCGAGGTATTTGAAAGTTTTGGCTTTGAGCCGATTGACACGCCCGTTTTGGAACTGCGTGAAAATTTGACGGGTGGGAATTATGGCGAGGACGCCGAGAAGCTGATTTATTATGCCCAGCATCCGGGAGCCAAAGAAGAACTTGCCCTGCGATATGACCTGACCGTGCCTTTGAGCCGCTTTTTTGCCGCACACGAGAATGATCTAAGTCTGCCCTTCCGCCGTTATCATATTGCTCCGGTTTGGCGGGGGGATCGTCCGCAAAAAGGGCGCTTCCGTGAATTTTATCAATGTGACGCCGATATTGTGGGGGTGCGTCACATGGGGGCCGACGCCGAAGTAATGAATGTGGTGTACACGGTTCTCAAACGGCTCGGTTTTTTGGATTTCACGATTAAATACAACAATCGCAAGCTGCTTTTGGGCATCGGGGCGTATTCGGGCGTGCCGGAAAATCGGTTGCCGTTTTTGTATCGCACGATTGATAAGACCGACAAAATTGGCTTGGATGGTGTGACCGAGGAATTACGCAAAGAGGGTCTACCCGAAGAAACCGTGCAGCGTCTGGTTAGTTTGCTGGTGGTTGAAGACGGGGATGCCACTAAACGATTGGCTTTGTTGGGTCGGCTGCGCGAAGAAATGGACGGGATTGAGATTGCTCAACAGGGCTTGGAAGAATTGGAGCAGTTGACCCGTTCGGCGGATGCGCTTGGCTTAATTGGTAACACGGCGATGGATTTTACAATGGTGCGCGGTCTGGGATATTATACCGGGCCGATTTTTGAGACGGTCATTACCCAACCCGAAAATCTCGGCAGTGTACAGGGTGGTGGTCGCTATGATGAACTGATTGGTTTGTTTCGTGGTCAAAGCCTCCCGACAACAGGTATCAGTCTTGGCATCGAACGTATCCTTGAATTAATGGATATGCTCAACCTCTATCCCGCTTCGATTGGCTCAACGGTGGTGCAGGCACTTGTTACCTTGTTTAGTGATGATTTGCAGACCGACGCCCTTAAATTGGCGATGGAACTGCGCGAGGCAGGCATCAAAACCGAGACGTTTATGGACGCCCGCAAAGGCCTCGGCAAACAAATCGGGTATGCCGATTCCAAAGGTATTCCAATTGTGGTCATCGCCGGACAGGATGAATTGAACGCCGGGCAGGTTCGCCTAAAACGCTTGGCGGATGGGCATGAAGAAAGCGTTAGTCGTCAAGACTTGGGAAATGCGACACGCCGTCTGCTCAATTTGGCCTAAAGTTGGCGGTAAAAATTGACGTAAAATGAGAGACGGTAGGGGGATAATCATTGGAGGCCGACCATGACTACTATGAATGATGAAATCCTGTCTCTCGAACAATATGTTGCGATGTTTCCGTGGACGGAAAGCCAAAAATCCGCCGGGGACATCTTGGAATGGTTATGGCATTATGAGGTCAAAGCGACGGTGGATCAGCTTTGGCCTCATTTGTGTGATACCAACCGTTTCAACCGCGATTTGGGTTATGATGGCCTAGAATTTGTAGAGAAGGCGGGTATTTTATATGGATCGTCCGGTACAGACCGCCTGCGCTGGGAATGGATTGAATATCCTTGGGATTGGGTTTATGGGCGCTATTCGATTCATCTCCGCACCTATACACGCGGGTTGCTGCTGCACAATCGCTCTGGTTACTATCTGCAACCGCTGAATGAAGGTCAGTCTACACGGGTTTATGGTTATATCGGGTCGGTGTTTGATAATCCACTGGGTCGGCGCTATCTGAGAAATTATGAAAGCCGATTTGAGGCGCGGTTTGAGTCGGTGTTCCGCAAAATTGAGCAGCGGTTGTTAGGTCAACCCGAAATTCCCAATGTGTATGAAATTCGCCTGCTCGAAATGGGCCAAAATACCCAGCAGCAATTGGAGGTCATGCGCGAAAAATTGGTGCGTTTGGGTTTTGCCCCGACGTTAATTAACCGCCTAATGCAGTATCTATTTGAGGCCGACCAGATTGAATTACAGCGGATTCGGATTGTGCCGCTGGCAAAAGCATGGGGTGTGCCATTAGAGAGTCTGCTTAAGGCGTGTCTGGGCGCGGTGCGGGTGGGTCTATTCACCATTTCGTGGGATGTGATTTGCCCCCATTGTCGGGGGGTACGGCTAGAAGCACCCACATTGGCGGCTATCCCGACGACCTTTCGCTGTGAGGCATGTGAGTTGGATTTTGCGACCAACACCGACCACGCTATCGAAGTCACTTTTCGGATTCGACCCGAAATCAAAGAAGTACCCCAAGCGGCTTTTTGTAGTGCCGAACCCAACAAACGACGCCATATCAAGATTCAGAAAAACCTTGCCCCGTCCACCCAAGACGCCGTGATTGAATTATTTCTGCCAGCGGGAAGCTATCGAATGCGTGTCAACGGCTTTCCGGATTTGAGCAGCTTTGCGGTGCGTGGGGAGGGATTAATGAGTGAGGTGGTTGGGCCAGAACTCAATTTGGCGATGCGGCAATCGAGCAAAGTGATTTTGAATAACCCCCATCCCCGTCCGGTGATTTTTGTGTTGGAGGAAGTGCGCTGGCCGGATGATGCCCTACGACCCGCTGAAATATTGAAACAGACGGGCTTCGAAGATATTTTGATGGCTCCGCCGACATAAAACGCGCTATTTTGCCGCATGGTTGGCGTTGACGTGGGGGGTAGTCAATGCTATACTGTCGCCACCATCAATAATCTTTAACGTTATCATGTTTCAGTTTGAAAGGGTCAGCTTATCAGCGACGATTTTCGTATCAATGAACAAATTCGCGCACGCGAAGTTCGATTGATTACAGACACGAATGAAAATATCGGGGTTGTGTCTCTGCATACTGCGCTGCAAATGGCGCAAGAGCGCGAACTGGATTTGGTAGAGGTTGCTCCCAATGCCGTCCCACCTGTAGTGCGGATTATGGACTTTGGCAAGTTTCTCTATCAAAAACAGAAGCGCGAGCGAGCCGCAAAAACACAGCAGAAGACGATTGAAGTCAAAGAAATTCGGCTGCGTCCCAAAACGGATGAACACCATTTGGGGTTTAAAATCCGTGATGCCCGTCGCTGGTTGCAAGACGGCATGAAGGTTAAAGTGCGTGTGCGGTTTAAGGGACGTGAGATTGAATATCCCAAGATCGCCCGCGATATGCTAGAAATTATCGTCAAAGATTTGCAGGATATTGCAATCATTGAACAATCGCCGATGATGGAAGGCCACACCATGTTGATGCTGTTGGCCCCCAATCCGGAGAAGATTAAGAAATAAGCGCTGTTTGATATTTTGAATGAAGTCAAACCGAGAAAGTCCAGATGCCGCATTTCTACATGCGGCGTTCATTTGTCATAAGGAGTTTTTGAAGTGCCGCGTAAATCTACTAAAACTGGCAAGCAGAAGCTAAAGACGCACAAGTCTACTGCCAAGCGCTTTAAGGTGACTGGTACAGGCAAAATTATGCGTACAAAGGGTGGCAAGAGCCATTTGCGCCGCCGCAAGTCTGCCCGTGTGAAGGACGACTTCGACAATATGATTGAAGTGACCCACACCGGCACCCTCAAGAAGGTGCGTCGTCTGGCTCCCTATCTGCGTAAATATAAAGCCAATCCCCCAGCCTAAGGCTGTAGGCAAGAATATCTGAGGAGTAATTAGAGAATGGCTCGTGTAAAAGGTGGTTACGTCACTCGCCGTCGCCACAAGAAAATCTTAAAACTGACCAAGGGCCAGTGGGACACCAAACACAAACTGTTCCGCCGCGCCAACGAAGCGATGATGAAAAGCCTGTGGTATTCCTATCGGGACCGTCGTCAACGTCGCCGTGATCTGCGCCGCTTGTGGATTGCCCGTATCAACGCGGCTGCCCGTTCCAATGGCGTAAAATACAGCGTGTTTATTGATGCCCTGAAGAAGAATAATATCGAACTGGATCGTAAGATTCTGGCTGATATTGCGGTGCGCGACCCCCAGACTTTCAGCAAGCTGGTGAAGTCGGTTAAAGCCTAAAACGCTTTTCGACCGTATAAAATAGACGATACAATAGGTGGAGACTGTCTCCACCTTTTTGTGCTTCTATAGGATTTTCAAAGTGTACACGGGGCTATGGCTGTCGTGCTGAATCTAGTCTGTGAACCGCTGTAGTGTTGGAATAGACATTAGGAGGCCCATCATGGATGCTTTTGAAGTCCGCGACCTCGCCGCGCAGCAGGCTCAAACTGGCAAACTCTATCTTGAATTTTTGCGTGTGCCGGCCCTGAGTGTGGGTCTGTATGTACTACCCGCCGATGGCACTGACCCGCAGCAGCCCCACCGCGAAGATGAGGTGTATTATGTCGTCAGTGGTAAGGGTATGATTCGGGTGGGGGATGAAGATCGGGCCGTGCAAGCGGGGTCGGTGGTTTATGTGGCGACGGGGGTTGAGCATCGTTTCCACAGCATTACCGAAGCCATGCAAATCCTCGTCTTTTTTGCGCCAGCGGAATATACCAATCGCCCATGATTACCTCATCTGACAATGCACGTATCAAACAGGTGCGCGGACTGCTGACCCAAGCTAAACAGCGGCGGCAGGAACAAAAATGCGTTTTGGAAGGGGTGCGGCTGATCGAGGACGCCCTTTTAGCCGGGGTACAGCCGGATTTTGTGATCTATCGCCCCGACGCGGAACTGAAAATTTCAGCCGCTGCCAGCCTTCTCAGCCGCCTACAAGCCCAAAACATCACCTGCTTGGTCACTGAACCGACCCTGTTTAATAAATTGAGCGATACCCAGAATCCGCAGGGCATCTTGGCGGTGTGCCCATTGCCAGAACTCACTCCCCGTCAACCGTTGAACCTTGTTTTGATTTTGGATGGCATCGGCGACCCCGGTAATCTTGGCAGTGCTTTACGAACGGCAGGGGCGGTGGGGGTGGATTTGGTGATTTTATCGCCGGACACGGTTGACCCATTTAATCCCAAAGTGGTGCGCGGCGGGATGGGGGCACATTTCCGACTGCCGATTCAGCAACAGACGTGGCCCGAAATTGGGCAGATTGGTTTGCCGATGGTGATGGCCGATGCGGATGGGGAACGGCATATTTTTGAGGTGAATTGGACAACCCCGGTCGCGTTGGTGGTGGGGAATGAGGCACACGGCCCCAGTCAAAATGCCCGTGTGTTGGCCTCGCAAATCGTGCGGATTCCAATGGTATCGGCGGAATCACTCAACGCGGCAATGGCGGCTAGTGTGATTTTGTATGAGATTTTCCGCCAGCGGCATTACGCCTCGGCCTGATTTTCGCGCTCCAATAATAACTCCGCGATCATCTCTGCCCCGCGATTTTGCCAATTATAGAGGGTGCGTGGTGGCACATTAACCTGAAACCACTTGAGCATCGTGGCGGTTGAACCGTCTACCTCACCCTCTGAATTTTTATAGGGACTGACCCCAACCACATAGGGATAGTAGAGGGCATTAAAAAACCGCCATTCATCGGTTGTGCCAAATTTTTCGGGTGATAGAGGCCGCAGGGTCTCGATACATTCGGCCAAGACTTGGCGCAATTCATGGGCACGGTGGATGGAATTGGCTTCGTGGTTGAGGCGTTTGGCGACAATCTGCATGTCGGTCAATGGGCTGGCGGCAAGGCGGGGCAAATTTTGCATATGGCTGAGGGCGCGGCGGGTGAGGCGGATAAAATCGGCGCGGTCTAAATTAGCGATGGCGGGTGATGCTTCGGGGCGGCGTGCCTCATTTAGCATCAGGGTTCGCAGGGTTTCGCGTGCTTCGACATTATGTAAAGTGGATTTGAACAACAGCCGATCCAAAAACTGCTCGATTTGACCCGCCAGTGGAATCCCCAAGCTAATCACGGTCAATGTGCCAAATAGGGCCAAAGCGTGGGCGGGTGTCCATGTGTTGGCGCTTAGAATGGCAACCCCCCAAGGCGTTACGATGACGATAAGGGCCAGCAGAACTTTTAGACTGGTGAAACTGAGGTCGCGGCGCACGGCCTGACCCTCGGATATGGCATCGTAGACAATCGCGGCAATACCAAGCATGATAACGTCAATCTCCACGACGGCAAACACAAAGGCCGATGAAAACCACCCCGGCAGCAGACAGATCATCCCGCTGAGATAGGCCAGTCCTGCTAATCGCAATACGGCGAATGGGCGATAGGCGCGGTCATGGGGGGCGGTGGCCTTGAAATTTTGATGCAGTAACCATGCTGCCACCACCGTGACGCCAACGTTGTATAGTGCATAGGCCCAAAACAACGGGCCGGGGTCATGCGTCTGAAAATCCATCAACTCGCTACCGACCCAACCACCAAACACCAGCACCATCGCCATCGGCATGAGGAGCGTCCACCAAGCGCGATCGAGGGCTAATTGGTCACCGGGTCTTAGCAAAATGGCGATACGCGCCCACAACGCAACAGGCAGGGGATAGGCAATCCATAACAGGCGAGATATCCATTCGGCTTTTGCCCCGAACTCATGCCCCAAAAACAGATCGGCTTGGATCAGGGCATAGCTGATGAGTGCGCCTGCTGCTGCAATTGAGAGGGGATGAAAACGTCCCCGGCTGAGCAAATAGCCGGCGAGGGTCAGGCTAACAAAATAAGCTGAGATTTGGAGGATGGAAAGTAGCGTCTGCATTGTCTCGTTTATCCGAAAAGAGGGCGATCATCATAATCGCCCTAGTCATCGCCATCCCACATGTTAGCGCATCTTAGCGATTTTCACGAAGTGCCATGTGCCATGCCGCCGCCAGCACCCAAATCGCCACGCCTGTGCTGACCATCAGCGCGACGCCTAAACTGTTGAAATCCAGCAACAGCGGGGCGACTACGAAATCAAAGCCAGTTAAGACCGTTAAGAAGCGGGCGATTTGGAAATTACGCGGGGTGATGTGGCCTTCACGCGCCACCCATAGCTGCCATAGGGCATAGAGGCTGAATAGGCCACCTTCGACGCGCAGCACAGTATCGGTGTTGCCTTTCATCCCCAACGCTTCAATCACGGTGCTGGTGGCGAAGATGACGAAGGCACTGGCGATGAGCGTGAAGGCCGCATCTGCCCGCCATAGTAATTTGAAGAAATTGAGTGTTCCGGTTTGACGAGTCAGTGTCGTCGCTTGTTGAGCCATGTGAAATTCTCCTGATCCGGCAGATCAAATTGAATTGAACAGATGCCGTCATCATGGCCTAAAACCCACTGCCAGCGCGATACTATGCACTGCCATTTACTGCCAAATTGCAAAAAAGGAGAGGGCGATGGTGAAAAGTCGCCCTTATCCATTTATGAATTTTCGGGTGAGTCAAACCGATATTCGTCTACATCACAAATCGGCTCATAGCCAATTTCTTGGTAGATTTTATTTGAGGTCGGGTTGCTGAGGTCGGTGTAAAGGAAACAAAATTTGCGCCCAGTATCCAATTGTAATTGACTAAGCGCTGCTACACAGGCGCTGGCATAGCCTTTTTTGCGAAATTCGGGTGGGGTATAGACTGGGCCGATACGGATACCATTGGGGGTTGGGCCACCTCGCCCCGCCATCGAAACCGCTTCGCCATCATGCTCCCATAGATACATTTTGCGGGTCTCGGAGACAAAATAACGGTCTACCACTTGGGGTACATCGGAATTGTCTACCACACCCATTGCTTCTTGACGGAAGGCAGCGAACCATTGAATCATCAGCAGGCGGTCATGCGGGGTGGCGACCCGAAATGTGCCAGGGATACCGGTGACTGGGTTGACATGCGAAAGCTGATAAATGCGTTCGCGCATATTGCGGTGATAGGGCTGGCGGTTCATGGACTGCCATAAATCGGCGAAGGTTTTCCCCAATGGTACTGTGGCGATCACCCCGGTCAGAACGCCATATACGTTCTGTATATCATTCGCCAAAACCGCTAGGGCATTGGGATGGGCCACATGCGAAATAATCAGGTTATGGGGTGGGGTGCGAATTGCCACAAGGGTTATCTTGCCAGCGTCTTCAACCACCGCCAGATAAAACTGTGGATAAACATCCGGGTCTTGAATGAGGGTGTTGGTCAGGCCAAAGATGAGGTTATGCTCGGCCTCCCGTTCGATCAAAAATGCTTCGGCCCGCTGCAAAAACTCACGCGGGTCGCTAAAACGCCTCAATTGCATTGTCTTTCCTTCCCATTATTGGGGTATCGTTGGGGGCTGTGGCGGTGCGGTGGGTGGAATGGCCTGCCCAAAAGTCGGTTGTGATGAGACGGCAATTAGGCTTGGTTCAGTCACCCCCGGCGCAAGGAAATATAGTTTAGTTTCGGGCATGGCAAAACGCAATTGGGCAGCCTCGACATTTTGCGTGAACCCCAAAATCATATCGCGGTCGCTGGGGATAAGGCTAAACACGATCCCGGCTTGATTTGGCGCGACGGCGAGTTTACCAATGGCATACCCCTGACCCTGCCACAAGGGGATAGCCGTCCCGCTGTTCAAATCGTATTCGATGATGGACACGGTATTCAAAACGGATAGATAGGGGAAGATGCCTAATTGTTCGTCGGCGCGATCTTCAAGGGTCGGGTCGCTGACCTCAAATGGCTGACCGGAAGCCGCGTAGGTGGTGTAATAAAATTTGCTGTTGGTGGCCCACGCCAATTGGTCGGGGATTTCGAGCATGGCGATTTCGGTACGTTCGCCATTTAGCAAACTGATGAGTACAGTTTGATCACCTGCCAATGCCAATAACTGCTGAAGGTCGGGTGACAGAACAGCATGGCGCAGATCCGACCCTAAGTTGAGTGAGGTGTTATCCGCTGGATTCCATATCGCCAAGCCTTCCCCGGCGCAGGAGGTGGTATAGAGAAAACGATTGTCGGGTAACCAGTCAAAACTAAAGGGATTACCAAAAGGCCCGGTTTCCCGTTGATAGAGGCGTTCGGTTGTATAGGCGCTGGTTTCGGATTCGCAGCCTGCGGTGAATGGCACAGTCCCCAAGGTTTGTTTGTCATCTCCGTTGGGCAGGGCTGTATTGACCGTGAGAGTACCGGTTTGATCAGTCGGCGTTAAATAGGCAATGCGATCACCGGTGACCGACCAGCCTGCTGGGAAATTCGGCGCGACTGGATTGGCGAGGATGACACTGCGTTTGCCTGTATCGGATACCTCCAAACGCTGATTGCCATTTTCTAACAGTTCAAAATAGGCCAGATATTGGGCATTGGGTGAAAAATTTAACCCGCGACGATCGCGACGGGCATTGTTGGTGACGCCATAGCCGGGTAGATAGACATACGACCCTAGATAGACATCATTGGCAAAGACATGGGCAAATGGATACCCCGCGAGTAACCGGCTGGTATCGCCAACCGGGGCGGGGGTCACAGCCGTTCCGTCTGGGTTGATTTGGCCTGTCGAGAATTCAAAAGAATCCAAAATCGCCAAGAAGTTGCCCGCCCATCCTTCATATTGGTCAAGGGGGGCGGATTGCAAAATCACATAGCCGTCGCCCTCGACCCCTATCGGAATCGCGGTGGTGCGGAATTGATGGACAACCTCGCCACAAATCGCTTTGTATTGGGCGGTCAGCGCGGTGCTGGCCCCAATCGCGTTGGGGGCTTGCAAATCTTCAACAAAACCCGCTTCTCGAATTACCTCATTAAGAAGCAAATCGGCATTGCCAATGCCCACTTTGCGCTGAATTTCGATAAGGGGATTGGCGCAATTTTTGGTGCCGTCGGGTGAGATAATGACCAGCGAGAGGTCTTCACTTGCCGCTACTAACCATGTTTCGGGGTAATCCACGATAAACGCGGTGTTTTGATAACTGCGATAGCCAATCGCTACCGTCCGATTGATGGGAGTGCATAAGGCGATGGTGGTGCCATTGACATCGCTGTGCAGTTCATAGGTAGTGGTATCTTGGTCAATCGTAAACTGCCAGATATAGCCCTGCACCTCGCCTTGCACATAACTTACCCCGGCTTTAGGACAGCCTAAGCTGGAATCCTGCCAAGTGGTCAACTGGTAGGTGTAATTGACCAGTGTGAAGTTGCGTCCCAGTTGTTGGGCAAAATAATCTTTGACGCGCTGGAGTACCGTATCTAACGTGGTTTGGGCGTGGGCGGTAGGTGGCACTAACACCGCCACGATCAATAGACAAACAAAAGTCAGTTGGGAAAGGATTTTGAGATTTGATGGCTTCATGAAATTTCTGGTAAAAGTGCTAGGGAATAAGACACAAGCCCACAGGATACACGATAGGCTTCGGAGGCGACAAGGGCACGGCGGCAATACGTCAGGCAATGATATGCCAAACTAACCCATGACCATTTGATAAAGTTCTTGATAGGAATGGATGATATTGGAACCGCCGATGTTTTCGGGGTTATCGGGTTGGAAGGCGACTGGCATGATGCCTTGTTCACCTACTAGCGACAATTCGTAATAATCACGACCGACATAGAGCATCTCATCAGGCGGTAGGTTAGAGGCTTGCAGGGCGACTCTAAAATAGGCGGGGTCGGGTTTGGTGAGGCCGATTTCGCACGAGGTCATGACCATCCACCACAAATCACGCGGAAAACCGACATCTTCCAGCCAAGTGACCAAATCGTCGGCGGGGTGTTCGGTATTGGCGGCAATTGCAATCCCAACACCCCGGTCATTTAATTCTAGCAGGGTTTCGACCGCACCCTCTATCGGTTGAATGGCGGCGGCATCGGCTAATAATACCGAGCGTCCATATTCGATGGCGTTTTGGGGTAGACCGTGAAAACTTAGAATGGCGTCATAATATTCCTGACGGCTAATGCGCCCGTGCAGGACATCAAAATAGGCGGCCTTCAAGGCTTTACGGACGATCTTTGGATGGCGGGGTTGCAAATCATAGGCCGCCAAGTAATCTTGAAGATGTCGGTCGGGTTTAGGATGGGTATAGAGTACGTCATCGGTATCAAGCAGTAGAGTACGGAATGGCATCCTCAAATCCCTTAAATAAGAGAATAGTAGAAAAATTGTATCAGTAGTGGCCTAGTATCGCCAGAATAGGAAAGGATAAGCTCATGCGGAAACTCATTTTCTTGGTTGTAATACTCGTCTTAGGGTTGATATGGCCCGCTTCTAGTGCCCACGCCCTCCCAGATGCCCAACGAGTTGAACTGGAAGCCAGCGACGGGTTGGTGTTGGTCGGTGATTTTTATATACCGGAAAGCGAAGAACCCGTGCCTGCGGTTATTTTGATGCATATGTTGGGCCGTCAGCGGGGGGATTGGCAAAAGCTGCTGCCGGTGCTGGTAGATGATTATGGTATCGCGGTAGTGAATGTGGATTTGCGTGGTCATGGCGAAACGGGGGGCGGCACCAATTGGACACTGGCCGAAGAAGACGTGCAGTTGTGGATTGATTGGCTGCGTGAACAAGACGGCATTGACCCCGATGCGATTTCGCTGATTGGGGCCAGCATCGGCAGCAATTTGGCGATACGGGGCTGGGCCAATGACGAAACGATCCACACCGCAGTGGCCCTTTCCCCCGGCCTAGATTTTCGCGGTGTGAAAACGGCGGATGCGGTAGAGGCGAATGCGGATCGGCCCATTATGCTAGTATCGGCGCGGCGTGACCGGGAAAGTGCCGACGCGGTTACGACCCTCGCTAATTTGACCGAAGGCAATACATTACTACGGCTTTTCGGTGGTTCTCGGCATGGCACCGATCTTTTTGATTCGGAATATGCCGACTGGTTAATCACCGCCATTGCCGAATGGGTGGATTCGCAATCCGGTTAACCGTCGTTGTTCGGGGAGGCGGTTGGACTTATCCATTTTGGCTTCGTCCCCATAGACTAAAGCCATCCACATACACCTCCCCTGTTTGCCCATTGACCAAGGCGCGGCGGATGTCGTCATCGGCTTCGTGCAGCAAAATGACCCAGATGGGCAGCAACATAAATTCATAGGCCACACGCGGCACATAGGTTTCGATATTGAGATAGGCCCGCTGTGGAAGTTCGGCGGCGCTGTGACTATAGGCCGAGATGCTACGGGGACGGGTGCTTTTGACCACTTTTTTGGCCTGCTCAACGGCTTTTTTGACAATCGGCGTGGCGGCTTGCACCATATCTATCTGATACAACTGGGCACGGATGCCAGCCAGATAGCCCGGTTCATAATCGCGCAGTTCGGATAAATCGTAGGGTAGTAGTTGGGGGATGATGTCCTGATTGGCAATCGCGGCATAGATGGGGTCGGAGGGATAAACAAAACTTTCCTGACCAGAGGTAGCAATTCCCTGCGGATAGCGCCAACGGACTTCGGTAGTCACTTCAAAACTCCAAAAGGGCAAAAAAACAGGACTGCCCGTCACACGGACAATTTTGTCATGTAAGAAGCGGCTGAGACTATTTTTAATTTTTTCATCTACCAGAGAGCGTGCTTTGGGGGCGGTAATTTTAAAGGGGATAATCTTGGTGGGGGCATCTAATTTTCCTTCATCATCGTGGACTATCACGAATTGGGAGTCACAAAATGGGCAGCGTTCGTTCAAATCTTCAGGCGGCAGAACGGATTGTGCCCCGCAACTAGTACAGTCCATGACCCGTCCAGTGACTTCCCAATGAACCGCCTTGCCGTGCCGTTCCATCAGGGCCGCCCGCAGTGATTTTTCGGCATGGGGGGAGTGTTTATCGGATTTCGATTTATGGGCCTTAATCGGGTACGTCTTGCCACAGGTGGGGCAGTGAATCATGGCCTTACCGGGGACAGGTTCAAGATCATCCCCACCGCAGTTGGGGCATTCAATCACTTCGCCCTTGGCCTTCGTTTGGCCCTTAAGTGTGAGCGGATGAAGCTGGATACGTGCTTCGGCAGGCGGAAGGTTTTGCCATTCCCGCATGGGTTGATAACCACATTCTTTGCAGTAGACCAGTCCACTTTGTAGGTCAATTGTTAGTCGGCTGCGGCAGACCGGACAGCCAATTCGCAATCCCATCATGCAAGCCCCTTATTTATAGAAGAATATAGAATGTTGGCATGTAAAAACGCCTTTGCCGTATTATAGTCAGTCTATAGAGATGGCGTTAAATATTTCTTGTGCCGAAGGTCAAAAAATTAGATGGGACAAACCATCTTAGAATGGATGAGGCTAGGGCAAGTCTATGGATACAATGTCAATGGTGCAGGTGTTGGTGGTCGAAGACTCTATAACCACGCGGCGCTTTCTTGTGGATTTGATCAATAACATACCGGGCCTGATGGTGATAGGCGAAGCGGAGGACGGATTGCAGGCCCTGCGGTTGGTTGAAGAACTCAAACCGGATGTCATTAGTATGGACATCCAAATGCCCAATATGGATGGTTTACAGGCTACCCAGCACATTATGGCGAATAGTCCAACGCCGATTGTGGTGGTTTCGGCGGGGTTAGGTCAGCGCGAAGTGGATTATGCGATGCTGGCGATTGAGGCCGGGGCATTGGCGGCGATTGATAAACCGACTGCTATTCCCCAAGACGAAGCCAAGCGCATTGAATATTTACGCCTGCTGCGATTGATGGCGGGGGTTACGGTCGTCCGGCGGCGTACCTTTGAACAATTGGAACAGCGGCTTGACTCGTTGCCCAATATCCAAGCGGATACACAGCATCTGCCTGAAATTGTGGTGATCGGTGCGAGTGCTGGTGGGCCGGGGGCATTGACCCAAGTATTGAGTTATTTACCCGAAGATTTTCCACTGCCGGTTCTGGTCACCCAGCATCTATCCGCTGATTTTGTCCCCGGTCTTGCCAATTGGTTGGGGCGACGCTGCGTTTTGCCTGTGCGATTGGCGGCTGAAGGCGACTACCCACAGCCGGGTGAAGTATGGATTGCGCCGGGTGGCTATCATATGCAGCTATCACCTGAAGGGCGGGTGCAGCTTGTTCCCGAAAAAGGCCATTATCGCCACCAGCCTTCGGTAGATGCCTTATTTGATAGCGCGGCGACGCTCTATGGTCGCAAGGTGATTGCGGTTTTGCTGACGGGCATGGGAGACGATGGGGCAGAGGCAATGGCACGGCTTTTTGCCTATGGCGCGCGCACGATTGTCCAAAATGAGGAGACTTGTGTGGTCTACGGAATGCCGGGGGCAGCTGTTGAGCGTGGGGCAGCCGAGTATATTTTGCCTGTTGGTGAAATTGGTCGGGCGATTACCCGCTTGGCTCAGGCAGGCAATCACTATCGCTAGCAGGTTCAAAATGAAACCATCGTGTTAGAAGACTATAACCTAAAAGCATAAATGGCATTGGGCAGACGGGTGTACAATTCAGGCAGAATTGAGGTGATACATGGCTCACGATGTATTGCTAGTGGAAGACAGCCCCACACAGGCTGAGCAGATTAAACACACACTAGAAAATACAGGATTAACAGTACAGGTAGTCGGAGACGGGCCGGAGGCGATTCGGGAAGCAATGACCAATCCCCCGCGCCTGATTGTTTTGGACATCAACCTGCCTTCGATGGATGGGTATCAAGTTTGTCGGCGACTCAAACGTAACCCGGATACCAAAGACATTCCGGTGATTATGTTGACGGAACAAAGCAGCGCCAAAGATACGATGACGGGGTTGCAGGCAGGAGCAGACGATTATATCCCCAAAGATATTTTTGCCGGGGAGCATCTGCTGGATACCTTACGTGAGCTAGGGCTGATTGAATAACGTTGTATTTGGCTTTTTCAAACGAAGGATATGCTCTAGCAAACTATGTCTGAAGGACAGCGCGTCAAGATTCCCCCTGTCATGGTCATTCAAGTTGAAGACAGCATGGATGTGATGCTGGCCCGCAATATTGCACGTCGGGCGGCATCGCTATTGGGTTTTAACACTTCCAGCCGTGCCCAAGTTGCCAGCGCGGTGGCCTCGCTTGTCGGGGTCATTTTGAACGCAGGCGAACGGCAGGTGATCAATCTACATGGTCTGCGACAGGGGGTTGAGGTGGGTATACAGGTGATCTGTGATGCCCCTTGGTTGGCAGATGCCAGCCCTGAAAATGCGACGGTCGCGCTGCGGGCCAAGATGGGCAAAATTATGGACGAAATCAGCCTTGTGTCAACTGCCACGCCCCATATCGAAATGGTCTTGTGGTTGACACCGGAACGCAGTAAACAATCAACTCCACCCCACGCATGAGGACGATATGCAGTTATCACTGGTGGTGTTTGAAATGGGGGAACAGCAGTTTGGACTGCCGATTGAGGTCGTCACCGAAATTATTCCCCTGATTGCCGTGAACCCAGTCCCCAATATGCCTAATGATTGGTTGGGGGTGGCGAATGTGCGGGGATATGTTACCCCGGTGGTAGATTATCGGGTGCGTGTGGGTCGAGCCAAAGACGTGCCACCGCTGTCATCCCCGTTGATTGTTATTCGGCAGGGTCGCCAACAGGTAGCTTTGCTGGTGGAGCGCATTAAACAAATTGTGACACTTTCTGTTGAGCAGTCGGACGCCGCTGGGTTGATTTATGAGGGGCAACTGCTGATGCTGGTAGACCCGAAAACCATAGTGGGGCGCGAAACCCCGTCATTGTAAACCTTGCATGAGGAATTGAGATATGACCACCAATGCCAAATCACTGAAGGGCCGCGTTCTACTGGTTGGGCAAGATAAAAAACTGCTGCAAGATCTTTCGGATATGTTGGAGTCCACCGAAGATTATTTGACGGTGAAGGCCAGCACTTTTGAAGATGCCCTCAGTGAAATTTTGCTGGGGGAGTTTCAGATGGTGGTCACCGAAACCCGTCTGCCTGATTTGAGCGGTATGGATTTGCTGGCGGTAGTGGGGGGCTTGCGTCCCGGCACACCCGTCATCATGATTGATGATGAGCTTTCGGCAAAATCGGCTGTTGCAGCGATGCGTTTGGGGGCGTGTGATTATCTGCATAAGCCTATCAATATGCAATTTGTGATGATGCAAATTGAACGCCAGATTGATTTATATAAACGTACCCAACAAGACCAAGAAAAACCCCAATCCGGCGACCAGCCCAAAATTCCAATCCGTGATCGTCAGCGCCAGATTAATCCAGCCACCCGTCCGGCGACGCTGCTACTCAATCGCCAGCAGTTTGAACGGATCAACAACGAATTGGCGACGCTGTTCGGGCATATCCGCGCCCATTTTGTCGGCCTGATTGATGGTGATGGTAATTTGGCGGGGGCGTCCGGCGCATTGGAAGATTATGACTTGGTGCTGCTGACCCGTGCCCTCTCGGTAGAACACCCTGCCACCGATACATTGGCCCGGATTTTGGACGAAAATCAATTTAACGCGGTGTATCTGGAAGGCAATCGCAGCGGGGTCTATGTGGTCGAGATTCAAGACCCCTATTTGATGTCGTTGGCGGTCATTTGCAGTACGGATGTCAAACCGGGCATGGTGTGGCTTTATACCAAACGTACCGCCGACACCATTGCCTCATTTTTGAAGGAATCCGCCAACGCTCCGGCAGTCCCGGCGGCGTCGTAAAATCTGTCGAAATCTATAGGGTTTTCAAGTGGGTTGATTTATTCGTACACGGGGCTAAAGCCGTCGTGCTGAAGTCGGTCAAGATGAAAACCGCTGTTTTTAAGAGGGGCGATTCACGAGTAATCACCCCTTTTTGATTTCAGATTATGCCAGTGGGTCTAGTCGGCTATGTTCTTTGTGGCAGCGTTCCAAGACCCGCCGCGCCTCCCGCACGTTGATTTTGGGGGAAGCGTCGGTATAAAACTTCTGCACAACCGCTTCAACGGCGTTGATGTTCGACGAGGTATAAGTCGAAAGATCAAGTACATAATTTGCCTCGTCCAAGTCGTCAATCGGTTCTAAGGTAATCTCGGTGACGTTTTCGCGCCGGGATTGTTCGATTTTTTGGCTGCGGTTCTGGCTGGCTTTGGCACGGCTTAGCAGTTCGTCGGCGTGGTTGGGCGTGGCAGCGGCGGCCTGCTCATAAAATCCGGCTAATTGAGCTTCTAGCTCGATTGCGAAGGTCATGACAGCGCCATATTGATTTAAGGCCATAAAATTCCCTCTTTGAAAGCAAAAGGGCGGTTCATTCACCAAACCGCCCTCATTTCGGAATCGTGTGAATGATGGTGAATTAGTCTACCAGAACACGGGCGTTTTCATCCACCCAGTAGACGTACACATCTTCGCCATTTTGAAAATGCTGATCTTCGCTGCGGCGGAAATTTTGGCTGCGCACAACCAGCTGTGAGCTACTGCCGTTATAGCCAAAGCTGACCACATGGCGGGTATCGGTGCCGATATAGACCGATTGTTGCAGCCGACCGGGAATCAGCGTTGTACCGGAATTCTCGCTAGGAGTTGATCCATTGCCATGTGCCAGCGTCAATTTTTCGGGACGGATGGCGACGGTGACTTCACTGCCAACGGGCATAGCAGGGTCATCTAGCACCGCCCCGACTTTGTAACCGCTGGGGAGTTCAACCTGACCCCGTGCGCCGGCTCGATCACACAGGCGGCCTTTGATGAAGTTGGTTTCGCCAATGAAATCTGCCACAAAGCGCGTATGGGGGCGTTCATAAATATCCTCCGGCGTGCCGACTTGCAGCACTTTGCCGTGATTCATGACCGCGATACGATCCGCCATCGTGAGGGCTTCTTCTTGGTCGTGGGTGACATAGATGAAGGTGATGCCGAGCTTTAGCTGCATTTCCTTCAATTCAAACTGCATGGCCTTGCGTAACTTCAAGTCCAACGCACCCAATGGCTCATCGAGGAGCAGCACGGTGGGGCGCTTGACGAGGGCGCGGGCAAGGGCGATACGCTGCTGTTGACCACCTGACAATTCACGTGGTTTGCGTTCAGCGGTGTGGGGAAGCTGCACTAGGTCGAGGGCTTCCATCGCCCGCTGTTTGGCTTCGGTGCGAGAGACACCTTCCATCTGCAACCCGAACATGACGTTTTGCAGCACGTTCATGTGGGGGAACAGCGCATAGTCTTGAAAAACCGTATTGACCGGACGATGAAACGGCGGAATACCTTGAACATGTTTACCACGAATCAAGATTTCCCCACGTGAAACATCCTCGAACCCGGCGATCATACGCAGGGTGGTGGTTTTACCGCATCCACTTGGGCCAAGCAGGGCGAAAAATTCGCCTTTGTTAATTTGCAGTGAGACGTCATCTACTGCCTTGACTGACGCATTTTCTTTGCGTCGACCAGCAAACTCTTTGACGACATGCCTAAGTTCAACATCAATTGCAGTCATCATATCCTCCAATTACCATTACTAGAGGCGAGCAGAAGCCGATACAGTGAAAACCACTAATTTCTGGAATCGCCCTTAAACAAGAGATAAGAAAATAAAAATTCTAAAAAGGGGCGAACGAGCCGCCCCCCGTAATATCGCTGTTGGCGTGTTTATTGCCCGATAAAGATGGTGATTTGATCCCACGCATCAATATAGGCTTCTTCGACATCGAAATTGGCTTTTACGCTCCAAAGGCGTTCTAGTGTTTCGGCATCGGGATAGCTGACACCATTATTGAGATATTTTTCCTCAATTAATTCCGCATCAAGGGCTGCTTGGTTGGGAGTTGCATAGCCGATTTCGTTGCTGATGTCTGCGCCGACCTGTGGGTCGAGGATGTAGTCAATGAAGACATTGGCAAGGTCGGAATTAGGCGCACCGGTGGGGATTGCCAGACTGTCAATGTAGATATTCGAACCTTCTTCGGGCAGAGCATAGGCGAAGTCATCACATTCGCATTCTTCGATAATCTGTACTATGTCGCCACTGTATTCCAGCGCAATATCCACGTTGCCACCCGCCAACAATACCTGCCCATCATCGGGGGTAATGGCAACCACATTGCTGCCTTTTTCGACAAGATATTCCGCCGCTTCAGCAATTTCGTCTTCATTGGTGGTGTTGGGGTCATAGCCGAGCATTTGTAGACCGACGCCAATGACAAAACGAGGGTCTTCTGCCCAAGAGACCGGGCCATCATGATCCCACACCTGATCCCAAGTGATAATTTCTTCGCCAACGGCTTCTTTGTTATACCCGACGCCCGTTGTACCCCATTGGTAAGGCACGGTATGGACATTGCCGGGGTCAAACTCTTTATCTTTAAACGAGTCGCCGATGTTGGCAAAATTCGGGATTAGGTCGTAGTTTATTTCTTCTAGTAAATCTTGCTCAAGCATTGTTTGCACAATGTAATCGCTGATGATGATGATGTCCCAGCCGGGGTTACCTTCACGCAGCCGGGTGAGGGTACTTTCGTTGCTATCGGTGACATCATACTGAATGGTGACGTCGCACAGTTCTTCAAAATCGGGAATGGTATTGGAGCCGATATAGGTGGCCCAGCCATAGATGCTTAGCGTTTGGCCTTCGTAGCCTTCAGGACAAGTCCACGTCGTTGCGCCTTCTTGGGCAGATGTTGGAACTGCGGTGGGGATGACGATTGCCATTACTAGGATAAGCGAAAAAACTAAGACAGCTATTTTGTGCATGACGATCCCTCTCTGTCTATCGAGAAAAACAAATATTGATTTGTTGACGTACTAGGCTTTGCCTGCACTGCGCCCTTGCAGCACAAGCGAGAGTCCAACTAACACAGTGGAAACGATAATCATCATCGTGGAGATGGCATTGATTTCCGGCGTTACGGAACGCCGAGCCATGCTGTACACCACTACGGTAAGGGTCGAGGTATTAAGACCCTTGGTAAACTCGCTGATGATGAAGTCATCGAGCGATAAGGTGAACGCTAATAAGGCACCGGCAACAATCCCCGGCAGCATCAACGGGAAGGTGACACGCCAGAAGGTTCGCCATTCATTCGCACCCAAATCGCGGGCCGCTTCTTCAAAATGGGGATTCATATTTGCCAAGCGTGCCCGAACCACAATCGCCACAAAAGGGATACAGAAGGCGACGTGCGACAAAATCAAGGTTAGATAGCCAGACCGTAAAGTGATGTCTAGGTGTTTGGCGGCGTAATCAAATACAATATTGAAGAAAACCAGCAGCGAAATACCCTGTGTAATTTCGGGAATACCCACTGGTAGATACAGCAAACCTTCCAATGGGCGCTTGCCTATAAAACGACTTCGTGCCATACTTAGAGAGACCATCACACCAACGATGGTGGATATCAGGGTTGCGGCGACACCGACGATGAGGCTGACTTTTACCGATTGAAGTAGCAGGTCAGTCGTTAAATCAGCGTCAACGTCAATGCCGCCGCTGAGAAGTTTGCTATACCATTTAGTGCTAAAGCCACGCCAAACGGCTGTGGAGTTGGAATCATTGAACGAAAACACCAATAGAACGATGATGGGCACCCACAAAAAGACGTAACAAAAAAGTGCGTTGGCCCACAACAAGAGTGGTGCGGTTCGACGAATGATTAAATCCCGCTTCATACGAAGGGCCGGACTCAATCCGAATTTTTGGCGGCGGCGTAGATTAAGTTCATCGGAAAGGAGGAGGAATTGGCGTGAGATAGTGCCAGTAACCGGTGCTATCATCGCAGCCAGCAGCCCATAGGCCCGTGATAAGACGTCTGCCGAACGATGGGCAGATGCTTTGCTGGGGGTATTTTCAGTACGTTGGGCGACAAGGCCATATACGACGAGTGCAACTGCGACAACTGCCATAAGCACCATTGACGTCGCTGCGCCGCGTGTCCAGTCACCCGTACCTCTGAAGTTGCGGTAGATCAGTGACCCAATCATCATGCCTTTTGTGCCGCCCAACATTTCGGCGGTGATATAAGTGCCGATGGATGGGATAAAAACTAAGATGCTACCTGCGACGACACCCGGTAAGGTCAAGGGAAAGATCACCCGCCAAAAAGCGGTCCAGTCATTCCCCCCAAGATCATGAGCCGCTTCGACTAGCTTAAAATCGAAACGTTCCACTGCCGCGTAGATAGGCAGCACCATGAATGGGAGATAGCCATAGACCATCCCAATTGTGACCGCTTTGGTAGTGAACATCAATTTTAAGGGTTCTTGAATTAAGCCTAGTTGAAGGAGGGTGTGGTTTAATAGGCCATCGTCGTTATTGCCCAACAAAACGCGCCACGCATAGGTGCGGATGACGAAGTTTGTCCAAAAGGGCAGGATGACGAGAAATAAGCTGAATTTTTGAACCCACTCTTTACGCCGTGTGCTGATAAAAAAGGCTAGCGGATAGCCCAGAGCAAGGCACCATAATGTCGTCGTGAAGGCAATATTCAGCGAACGCTTGAATATGAGCCAGTAGCCTTCGGTGGTGACGTAGGTGTAATTGGCATCAAAATTGCGACGTAGACTTTCGAGTGACCAGTCATAAATGACGGTGCCACCACGACCACGTTCCATAAAGCTAATGGTGAATACGATTAGGAGAGGTAAGAGGAAAAGAAGGAAAAGCCACAGTGTTGCCGGGAGAGCTAGTAGCCCTCCGTGCGCCTTGAGCTTTAACCGCCCGAACTGAAAGCGCGGACGATGATCTGAAGATGCAACGCTAGTATTCATCAATGGGTTCTTTGGACATCCAGATCAGATAGTTCGCAATCGGGTTCATACCGAAAATTTCCTCTGTATGGCTCTTGTTTTAAATGAAAAAAATCTTTCTGTTGCTGTCATAAAACGCAACCAAAGATTTTTGGATCGTAAGCCAAAAGACGATGTGAATGATATAGCGAATTGACTCGGAATGCAAGTAGTTTTTTTGTGAAAATTCTCGCTCGGTGGCAGGGGTTTAAGAGAATCCCCCGTTATCAGGTGAAACCAGAGGAAAAAGAAAAAGCGGAAGTGAACATACCCTATGACTATCAAAACCAATCCATCACACATCTCTGTGAGGAATACCCGCCTTGAAGATTCGGAAGCCGTTCATGAAATCGTAGCGCTTGCTTTTGGTGGGCAAGTGGGTGAACCGATGGCAATGTCGCGTCCCCACATCCAACAGCAACTGCGCCGATTCCGTGAAGGTCAATTTGTCGCAGTAACACCACAAGGGCGCGTGGTTGGCTCTGCCACTACCATGCGAACCAATAAACCCCCAACTGCCACCCCAGTGCCGTGGCTCAAAATGATTGGCGGCCTTGAACTGACCAATCACGACCCCAATGGTCAATGGCTCTATGGCGCGGAATTTGCTGTCCACCCTGCTTTTCAGGGTATGGGCATAGGCCGCACACTCTATGACGCCCGTTTTGAATTTGTTAGACGACTCAACTTACGTGGGTTTTATGCTGTCGGCATGTTGATGGGCTATCACCGCTATCAGCATTTGATGAGTGTTGCCGAGTATGCCGATAAAGTCGGACGACATGAAATTGATGACCCGACTGTTTCGATGCAAATGCGGCGTGGTTTCAAAGCGGTGCGTTTTGTGGATTACTACAATGACGAACCGCTGGCGGGGAACGCTGGCATGTTGATTGTGTGGCATAACCCGGATTATCGGCCAATGTATTGATTTTTGTACGGGGGCAGGCTGCCGAAAGGTGGTCTGCCCGACATGATTTTATGAAGGAGCAAAAGGAAAAGGAAAAAGGAATTGGGGCATCATGTATCATCAAATACTCAAAAGCGGGATTGTCATTACTTCAACACAGCCTGAACATGCGCGACAGTTGGAACGCCTGCAAACGATTGTGTTTCCTACGCTTGCGCCTGAATTGTTGTTTACGGCTGAGCATTATCTACGACACCTCGATATTTTCCCCGATGGGCAGTTTGTCGCCTTGCATGGGGAGCAGGTCGTTGGTGCAACCAGTACGGTGCGGCTGCCCTACGATCATGGGCATCATAAACATCCGTCATTTGCCGAAATTATCCAAGGAGGCTGGCTGACCTCGCATCAACCCAACGGCGATTGGTTGTATGGGGCAGATGTCAGTGTTCATCCCCATTCACGGCGCATGGGCATTGCACGCGGCCTCTACAAAGCCCGTCAAGATTTAGTGCATCGCTTGGGCCTAAAGGGACAAATTGCGGGGGGCATGTTAAGCGGCTATGGGGCTGTCAAAGACAAAATGTCCGCCATCCAATATTTTGAAGCCTTATTGATGGACAAAATTGTAGACCCCACGCTTTCGGCGCAGCGGCGGGTTGGGTTTGAACTGAAAGAACTGCTGCCCAATTATTTGGATGACCCGGTGTGTGATAACTATGGCGTGCTGATTATGCTGCCCGCCGGACGCCAAGTGGCACTCGAATAAACGACACGCTTTTTAAAAGGTAAACCAAACTTCGGAGCAGTCCACTAGGATTGCTCTTTTTGTTTACACAACCCTCAACAACCGCTATCATAAATTCCACCGACATACCCTGAGATGGTTTTTCCGAATGAAAACCGCTTTTATTTCAAGAAGCTATCAGCATCGAGACTTATATAACGCCACCATCACACAAGTTATCATTTGTCTAAGGCGGATGGAGATTGAGGGCGTGGATTTTGTCAATCAATCTCAATTTGGGCCGGGGCAGTGCCGCGAAATGATGGCTACCGCGTTACAGGCCATTCAACAAGCTGATTTGTTCATTGCGGAAGTTTCGGAGAAGGTGATTGGGGTGGGTATTGAAATTGGCTATGCCGCTGCGTTGGGCAAGCCTATTATTTATCTCAGAAAATCAGACGCGCCATTTTCTACCACTGTTGGAGGATTGGCGACGAGTGCTATCGTTTATGATCATCCTCAAGATGTACAAGATAAACTGATTGAGGTCCTGCGTAGTTTAGACAAGGAGACTATATAACAAAATGAAGATACCCTTTGGTGGGCGTGTTCTCGTATTGGGCTGTGGGTCGGTGTCCCGCTGTCTGCAACCCCTGTTACTGCGGCATTTTGATATGGATTTTGCCAAGCTGACCATCATGGATTTTGAGGATTTGCGTCATGCCATCCCCGACACATTAGCGGCAGGCGCGAATTATGTCCAAAAGCAAATTACCCAAGATAATTTGGCACAGGTACTCGGTGAGCATCTCAGCGCAGGCGATCTATTGATTGACCTCGCGTGGAATATCGCCGCGCCGGATATTATTGGCTGGTGTCACGATCACCACGTCCTATATATCAACACTTCCGTCGAATTGTGGGACCCCTACGCCGATGACATTCCGCCAGCGGATCGCACTTTGTACGTGCGACATATGGCCCTGCGAAAAATGGCCTCAGCTTGGAATGAACCCGGTGCGACGGCAGTGGTTGAACATGGCGCGAACCCCGGCCTCGTCAGTCATTGGACAAAAATCGCCCTAGAGGACATCGCCAAAGGGATTTTGAAGGGTGGCTATGCACAGGGTGTCCGCAGAAATAATCTGGAATCCGCACTTGCCAATGAGGATTTTGCCCTGCTCGCCATGCTGACGGGCACAAAGGTGATTCATATCTCCGAACGCGACACCCAAGTCAGCAATATCCCCAAAGCGGTTGATGAATTCGTCAATACGTGGTCAATCGAAGGTTTCCGTGAAGAAGGCATTGCCCCGGCGGAAATGGGGTGGGGCACACACGAACGCCGTTTACCCGTTGGCGCACAGAAACATTTGTACGGGCCGGGTAATCAAATCTGTCTCAGTCAGATGGGTATCAATACATGGGTGCGCTCATGGGTTCCCGGCGGGGAAATTCTGGGCATGGTCGTTCGGCACGGGGAGGCGTTCACCATCAGCGACCATTTGACGGTGTGGGAAGATGAAATCCCGGTGTATCGTCCAACCGTGCATTATGCCTATCTGCCCACCGATGCGGCGATTGCCTCCCTGCATGAATTGAAAATGCGGAATTACGAGATTCAGCCTAAGCTACGGATTCTCTATGATGAGATTTCCGAGGGCAAAGATGAACTTGGTGTGCTGTTGCTCGGTCATGATCTAAATGGCTGGTGGGTCGGATCACAGTTGGATATTCATGAGACGCGCCAATTGGTTGGGCCGGGTCAAAATGCAACCACTTTACAGGTGGCGGCTTCGGTCTTGGGGGCGGTGTTCTGGATGATTAACAACCCACGTGAGGGCTTGAATGTGCCGGATGATTTGCCGCATCAGGAAGTTTTGAAAGTGGCGAACCCTTATCTTGGCCCATGCCCATCCATGCAAACGGATTGGACGCCGCTGAAAAATCGCTATGACCCCTTCGAATTATTTGGCAAACCGCGCCCCACTGACGATGAAGTGTGGCAGTTTGACACCTTCCGCGCACTCTGATAAGCGGCACTGGCAAAACATTGATGCAAATTTGGGCGACTGGCGAGGTCGCCCTTATAATTTATGGAACTATATGACTTTTGAGGAGGCTATTTTATGAGTATGCAAAATCTCTCCCCCGCGTGGTCACACCTGACCGAAATTGTGGTGGATCATGCTGAGGGGATTTATTTATATGACGCGCAGGGCAATCGGTATATTGATTTCACCAGCGGGATCGGGGTCACCAGCACAGGCCACTGTCATCCCAATGTGGTGAAGGCCATTCAGGAACAGGCATCCAAGCTGATTTTTGCTCAGGTCAACTGTGCGATTCCGCCGCAAACGCTCGAATTGGCGGACACGCTTTTGCCATTGATGCCTAAAGGGGTGGATTGCTTTTTCTTCTCCAACAGCGGGGCGGAAGCGATTGAGGGCGCGGTCAAATTGGCGAAAACGGTGACGGGCCGACCCAATGTGATCGCGTTTCAGGGCAGTTTTCACGGACGGACCGCACTGGCGATGGCGCTGACAGGCAGCAAAACCACCTATCGGGCCGGGTATCAACCTTTGCCAGCGGGAGTATTCTTCGCGCCATTCCCCTATGCCTATCGTTATGGGTGGAGCGAGGACGAGGCGATTGATTTTTGCCTGCGCGAACTCGATTTGTTGCTGCACACCCAGACCGCCCCGCATGAAACCGCCGCGATTTTGATTGAACCTGTCTTAGGTGAGGGTGGGTATGTGCCCGCGCTGCCACGTTTTATGCAGGCCCTCCGTCAGATCTGCGACGAACATGGGATGCTGTTGATTTTGGATGAAATTCAGAGTGGCTTTGGGCGCACGGGTGAATTTTGGGCACACAGCCGCAGTGGGATTACCCCTGATGTGCTGATTATGGCGAAGGGCATTGCTTCGGGGATGCCCATGTCGGCGATTGCTGCCCCGCGTAAATTGATGGAAAAATGGCAGGCCGGGGCGCATGGCGGCACGTATGGCGGCGGCAACGCGGTGGTCATGGCGGCGGCGATTGCGACGGTCAAGACCATCCAGCAGGAAAAACTGGTCGAAAACGCCCGCGAGATGGGCGAATATCTCAAAGATGGCCTGACCGAATTACAAAGTCGTTTCCCGGTGATTGGCGATGTGCGCGGGTGGGGCTTGATGGTCGCCACTGAGTTTGTCAAAGGTGGGCAGCCCTCCGCTGATTTGGCGAAGGCCGTCAGCAAAGCCAGCCTAGACCGCAATTTGATGCTGCTGACGTGTGGCAGCTACGCCAACACCATTCGCTGGATTCCGCCATTGGTGGTCAATCGGGCGCAGATTGATGACGCGCTGCATATTTTTAATGATGCGCTGGAAAGCGTGCATAAATAAAAGGCTTATTGAATTATGGCTTCTATTCAACTACAAACCGAAATCCCCGGCCCCAAGAGCCGTGAATTATTGGCACGACGGGCGGCGGCAGTCTCGGCAGGGCTGGCGAAATCCACCGAGATTGTGATTGACCATGCACACGGCGCGTTGGTGCATGACATAGATGGCAACACCCTGATTGATCTGGCAGGTGGCATTGGCATGTTGGCGGTAGGGCATAGTCCGGCCTCGGTCGTTCAGGCGATGCAGGCCCAAGCCGAAAAATACATCCATATCTGCTCATTGGTGGCGACCTATGAACCGTATGTGCGGCTGTGTGAACTGCTGAATGAAATCGCCCCCGGCGACTTTCCCAAAAAGACCCTATTGGCGAACAGTGGGTCAGAAGCCGTTGAAAACGCCATCAAGATCGCACGGTACTATACGGGGCGGCCTGCGGTGATTACCTTCGAGGGGGCGTATCATGGACGTACCCTGTTGACCCTTAGCCTGACCAGCAAATATGGCCTATTTAAAAAGGGCTTTGGGCCATACGCACCGGAAATCTACCGCCTGCCTGCCCCTAATCTCTATCGCCGTCCGGCCCAGATGAGCGAAAGTGAATATCTCGATTGGTCAATTGCCAATTTGGAACATGCCCTCATCGCACAAGTTGACCCCTCGGCGGTGGCGGCGATTATCATTGAACCGGTGCAGGGTGAGGCTGGCTTTATCCCCATGCCACAGCGTTTCCTCGTCAAAATCTGCGAAATCTGCGACAAACACGGCATTGTCATGATCGCTGATGAAATTCAATGCGGGTTTGGGCGCACGGGTAAATTATTCGCCGTTGAACACACAGGCATAGTTCCCGACCTCATCACTACTGCCAAATCATTAGGGGCAGGGATGCCGATTAGCGCCGTGACGGGTCGGGCTGAAATCATGGATGCCCCTCATCTCGGCGGGGTTGGTGGGACATATGGCGGTAATCCATTGGCCTGTGTCGCGGCGATTGAGGCCGTTGAAATCATCCGCCAGCCTGAATTTTTGGCGCGGGTCAATCAGATCGGCAATATCATGCGCGATGTGATGTGCGGCTGGATGGACAGAGTGGAGTTAATTGGTGATGTGCGTGGCCTCGGCTCGATGATGCTGGTCGAATTTGTCAAAGACCGCCTAACCAAAGAACCTGCCCCTGCCGAAACCCTGCAAATGATTAAATTGGCGGTGTCGCGGGGTGTTATCTTGATTCGGGCGGGGTTGTATAGCAATGGGATTCGCCTTTTGCCGCCGCTGGTGATTAGTGACGAACAGCTATATGAAGGGTTAAATGTGTTGGGTGATGCGATTCAAGAGGTGAACGCGGCACGATGACTGAGTTGATTTTCTATAATGGCACGCTGCTGACTCAAGACCCGGCTCATCCTGTCGCAGAGGCGTTGGCGGTTGCGAATGGGCGGATTATCGCGGTGGGGACCCGGGTCGAGGTTGAACATCTAGCCCAACCCAACACCCGCCGGATTGATCTAGGGGGGCGCACGCTCATTCCGGGTTTTAATGATGCGCATGTCCATGTATGGAAAGTGGGCCATCTGCTGACGACCCTGTTGGATGTGCGCGATGTGCGGAGTATCCCCGCGCTGCAAGCCGCCATGCAAAGCTTCAGTGATCGACTACCGGATGGGGCATGGTTCATGGGGCGGGGGTATAACGAGGCGGTGATGACTGAAGGCCGCCACCCGACGCGCTATGATTTGGACGCCGTGCTGCCAAATCGTCCGGCCTATCTCATCCGAACCTGTGCGCATATCGCCGTCGTCAACAGCAAGGCACTTGAAATCGCAGGTATCACCGCTGATACACAACCGCCGCCGGGTGGGGTGATTGACCGCAACGAACATGGTGAACCGAATGGTATTTTGCGCGAGACGGCGATGGGTTTGGTGTTTAATCGTATCCCTTCCCCCACCTCCGCCGAATATGAGGTCATGTTGCTGGCGGCGACCCAACATCATTTGGAGTTGGGGATTACCAGCGCCACCGACCCCGGTGTCATGCCCGATCTGCTGCGAGTGTATCGCCAGATGGATGCGGAGCGAAAACTGACCCATCGGCTTAACGTCATGGCGATTCGACGGCCTGATGGGGGCACGGAAACATTTCCTCTCCCAGAACGCTATCTTTCTAACCATTTGCGGGTAGATACGATCAAGTTTTTTGCCGATGGTGCGTTGAGTGGGGCGGCAGCGGCGCTGAGTATTCCCTATCGCAATTTGACGACAAAGGGTGTTCTGCGTTTTGAGGCCGACGAGTTTTTTGAATTGGCCCGTGAAGCACATGTGACGGGCCTGCGGATTGGCACCCACGCGATTGGCGATCGGGCACTCGAAATGGTCTTGAGTACCTATGAACGCCTGAACACCATTGGACTACCCATCCGTCACCGCATCGAACATTTCGGCTTGGCCTCACCGGAACATATGCGACGGGCCAAAGCGATCGAGGTGATGGTCGCCCCACAGACGATTTTTCTGTATGCGTTGGGGGCAAATTTTCGGCGCTATCTGCCGGACGAATTGATGCCCCGCTGTTATCCGGTGCGCGAGATGCTTGAAACCGGGTTGACGGTGGCGCTTTCGTCGGATGCCCCGGTGGTCAAGGATGATAATCCACTGCGCGGGATGCAGGCGGCGATTTTGCGGGCTGACCCTAGCGGCACGAGTATCGCGCCCGAACAGGCTATCAGCGCGGAACAGGCTCTCTATTGTTATACAATGGGGGGAGCGACTGCCAGCGGGGATGAGGAGAACCGGGGCAGTCTGTCGGTGGGTAAATGGGCCGACCTTGCGGTGTTGAGTGATAACCCGCTGGAGGTTGCCCCCGAAGCCCTAACCGATATTCGAGTAGACATGACTTTTGTGGGCGGCAAGCTCGTATTTGAGAGGTAACATCAACATGGACATTCAATATCAAGGTCATTATAAACAGTACATCGGCGGGAATTGGGTGGAGGCCAGCAATGGCGGCCTGTGGGAAGTGATTAACCCCGCTACCGAAGAAATTATTCAAGTTATCCCGTTTGGCAATGGTGATGACACCAACGCCGCGATTGAAGCCGCCGAAAAAGCCTTTTTGGCATGGTCGAGCCAAACACCCTATAAACGCGCTGAGGTGCTGAAAAAAGCTGCTGATTTGATCCGCAGTCGGGCGGGTGATCTCGCCAAAATTACCACGCAGGAATCCGGTAAACCCTATGGTCAAGCCAAAGGTGAATGGATTGTGGCGGGTGATTTGTTTGAATGGTTCGCCGAAGAAGGCAAACGTTCCTATGGGCGTGTCATCCCGGCTCGGCGTGGCAATACCCGCCTGACGGTTATTAAACAGCCGATTGGGGTAGTGGGGGTGATTACGGCATGGAATTTTCCGGCCTATAATCCGGCGCGGGCATGGGCGGCAGCATTGGCAGCAGGCTGCACGGTGGTGGCTCGCCCCTCCGAATTTACCCCGTTGACGGCGATGGAGATGACCAATATTCTGGCCGAGGCCGGGATTCCCGCTGGCGTTTTTAACCTCATTAACGGCGATGCTGAATCAATGGGGCAAGCTCTGTTGAATCACCCTGCTTGTCGAAAAATCAGTTTTACAGGTAGTACGCGGGTGGGCCGGATTTTGATGGATGGTGCATCCCGCACCCATACCCGTCTGTCGTTGGAACTCGGCGGCAATGCTCCGGTGCTGGTTTTCCCAGATGTCAATGTCGAGACGGTGGCCCAAGCGGCTGTACAAGCCAAATATCGCAATAACGGGCAGGTGTGTACCGCGCCGCAGCGGTTTTTAGTCCACAACCACGTCATGGAAGAATTTGTGGATAAGGTCATCCACACCGTCGAAAAATTGAAGATCGGCAACGGTTTAGAAAAGGACATTGATGTCGGCCCGCTGATTAACGCCAAACAACGTGACCGGGTGGAACGCATGGTCAGCGAAGGTGTGATTGATGGCGCACAGGTCTTGGTGGGTGGTCAGCGACCCCTACATCTGGACAAAGGCTATTTTTATCAGCCGACGGTGCTGCTGAATGTTAAGCCGCACGACCGCGTATATCAGGAAGAAATTTTTGGCCCGGTCATGCCGATTGTGCCGTTTAATGACATCGAAGAGGGGTTGGCATTAGCGAATGGCACGCCCTATGGTTTGTCGGCCTATGTGTTTACCAATGATCTGAATATCGCGATCCGTACTTATGAAGGACTAGAGGCGGGTTTAATCGGGGTCAATGAATGGTATCCACAAGCCACCGAAGCTCCATTCCCCGGCTGGAAACAAAGTGGGCTTGGCATGGAGGCGGGTGAGGAAGGTTTGCTGGAATATCTGGAAACCAAAGTCGTGGCGATTGGTGGGTTGAAATAATCTAGCGCCGCATAGAATCTGATACTACCCAGTTAAAGCTAAGGACTGGGTAGTTTTGTTTCGGCAACCTAGCGCTGTGCCAGCCAATGAATCATCTGACGCCAGAAGGCCGAATAATGCGACCAGTGGACAAAATCGCCGGCCCAATGGGGTGCAAAATCTGAGGCAAAAATCGCGGTGCGGCCCTGTCCATAATCCCAACAGGCGATAAAGGGGTCACCTTGATAACTGGCAACCTGTGTCGCGCCTTCTTTGAGGGTCAATCGGTTATAGCCGCACAATGTCCAGTCGGCTTCATCCCATACCAAATTCTGAACAGTAGGGTGGTCGGGTAGGTCAATTTGGAAGCGGAACCCCTGCACCACTTCTACTCGATCATCATGACGGGCGATATGGACAGGCAGCAGGGTTTCAATCGGGGTATCAAACCAGCGGGCAATCCCATTCAGGCCCGCGAATGAGAGATAGCCCCCGACCATGATAAACCCGCCGCCCTGTTCCACAAAGTCGCGCACCATGCCAATGCGGTCAGGGCCAAGCGGGTAGGTATAGGGTGGGGTCAGGCCGGGGTAAAAAATCATCGAATTGAAACCGACATCGCTAAAAATCACGACATCATATTGGCCCAATTCGACGGGGGTGGTGGGGAATTCAGCCGCTACGCCGTGCGGGGTGATATGGCGGACCTCGACAGATGGCTCATTTGCCATTGCCTCTCGAAACCAGCGCCCATTGTCATTGAAATACGACTGCTCAATGACATCTGCCCCGACCAGATAACGGTTTAGGACAACTTCTGAATCCCCAACATACAATACCCGGATCATATTCCACCCCCGTTGATGTACATAGCTTAGTTAATCGGTTCCATGAAGTAGCCTTCGAGATCGCCCTCAGCCGACCAGCCGATCGTGCCGTCTAACATCTGGATTTGATACCATGTATAACGACCACCGGTGCAATCTGGGCCACCAATGACAGCGAACTGCGTGCCTTCGGGCATTTCGAGGAGAAATGCGCCATTAGGGGTTGAGCGAACACGCAACGGTTGTCCATCGGTGAATGCGACTTGACCACGACCCCCGACCGTCATGCGGGTAGCGGGTGTGTTGGGGCAAACGACTGCCCCGCCGATTGTGCCGGGTAGGGTGATTTCGGTCAATGCAAAGATGCTACCTGCCGGAGTAACCCATGCCAGTTGGACTTCTTGGGGACGAACGGGCTGCCAGAGAATTGTGCCTGCGGCGGGATTAGCGGTGAGGTGTGACGAGACCACGCCATCAGCATTGACGCTCAAAAAGCCAGTCGGAGTGCCCAATACATCGAGAACGGTGGCGGGCAGAACACTAACGGCACGGGTAGACATGTTGATGGCATTCCATGTCTGGATGAAATTGCTGTCGGTCTGCGTGAACAGTGCTATTGCGCCATTGCCTGCCCATTCGGTGTTGAAATGGTACTTGGTGGAGTCTGTCCACAAGATTTCCGTGTTGCCGCCGATTATTTGGACGACTGAGTTAAATGAGGTGAATGGCCCAGTGGCAGGCAGAATCGGCGCGGCGCTGTTTTCATAGGGGAAAAGAACGGCTTCACTGGTTGGCAAAATGTCTTGCAGCGTATTGCGATAGTTGCTGGCTTCCACCATATTTGCATTTGGATGCCAATTTAATGCGTCCAATGTTGGGGCAAACTCGGTACCCGCCGGAGCCAATAGGAAGTGTACGGCATCATTACCAAAGTACGCAGTGATCGGGAAAAATGCCCCGCCCGGCCCACTGACCGATGGAAGTTGTCCGGCCAGTGCCGTAACTATGGGTGTGGTGCTGGTCAATTGATAGAGAGCATTGCCCGTTGCGGCATCAAAGACGACGATTTTCCATGAAGCGTTGGGTTGACCAAAGCCAGTATAGAAGCCAACGGCATATTGAGTTGAGGTCGCATTAAACACATAGGATGTTTTGACCACTTCGCCATAACGTGCCCCAAGATGAATTTCTTCAGCGGGTGCGGCTTGATAAACGCTGACAAAGGTAGCGGTTGCCAATGAATAAAGCCCGATCGCTTCAACACTCCCTTGAATCAGCGCGGCGACCAGCATATAACGCCCATCGCGGGAAATGGCGACTTGTGGGGCATAACCATCTTGTGAAACCTCATTGGGCAGTTTGGGGCGGGCAATACGCGCTTGTTCACCACTGGGATTGACCAGAATCAACTGTTCGGTTTCGCCATATTGGTAAATCCATGCGTACCATTCGGCCTGCGGCAGCGATTTGACAGTGGTGGTGGAATTGACAGTCCCAACCGCCGGCGTGCTGACTCCCGGTGGCACGGTAATGCCTACGCTACGCGGATCGGGCCGACCATTGACGCACAAAATGACGATTAGGCCATCGGCACTGACGCGATAGTTATATTCAGGGCCATCCAGCGGAAATTGGATGTCAATGTCGTAGCCGCGAATGGTCTGCTGGGTATAGACCTGTCCTTCAGCGGGGCAATCGAGGCTGGCGTCGTTATAAATTCTTTCGACCCAATCATGAAACGAATTTTGTGGGGTAACTTGTTGGCCCAATACCAGACTCAGGTTTGCCATTGCCTTTAGGACATAATCGGGAGGGGGATTTGATTGGGCATGGCTATGGGTAAGGGGAAGCACGGTTAAGCTAAGGGCCAATAATAGGGTGATACGAAGTAAAGTGGAGAAAACTCGGTGCTGCATGGGCTACCTCCTCGGTCGGTTGCAAAAGAAAAATATCAGGAGTCCTACTTATGTCGAGAACAGAAGCAATTTCGGTTCGTGATGGTCCTTGGTCTAGGGGAAACACCCCAATTCCGCCATTATATCGAAAAACGATTGGAGAGGCTGGTGATTCTAACGAGAAGTCATTGCAGACTTATCGAAAAAACGTAAAATCAACCCACCTGACTAAAAATTTTATGGACTATTAACCCCAGTTTAACGACATAATGCCAATGATTTGTTAGGATCATGGGCTGAGAAAAGAATATTTGTTGTGGGAGCAAATTCATGAACACGGGCTTAGATTTCACTGACAGTGAACCGAGGGAAATTGTTCCCGGTCTGACGCAAGAATGGCTGCACGAGGGGCGGGTCGAATTTTTTAAGTTGACCGACGCTACCCAAGAAATCATTGATGCATGGATTGACACTGCCCTTGAAACACTGGTGAGGTGGCCTGCCAATCGCCCATACTATGGCCTTGTACAAATGAGTATTTCGGTGGCCCATGTCATTATTGTCAACGGACATGCCCGCCAACGGATCGAAGAATTGGCAAAGGCGCTTCCCTCGATCAATGGACAACAGGCCATTTTGATGCCACGCTCGGTGATGAAAAATGTTTCGGGGTTTGTCCAGCGCTTGTTTGAGGAATCTAGTCGTCCCCCGCACCTCTTTTATGATATGGATAATGCGTTTGCGTGGCTGGATCAACAGGTCTAGCCGTCGCAAAATACTCGCGTGCAAAAATAGCTTTTAGCGTGTATAGTAAAAAGCACTGGCAATCGTTCAGTGCTTTATTGTTTTTGGGCCAAAGCTCACCTGTCGCCTTCGCGTACTATTTTCGCGCCGTAACTATTTTGATTACAATTGTAAATAACTCTGGCGCTTCACTGGCAATTTTTGAGTAAACAGACCACTATGGCTGACCAACCAAACGTTCAAGCAACATATGAAGAGGCAATGAACACGGGCCATGCGGCTGCGTGGGATCAGAATTGGGAGAAGGCAATCGGGGCCTATATGATGGCTGTCCGGGCCAAGCCCAGCGATCCGGCTGCCCATAACAGCTTGGGGCTGGCGCTGCTGCAAGCGCGTCGTCTACAAGACGCCCTCAAGATTTATGAGCGTGCCCACGCCCTTGACCCCGATGACGCAGTGCCATTGGAAAAGAGCGCCGACGTCTTAGAACGCCTCGGACGCTTACAGGATGCCGCGCAGCAGTATATGACGGTAGCGGAACTCTATCTGGCCCAGCACGACCTTGAGAAAGCCATCAGCAATTGGGAGCGAGCCACCCGTGTCACCCCCGGCTTAATCAAGGTGCATCAAAAATTGGCGCTGGCGTATGAACGCACTGGCGACAAGAAACAGGCCGTGCGTGAATATTTGACGCTAGCAGGCAATTTTCAGCGCATTGGCAGGGGCGACACGGCGATTCAAGCGGTGGAACGGGCACTGCGACTTGAACCTAAGAATCCACAAGCGCTGAATGCGTTGCAGGCCCTTCGTTCTGGGGCTGAATTGACCCGCGAAGCCACCGATGATCGGCTAAAAATGAAAGATGTCGAATCGGTAGACGCTTTTGAAGCCGATCCGTTTGCTATGACACTTGAGGCGTCACAATCCGACCCGCGCGGCCCGATTGGTGAGGCGGTGGAATTGGCACTGGAGCAGTTGGCGACGGATATTTTTAGCAACGAAACGATGATGATGCAGCAAAGCGGCATGAACGTCATTCAAGCGATTGAATATCATCGTCAAGGCGCGGTTGAGGAAGCAATAGGGGCTTATCAACGAGCCGAATCGGCAGGGGTTTATTTCCCGGCCCTGTTTATGAACATTGGCGATTTGATGGTGGAACGCCAGCGATGGAAGGAAGCCGTTAGCTATTTGGAACGGGTACAAGATGCACCGCAGTTGATGGCGGGGGCAAATCATGGGCTTGGCATCGCCTATATGGAACTAGGGAAAACCCGTCAGGCGACCACCTTTTTGATCAAGACCATGCAGCTTGTTGACATGCGGATGGCGATTAGCCAAGATGAAGCAGGCCAATTGGGTGCGGTGTATGACCAACTGCTGAATCGCTGTCGGGGTGCTGATGAAAAAACCCTCACCGCCATGAATCAGCGGTTCTTCGGTTTATTGACGGGCCGTGATTGGAAACAGCGGGTTGAGTTGACACGCCACCAATTGGAAGACGCGATCACCGATGACCCCGAACGATTGTTGGATGTGGCGTCGGTTAGCCCCGAAATCATCCAAGCGATGAATCGCATTGACAACTATGTAAATAGCCGACGCTATATTTTGGCGCTGGACGAGGCATTCCATGTTGTCTCGAAAGAACCGGATTATCTGGCGGCCCATTTGAAGATTGGGCAAATCCTTGTTCAGATGAATCGGGTTCATCCGGCGATTGAAAAATATAATCTCATCGCGGAGACCTATATCGCACGCGGCAACAAAGCACGGGCTGGCGAAATCTTAAATGAAGTCATCAAGATCGCCCCGATGGACATCCGCCTGCGCCAAACCTTCATCGAGTTTTTGGAAGAAGATGAAAAATGGCCCGAAATCTTGGAGCAGTATATCAACCTTGCCGACGCCTATTTTGAATTGGGCGACCATAACAATGCACGCACGACCTATAACCAAGCCATTCAATTGGCCCAACGCATTGGCGCGGATAAATCGGTGGTCATCAAGATTTTGCATCGCTTGGCTGATTTGGATATGACACGCCTCGAAATGCGTGGGGCGTTCCGTAACTATGAAAATATCAAGAACCTTAATCCTGCCGATGAAAAAGCCCGCCGGATGTTGATTGAACTCAATTTCCGTTTGAGTGATCCAACTGCGGCAATTCGTGAATTGGACACCCTGCTGCAACATTACGCCAAAGAACGCAATGGACGGGCGATATTGGAACTTTTAGAAGGGTGGGTTGACAAACGGCCCAACGACGAGGGTATCCGGTCACGCCTAGCAGCGGTCTATCAGCAAATTAAGCGCAATAAAGAGGCGTTGGAACAACTGAACGCCCTGTTGGAATTGCAGTTGAACAATGGTCGTCATGCGGATGCGTGCCAGACCTTGAAACGAATTTTGCCCTTACAGCCCCCTCAGCAGCAGCATTATCTCAATTTGATGCAGCAGCTTGGGTGTGGTTGATCGGTTGGCATCAGACTAAAAATCTAAATTTATGAGTACACAGAGGCCAATCCCTGAGCTACCACCCTTTACGCCCCGCCTAGAGGGATTTCGCATCGAAGAATTTCATCATCAATCGCTGGCGCTGCTGGCTTTTCCAATCGAACATGACCAAGCCGCGCTGGATAGTGCCCCATTTCAGGTAGACCCGCCTGCGCCGCCACCCGAACCACTGATTCCCTATTTGCAATCGGTGTGGTATCCCAAGCCGATTCGAGGAGTACGGGATTGGTCGCTGGGTCAATTAATCCCACCGCGTTCACCACAGATTATCGGTAAAACCCGCGCCGCCGATGTGCAGCGGGCTATCCGTCCGTTGGTTGGCAATAAAGGGCCGGTCATCATTCAGGGCGAAGTGGGGATGGGCAAAACCACGCTGTTGGCTCATATCGCCGGACACGAGCGTACCCGTCAGCGTTATCGCCGTATTTGGTGGTTTGATGACGCGCAGCGGGTGACACAGGGACTGGCCTTGGCTTTAAATCTGCCGACCATCCTGACCGAAAGAGATGTCACCGTCCGATGTGGGATGTTGAACGCGGCCCTCGATGAAAATACGTTGGTGGTGGTGGATAATGCCCGACCAGAGGATTTGGAATGGCTGTTGACGCTTTCCATTCAGATGCTGGTTGGGGTGGAGATGACCCCTGAAGAACCCGCTGATAGTAATGAAGAATCGCTGCCCGAACCCGAAAATATCATTACCCTGCTTGCCCTGCCACAGTCGGATGCGCTGGAATTGTTGGCGGACGTGTGCGGCATTGACAAGGATGGGATGCGCGGACAGATGCGGGCATGGATGAGCCATATCACCCGCTTGTTAGGGGGGCATCCGCTGGCATTGATTGTTGCCGGGGCGCTGTTCCGCGAGGACGGCCTACCGATGGAACGGCTAGTGACGCTGTTTAATGACCGGATTGTACCGGAAACTCCCAATCCCCAAGTCGCTTTAGATTTGTCCATTGATGCGCTGCCAACAGAATATACCGATTTGTTGATGGCAATGGGGACACTCCCACCATCAGGGGCATCATTTGAAGCGATACTGGCGACCGCGAAAATTGAAAGCATGATTGCCGGGTATCGCGGTCTGGCTTTCCTTGCTAGGCGTGGCCTTGTTCATCATGACACACGGATTGGCGAAAAATATGTGGCGCATCCGATGGTATGGGAACGCATGGCAAACACTACACCCCATAAAGCAGGCCATCCTTTCGGGGATCGGTTGCGAAATTGGGTGATGTCATTGGCCCGCCGCCACAGCCAAGATGCCGTGCAGTTGTATCGTGCCCAAAGCGAAATCTTGCATACGCTGGATATGGCAACAACGTATCGGCTGGATGACGTGGTACATAAGCTGAATATGTCGTTGGCGGCCTATTTCCGTGAATACGTCCCCGAATATTTTAGTGATGATCTCGCATCGCCGACTTTGATTGGGGATCGGGCCAAAGCCGCTGCAGTGTTGACACGCGGGATTGCCCTGCTCAACGAAAATAAGCTGGACGAAGCCGCCGAAATGCTGAAAGAGGCCTATAAACTTACCGAAAATCATGGCTCTGACCATGAAATTGCCGAAGTGCTGGTTGCCCTTGCGCGTTATGCCGATGCGTTAAACGATATTCCTGCCGCCATCCAATGGCTGGAAAAAGCAGGTAAGCTGACCTATGAACTGAGAGCCGAAAATTCGCTGGATATTATCCGGATGGGGTTGGCGATTGTATATCGGAAGGCGGGTCGGCTAAAAGAAGCATTGGCGGTGTTGGAGGGTGTGGAGGGGAGTGCCGCCGAGCAAGCTCGGATTCATCGCACCGCCAAGCAGTGGGATTTGATGATTCAGGCGATGGAAGAAGCGGGTGATTTGTCACCCTATTCACGGGCTGATGGTTATTTGCAGGCCGGACGGTATGCCGAGGCGTTGGGGGCGATTGCTGATGAACATGACAGCCGCAGCGCCTATCTGCGGGCGGTGATTTATCATCTCAATGGCGATTTGGAAACGGCTATCCGGGGTTATGAAACAGCCCTAGAAATGTTCCCCTCGCGTGACCAATATCGTGTTGAGGCGCTGATTGGCATGGGCATTGCTTATGTCCAGCAGAAAAATCGGGAGCAGGGCGAAAAGACGTTTATCCAAGCCCTTGATAACATCCCGACCCTGCGTAAACCCAACCCGTTGTTACATGGCAAAACGCTGATGCTGTTGGGGGCACTGCGATTGTTGGATGAAGATGCCAACAAAGCGATTGAGTATAGCAATCAGGCACTGGAAATTTTGGGGAAAGCCCCGGCGGACAGCGTACATCGGGAAACAGCGGACGCCTATCGCACGTTGGGACGGGCCTATTGGCGCAAGAATAATAAAGCCCAAGCATTGACGGCTTTCCAGAGTGAAGTCGAACATGCCCAGAGCATGACGGTGCGTGACGATAAACGCATTGGCATTGGGCTACACCATTTGGCTGAGGCCTATTATGCAAATGGAGAAGTCGAACGAGCCATTGCCAATTATCGGCGGGCACTGACCCATTTGGATGCTCAAGCCGAGCCGCTGAGTTATTTCATTACACAGGTCGCGCTGCATAAGGTATTGTTTGACGGTGACCGATTCGCGCCCGCTTTGGAAGTCAGCCAAGCCGCGATTGACCACCTTAATAAGCGACCACCCGCTGATGTGCTGCATATGGGCTATATGCTATGTATGCACTCGCGCACTGAGCAACAATTGGGACGGGCCGCCCAAGCTGAAACGACTTTTGGGAAATGGCAGAGTGTTCTGGCGGGTCGCAGTGACGCCATTCGTGACCCCAAATGCCCCCAGTTGACCCTATTGGCCCTTGCACTGGCAGCACGTAGCTTAATTGCCAGCCGCCGACCGGATGAAGCGATTCCATTGGCGGAAGGGGCGGTCATGCTGGGTGAGAAATATTACCCCAGTACACCGATTGCATGGAGTGTGCGCCGTGATTTAGGGCAGGCCCATCTGGATTTAGGTCAATGGGACACCACGATTAAGACCCTTGCGCCACTGCTTTATGAGGATGTCGAGGCCGAATCATTCACCTATGCCCTGTCGCAAGAATATACGGCGATTGCGCAAGCGAACCTAAAAAACTATACGGCAGCCTTGACCCATCTACAAAAAGCCCATGAACACCAGCCGATTCCACATGAGCAGGGGCTTTTGTTGGAGCGCATGTGTGATTTGCATCTGGAGATGGGCAATACCGCCGCTGCGATTGACCATGCTCACCGTGCTATCCCATTGATGGATCGGCAGTCTTTTCCGGGAGATGCGGCACGGGTTTTGACCAAGTTGGCGCGGACGCTGAGCGGCACCAATCATTATGCCGACTCCATCGGGGTCTATGAAGATGCCCTGCAAATGCTGCGCGGCCTGCCGGATGCGGATTTGGTGCATACGGCGCGGGTGTATATCAGCCTTGCAACCAGCCATGAAGCGCAGGGGCAGTATCCACAAGCAGCGATTGCCTATCGGAACGCGATTGACACGTTGGATTCTTCGCGCACCCCGTCCCACGACGATCATCGTCAGGCTGTGACACGGCTGGCGGCGGTGTATGCGTTAATGCAAGATTTTGACCACGCCATTGAGCTTTATCAGCAGGCACGGGAAGAAACCGAAAAATTTGGCACGCCGCAGGAATTGGGCACGATTATCGCGGCACAGGCCGATACATTACGACGGGCTAATCGTTTAGAAGAAGCCCTCGAAGCCTATGAGGCGGCGTTGGAACTGCAACCTGCCAATAATTACCCCCGCGAACGGGCGGCAACATTACGCGGGTATGGGCAGGCGCTTTCGCTATCGAATTTATTGGATGATGCCCGCCACGCATGGACACAGGCGCTTGAAATTACCACCGATGCCCCCGCCATTGAAATCGCGCTGACGTATCACGCCATCGGGGAAGCCTCGCGGCGTTTGCAGCAGTATGATGAGGCAGAGAAGAATCTGCGGGACGCGCTGAGTTATCATCAGACGAGTAATGAGGCGACGGCAGATACGCTGCGGATGTTGGGAGGGACGCTGTTGGATGCAAACCGCCCCGCCGAAGCAATCTTGCCTTTACAGCAGGCACTAGATATTGAAAAAGGGTTGCCCCAGCAGGTCAATGCGCGGATTGTGACCACGCTCGAATTATTGGCCCAAGCACAGGAGAACAGCGGCGATTTGACCGGAACGATCACCAGTCATCATCAGGCCTTGGTGTATACGGATCGAACCTTGCAGCCTGTCCAAACGGCGAATCGCCTGCGAACATTGGGCCGCTTGTATACCATGTTGGAACGCTGGCGGGATGCACATATGGCGTTGGAAGAATCGCTAGATGTCGAGTTTAAACACAAACCGCGTTCGGATTCACGTATTGCCCAAACATTGGAAATGATCGCCCAAGCCTATCGGCGGGAGGGGCATCTGGAAAAAGCGGCAGATGCCTATAAACGTATGGCCTCGTATGCCAATCTGACCAAAACGGCTTCGACTGAACTACGGGTGACTTTGGACGAAATTCAGAAACATCGGGCCACCCTCGAAGCGGCACGAGAGTCGTTGACGGTGATGGAGCGTACCAAAGGCGGCGACTATCGGGATTTGGTGTATATCTATGCCCTGATCGCCCAAACGCACGCCGCACTTTCGCAGCCGGAGTCGGCCAACGATGCCATTGACAAATTATTGACGGTACTCGAACAACAGGCGGGGGAACTTAACACCGCTGATGAACGTCCACATTACCGAGGGCTGGCGCATGTCTTTGAAGGCAGTCAGGCCGCCAGCGAAGGCAATTTGATTGAAGCGCGAGCGCACTTTCAACGGGCTTTGCATGATACGACGGATAAGGCCATGCGTTGGGTCATTGAGCGCGGATTAGAGAGTGTACAGGAATAAAGAGTAAATTGGTGTAGAATAGCTTTAGGTATCCATTGGCTTGTTGTGTGGTATTCATTGCTCCCAGCACGCCGTCACAGCATCGCATCGTAGAACATGGGTGGAGCATAGATTTTCATGAACACAGATACTCGGCGTATCATTGGTGGACGCTTCGAGATTCTTGATGTTATTGGGCAAGGGGGAATGGGAACCGTCTATCGGGGACGGGATACCCAAACAGGCGAGACCGTTGCTATCAAATCCCTTCGGCCTGATATTGTCAAAGATGACCCTAAATTGGTGGAACGCTTTACTCGTGAAGGGGAGGCGCTGCGCCAGCTTAATCACCCCAGTATTGTCAAAATGCTGGCCTCGATTGAAGAAAATAATCAACATTTCATCGTCATGGAATATGTCGGCGGAAAGTCGCTAAAGGAACTGTTAGCGGAATCTGGCCCCATGCCGATTGATCGTGTGCTGCATATTACGCTGGATTTGGCAGATGCCCTGACCCGTGCCCACCGTCTTAAGATTATTCACCGCGACCTTAAACCCGCTAATGTGCTGCTGGCAAGTGATGGTACGCCGCGTTTGGCGGATTTTGGCGTGGCACGCTTATCGGATAAGCAAGGTCATACACAGACGGGTGAGGTTTTGGGGACATATGCCTACCTTAGCCCCGAAGCCTGTCATGGCGAACGATTGGATGCCCGTGCCGATATTTGGTCGCTTGGCGTGATGCTTTTTGAAATGCTGACAGGGCGGCGTCCTTTTGAGGAAGAACAACTCGGGGCGACGCTGGTGGCGATTATGACCAAACCAACACCTGATTTGGCTAGAATACGCCCGGATGCTCCCGCTGGATTAGTCCATCTCATCAATCAAATGCTGGTCAAAGCGCCTGCCCAACGGATTGCAAGTGTGCGGTTGGTGGGGGCAGAACTTGAATCTATCATTGATAACATTGACACGGGGGTGCGGCAAAACATTGCGGCGCTGCGTGCATCCGATGGATTAACGTCGCGCTTTCAGACCCCGACCCCCGGCTCAACCGTGACACCGATGGATGACAGCGAGTTTCCGCCGATCAAAATCATCATGCCATCGGGCCAGTTGGCGACGGCAGCAGCGGCCACGAAGGTCGCATCCCAGCAAACTGTCGTGGTGACTCCGCCCGGTCAACGCAAAAAATGGCCTCTGATAGCGGGGGGCTTTACCCTGTTGGCGGTAATTGCAGCAGTGGCGGCCTTCATTGTGTTAGGTGGGCAAGATCAAAAAGACACTGAGGCCAGTGATGGTTCTGGTAACGGGAATACCTCCAACGCGGTTGTGGTGTTAGACCCCGTGCCAGAAGGCGAAACGATGGTGATTGTGGGTCAGATTGAACAGGTCGAGGGCGACGAACGACCTGTACTGCGTTTTGTTTTGGATGACTTGACCCAAACACTCGAAGCAGGCCAGCCGATTGCCGAGGTGCATATTCGGGAATATCCCAATGTCATCCACTCGAATGCAGAAGCACGTGCCATTGCCGAAGCCAACAATGCCCGCGTGGTGATTTGGGGCAATTACGATGCTGATGTAGTGGAACTTGAAGTTCAGGTTGGGGCGGTAGATACAACGCTGTTCCCGCGTGCGACCTTTGAGGAAATGTCGAACGTGCGGGTGCATTTGACCAATCCTCGCCAAGAATCGGTTGCTCCCTATGTAATGGGTGTTTTGGCGACCTATCACAACCTCAGCGGCGAGAGTTTTAGTTATGTTGTGCCGATGGTGATTCTGGACGATTTGAATGTCACAGCGGCGCAGGTAACGGGGTCAACGGTGGGGGCGTATGTCCACCAATTCTATAGCACTTATTTTGATGATCCTGCCCTCTCGATCGAGGCGATTGATAAGGCGATTGCACTGAATACGCGGAATGGCGTGTTATATCAACTGCGGGCATTGGCCTATCAGCGTTTAGGCGACTCCGAAAACGTCGTTACCAACGCGGAATCGGCTCAACGGCTTGGCCCTGTCACATGGACTGGCCCGGATTTCTTGTTGGCAATGCAGTCGTTTATCCGTGATGACTTCCGCAAGGCCATTGACTATCAAGATAAGGTCTTGGCTGTGAATCCGAATGATTGGCTGGCGCTGACATTCCGGGGATTGTCGTATTACATGCAGGGGCGCTATGACAAGGCCAGCGCGGATTATGAATTGGCGTTGGTGGCCCAACCTGAAACCAATTTCCCCTACGTGGTGAGTGCCCTAATTGCCCTGCGAACGGGTGACTTATCGGCGGCGACGGAGCAAATTGAGACCGTCACGCGCTTGTTCCCTGACCCTCAATTTTGGAATCGCGCCTCGTTTGCCATCATGGGCGAGACATCTGGCACAGTTACGTCGTTTTACAGCCTGACCCTTTCGGCGTTTAGTGACTTGACGGTAGGGCAGTTTGATTCGGCGATTCGGGATATTCAAGCGGCGCTGGCAATCCGCGATGATATGGCCGACACCTATCTGTTCCAAGGGATTGCCTATTGCAGCAAGGGTGAATATGACAACGCCCGTGACGCCTATAGCAAGGGTTTGGCCCTTGACCCTGATTTTACCATCCTGTATTTACTACGGGCCGAAGCGCATACCCGTGATGGGAATGTCGGGTTTGCCGTGCAAGATTATTCGATGGCGCGGAGTACCTCGACGTGGCCTCAATTTGAGGCGTATTTTGCCGAACATCCCGAAATGACAACGGTTGGCTGTGAGGCATTTTTCAATTAACTAACGTATCAACGAAATAAAGATGCGGCGAGAGGGTTCAACTCTCGCCTTTTTGTTTATTTGATGGCGAAATATTGGGTGGCCTGTTTGCGAATCATGCCGTAATAGGCGGCACCCCAAATGGGCGTAGATTTGCGGAAGTGCAGCTTTCCGGTAGAAAGTTCCATCACCGCCGGGAATTCATAGCTGCCCCAATGGGAGGGTTTATACTGCTTGGTAACGAATTTCAGTACATCCGGTGGAATGGATTCGGTGATAATCAGCGGGTAGGCGATGATGGCGACGGCTTTGGTGGACAGGCGCGAACTCGTTTTATGTTCTTTGGCGAATTCGAAGGCCTGTTGACTGTATTGCTCGACGGCTTCGGGGGTGAGATTGCCACGTAGGGCGGTGATAAAACAGAAGACCTCATTCTGCATTTTGCGATTAGGTCGCACAACCTGATGATAAAGCATGGTGCGCGGAAGGCTGGTTTCGACTTGATGAAATCCTATTTTGGACAGCTTGCCCCGCACAAATTCCACATATTCATTCAATAACATCTTGTTTACTCCTGTGTGAAAGTAGGGCGATAGAAATTTTAGCGCATTAACCACGTTCAAGGCGTGTAGATTGTGTTAAAATCAGTGGCCTATGGTACTTTTTTGCCCCTTGCGGGAGGTTAGTTTCGATGCGCCATTTTCTAGAATTGGCTGATTGGTCATCTGAAGATTTGATGCGGCTGATTGATGAGGCCGTGTTTTTGAAAAAGGAATTTCGGACGGGCGGCAACCGTCCAATATTGCAAGGCAAATCATTGGCGATGGTGTTCCAAAAACCGTCGCTGCGTACCCGTGTCAGTTTTGAGATGGGGATGCAGCATCTCGGTGGTTATGCCTTGTATATCAGCCCGAACGAAATCGGGTTGGGCAAACGCGAATCCATTGCGGATGTGGCCCGCGTGTTGGGGGGCTATGTCAATGGGGTGATGGCCCGTGTATTTGCCCATGAGCATGTCACCGAACTTGCCAAATGGTCACCCGTGCCGATTATCAACGGCCTAAGCGACTACAATCATCCCTGCCAAGCGATGGCGGACGTGCTGACGATTTATGAGGAATTTGGTCAACTCAAGGGCCTCACCGTCGCTTATTTGGGGGATAGCAATAACGTGACACGTTCATTGTTGATTGCCGCCGCTAAATTTGGGTTTAAGATGGTCGTGGGCAGTCCAGAGGGGTATTCGCTGGATCAAGATGTGATTGCAAAGGCACGTGGCATTGCGGGTTATGAGGTTGTGCAACTCATAACTGATCCACAAGAAGCGGTGCGGAATGCGGATGTCATCTATACCGATACGTGGACAAGCATGGGGCAGGAGGAAGAAGCCGAACAACGCCGCAAGATTTTTCCACCCTATCAGGTCAATTATCCGCTTCTGCAAATGGCTCCGGCCCATGCGATTGTGATGCACTGTTTGCCGGCCCATCGCGGTGAAGAAATCACTGATTCAGTGGCGGATGGCCCACAATCCCGTTTGTTCCCACAGGCTGAAAATCGCCTGCACGCTCAGAAAGCCATTTTGGCTCATTTACTGCGCTAAAGATCACCTAGCACGCAAAAAATACGAAGATGGGCGGTGATTCAGGCCGCCCTTTTAAGAAAGCATAGACCCATTATGAGCAGCATCGTTGTCCGTAAAGTCGAAAACAAAGCTGATTACCAAGATTTTTTTGAATATCCGTGGACGCTCTACAAAGACAACCTCTATTGGGTGCCGCCCCTAAAATCCACCCGTAAGCACTTGCTTGACCGTGAGCATGATGCGTCATGGGAATATATGGAAGGTGATTTTTTTGTCGCCTATAAGGATGGTATACCCGCTGGGACGATTGCCGCGTTTATCAATCACCGCCACAACGAAACATGGAAAGAACACATCGGCTGGTTTGGGGCATTTGAATTTATTGATGACCCAGCTGTGTCGAAGGCGCTTTTAACGGCAGCAGAAGACTATGTTAGAGGCAAAGGATATGATGCGATTCGCGGGCCAGTCAATTTCAATATGAATGGCGAAGTGGGTGTGCTGCTGGATTCATATGACCGGATGCCGATGATTTTGATGCCCTACAACTGGGCTTACTATCCCCAACATTATGATCAGGCTGGGTATGTTAAAGCCAAAGACGTGGTGACATGGGCCGGTAACAAAGCCACATTAGGGTTGGAAGGCGGTATCGTCCCCGAACGTTTGGTACGGGTAGTAGAAAAGAACAACCAGCGGCGCGAGATTACGGTACGGGCAGGTAATCGGAAAACGATCAATGATGATTTTCAGATTATCTATGACCTTTACAACACAGCATGGAAAGATAATTGGGGGTTTGTGCCGCTGACCAAACGCGAACTGGATGCGCTGATTCGAGATTTGAAACAGTTCTATGTGCCGGAAATCACGTTTTTTGCGTTTGTGAAAGGCAATCCCGCCGGATTTGTGCTGGCCGTGCCGAATATGAACCAGCCGATTCAAAAAGCCTATCCCCGTCCGGGTGTGCCAGAAATTGTGAGCCTGCTGAAAATCCTGTGGTACTGGAAAATTCGTCCGGTGACGACCGAGGCACGTACCCCATTGATGGGTGTCAAAGAAGAATATCGCGGGATTGGCGTAGACGGCGCAATTCTGCTGCATCTGTTTGGCATGGTGCATAAGACCAAATTCTCGTTCTATGAGGGCGGGTGGGTCTTGGAAGACAATGAAGATGTCAATGTCATGACACGCAACTATCAAGCGTATATTGACCGCCGCTATCGGATTTATGAGAAAGCCCTGAAATAAGCATCGCAGAGACATGCAGCTATGAGCAGCTATACACCACCGGAAAACATCCAAGAGATTCTCAATAATTTGCCGACCAGCCCCGGCGTCTATCAGATGTTTGATCGCAAGGGCACGATTATTTACATTGGCAAGGCGAAAAATCTGCGGAATCGAGTACGCTCCTATTTTCAACCCGGCAATGTCGAAACCAAAGTGCAGCGGATTCGAGAACGGGTGGTGGACATCAAAATTATCGTATTGGAGGATGAGGTCGCCGCACTGACCGCCGAAGCGCAGTTGATTCGCCACCACAAGCCGCGCTATAACGTTATTTGGAAAGACGACAAACGTTATCCGTATATCCTAATTCGTACCCGTGACCCCTTTCCGAAGGTATTGACGACCCGGCAGGTCAACCGCAAGGATGGCAACCGCTATTTTGGGCCGTATTCGAGTAGTTATGCCATTCGCTTGATGTTGGATGCGCTGCGTAAAGCGTTTCCCTATCTGACGTGTGACCGCGAGATTACGGGTAAAGATGCACGGGCCTGCCTGTATTATGACATTAAAATGTGTGGTGGGCCGTGTATCGGGGCACAGAATCAAGCCGAATATCGTGAGTCCATCAACGGGCTGATGCGGGTGTTGGAGGGCAAGGCGCAGGACGTTTTGAAAGAACTGCAATCGCAAATGGAGTCTGCTGCCGAAAATCTAAATTTTGAACGGGCGGCGGTGCTGCGTGATCGCATTCAGGCGATTGAACGGGTGACGAACTTTCAATATCGCATCGCGGATTATGGGGCGGATCAGGATGTCATCGGCATTGCCCAAGACGATATGGGGGTTGCAATGATGGCCTTGTTTGCGATTCGCTCCGGCAATATGGTCGGCAGCGAGACCTTTCCGCTGGTGAATATTGAAGATGAAGCGCTACCGGAAATCGTGGCGAGTTTCCTCATCCAATATTACGAAGAAGCCTATGAAATTCCGCCAGAGATTTTCTTGCCGGTGACCGTGCCCGAAACTGAGACGCTTGAGAAATGGCTCAGTGAAAAGCGCAACGGGCGGGGAAAGGTTACGCTAAAAGTGCCCCAGCGGGGTGAGAAAAAGGTGCTGGTTAAACAAGCCTCCGAGACCGCTGCCGAACAATTGAATCTTTTCCAAATTCGCCAAGCCAAAGATACTGTGAAACAAGAGGCGGGTCTGCGTGAACTGCAAGAGGCGCTAAAATTGGAGAATCCACCGAGCCGCATGGAATGTTATGACATCAGCACGCTGCAAGGCACGAATACCGTCGCGAGTCGGGTGGTGTTTTTGCAGGGCACACCGCAAAAAAGCGAGTATCGCAAGTTTAATATCCGCACGATTGCCCATGAGGGGTCGGACGATTATCAGTCCATGCGAGAGACGCTGACACGGCGCTTTAAACGGTATATTGAATCGGTGGAGAATCCCGACGCCCTCGCCCCCGGCAAAGTGGATAAGGACGAGACATGGCGCTTGCTGCCCGATTTGCTGATTATTGACGGCGGCAAGGGTCAGTTGGGGGTTGCGGTGGAGGTGTTGAAGGAGTTTGAACTACTGGAACATATTCCGGTGATTGGGCTTGCCAAGCGGTTTGAGGAAATTTATCTGCCCGATCAAGCCGAGCCAGTCATCTTGCCACGCAAGAGCGAAGGGCTGTATTTGTTGCAGCGAATTCGAGACGAGGCGCATCGGTTTGCGATTACTTCACACCGCGCCCAACGTCAGCGCAAGGGGGTAATGAGCCGATTGGAAGCTGTGCCGGGGGTTGGGCCGTCGAAACGCAAGGCCCTGCTCAAAGCGTTTAATAACGATATTGAAGCCATTCGTGGGGCAAGTATCGAAGAACTCACGGCGGTGTCGGGGATTACCGCTAAATTGGCCGAACAAATCAAAGCGACATTGGATTAGAATTATGCCCATTAGCAATCGTATGTTTGAACGACCACTTAATCGCTGCGCGGTCATTCCGGCTTGGGCTACACTCAATGATTGGTTTGAGATGCTCACCTGCGATCCGCGTGCTACCCCGTTGGTGGATTTTGGACGCAATGCGCCCTTGATGCGGGTGGGGGTGACATCGCTCAATTGGTTTTTGATGGATATGTTGGGTCTGCGGGCACAGTGGTTCGACGGGGGTTGGGAACGGCGTGATGAAGTGTGGTTGCTGATTAACCCGCTGCGGTATCGGATTTTGGGCCATCAACCGCGCCGACCCTACGCGCTGGATGTGAGGGATTATCTACGCCAGATCGCACCACACGTCCTGAACGAAAGTCTCTCTGAACATGCCTATTTTGCGTGCGCCCCGATTGTCTTTCGGGATGAGGTGGATGATGCACAGGCCGAAGTATTGGCGGAACAAGCCCCTTGGGGAAGAATCGCGGTGCTGGATAAAAATGATACGGTTGCTGGCATGGTGTGCGGCATTGGGCCGACAACGATGTCCCTTCCGCCGATTTTGAAGCCGACTTGCTCTTGTGGTGGTGTAACCTATTCAACATGATAACCCCGACATGGATTACCGACGCGCAGGTTTGGAATAGTCGCCTGCAAACCCTGCCCAAAGCCCATATTTTACAATCATGGGAGTGGGGGGAATTTAAACATCGTACTACTGGCTGGACACCCGAACGCATTTTTTATCACAACGAGGCAGGTGAATTGATAGCGGGGGCAAGTGTGCTTACCCGTCGTATTGGGCCGCTGCAAGTTCTCTATACCCCCAAAGGGCCAATCTTCCGCGATTTGGAATTAACTACCGTCGCGCCTGTGCTAGAGCATCTACAAGGACTGGCCCGCAAACGGTTGGCGGTCTGGCTGAAAATTGACCCGGATGTGGTTGTGGCGACAGGTTTTCCCGATGACTCCGCGCCGGAACACCCTAATCTGTCTAACGCGCAGGGGCAGGCGATCCAGAATTATTTACAGCAAAAGAAATGGCGTTTTAGCCCAAGCCAAGTGCAGTTTCGCAATACTATGCTGATGGATTTGACGCGCAGTGAAGATGACCTGTTGGCGGGGATGAATCAGTCCACACGGCGCAAAATTCGCCTTGCCGAAAAAGGCGGGGTGACGGTGCGAACGACTAGCGATGATGCCGATTTACGCACGCTGTATGACATATATGCCGTCACGGGTCAGCGTCAGGGATTTACCACACGCCCCTTTGGTTATTATCTCGATTTGTGGAAGGCCATGCTGGCTGGTGGTTTTGCACAAGTTTTTATCGCCGACGCAGAACGAAAAGCATTGGCAGGGGTTATTGTGTTCAGGTTTTCACAAACGGCGTGGTATTTCTATGGGATGTCGTCGAATGAAAGCCGCGATTTGCAGCCGACCTATGCCTTGCAATGGGCTGCGATTCGATGGGCGAAAGCACAGGGCTGCACCGTTTATGACTGGTGGGGAGCGCCGAATGAATTTACCGAAGCTGACCCGATGTGGGGGGTCTATCGGTTTAAAGAGGGGTTCGGGGGGACGATTACGCGGCATATTGGCGCATGGGACAGCATTCCCTATCCACCACTTTATTGGGCCTATGAACAGGCCATCCCGCGCATCATAGGGGTTTTACGGCGGCGGTCAGCCACTAATCGTAGTCAAGCAACGGAATGAATAAGGTAGGGGTAGGCAATTGACCCAAACAACACAGGCGAGACTTGTGTCACAGACACAATGGCCTCTATGGATTAAGATTTACGCGGTGGTCGTCGGTGGGCCGATGGTCGGCATATGTCTAGGATTGGCGCTATGGGCTTTTTCTAGCCGGTTTGCGGGATTTCTGGATGATGCCGACGAGACGGCAATCCTGCTGCTGATCATTGCCTCGGCGATGTTGCTAGGCTTGGGAGCCTATCTATTTTTCAGTGGGGTATGGGGCGTGGTCAATAATCGCTCCGATGCGTTGTTGATGGCGGCGACGGGACATTTGATTGTGACCGGGCCAGCAATTACCTTACTGACGGTAGCTTATTTTCGCAATCAGGAACGCTTCATCAACGATTTGGTCAGTGCCACCGCGAATGGTTTTTCGGGAGCGGAAATCCGACTACTGGCATGGATCATTTTTAACATCTATTTGGCACTCATTTTGTCACTGGCAGATCAGTGATAAATGCAGTTTTAATTTGTTCTGTTGAGGGGAGGAGAACGCAAATGGCAGAATCGAAGCCAGCATGGTTTAAGTTGTCCGAAGACTGGTTAGCCACCATTATCGGGCTGATTTTTGTGTTGATTGTTGGGATTGGTGTGCTTGGGCCCGGCCCACAAACGGCCAAAATTACCACTGCCGCCGGCGAGAGCATGGGGGTTGAGGTGTTGGCGCGGGATGACTGGAAAGTGACCGCGACGATTGGGGGCGAAAAGTTCAAAATTGCTTCACCGTATACCACGCTGGAATCGGGCAAGACCTATGCTTATGAATGTCGGGACGGGCAGATTACCCCGCTAACCGAAGCAATTGATACGGCTACCCGCGAAGATGCGGACAAGGCTTATATCAGTCTGCAAAACAACTGCGAGGCAAAGGTTGTGTTGACGTATCAAACCGATTTAGCCATTCGCTGGCCCGTTTTTGGCTTATTTACGGAATAGAGGGAATTTAAAAAATGGCGGTTAATCAAGCAGCGGCAAAGAGCAGTCCGGTGCAAAAAGAATCCAATGCAATTGCCGTGAAGTGGGGCGGTCTATTGACCGGGGCCTTGATGCTGATCCTATTGACGGTTTTGGTGGCTGAACTCGATGACTGGATTGGTTCTACATTTAAAGAACGGGATGTGGCGCAAAATCCACTGGAATATCCCCTGACGGCGGTGGTCATTGGCTTGATTGCTAACGGATTGCTGCGGGTGACGAACCTATATCATTTTGTGAAGCCCGCCATCCGCACCGAGCTATTTTTGAAGGTGGGGTTGGTCATTTTGGGGGCACGTATCAGCCTTGATGACCTCGTAACGACCGGCACAGGCGGATTGATTCAAGCCCTGATTATGGTCTGCTCGGTGTTTATGTTTAGCTGGTGGCTCGGTGGCAAACTCAAGCTGAATCCTACCCTTCGCGCAGTCATGGCCTCGGCGGTTTCGGTGTGCGGAGTGTCGGCGGCAATTGCTGCGGCAGGGGCGGTGTTGGCGCGTAAAGAAGAAGTCACCTATGTTTCGGCGTTGGTGATTATCGTGGCGCTGCCGATGATGGTGTTGATGCCACCCGTTGCCCATGCGATTGGCCTATCTGATGACGTGGCCGGGGCATGGTTCGGCGGCAATATTGATACCACTGCTGCGGTGGTTGGCGCAGGGACGATTTTCAGTGACGATGCACAGGCGGTTGCCTCGATTGTCAAATTGGGACAAAACGTCATGATCGGGTTTGTGGCGTTTGCGCTGGCGTTGTATTTTGCGACGGTGATCGAAAAAGATAAAGAAGGCGCTAAGAAGCCAAGTGTCAGTATGATTTGGCAGCGCTTCCCCAAATTTGTCATCGGCTTCGTGTTGGTGTCCATTTTGGTCTCGGCGGATGCGTTTTCGCCGGAGATCGTGAAGGAACTCAATAGCGCCAATAAGTGGATTTTTGCGCTGGCCTTCGTGGCGATTGGACTCGATTTCCATGTATCCAGCGTAAAGGAAATGGGCTGGCGTCCGGTCGGCGTATTTATGGGGGCAACGGTGTTTAATACCACGCTTGCGCTGCTGGCGGCATGGCTCATTTTTGGCGTGCTGGGTTTCTAATTCATTCTCATTCAAAAAACGCGAGGGGCACATGGCTGGTCGGGTTACCCGCTTACGACATAACATCACCGGGGCAATGCTGCTGGGTTCGGCGGCGGCAACCTCGACCACATGGCCCCTTGCAGCGAAAATCTTCCCCGAAAAACTGGAAGTGGATGACAACATTTCCTATTGGGCGGCCCAAACACCGGATTATGTGGCGGGTGAGCCGCTGCGAAAATCTATCACGGCTGATTTGGTTATTATCGGTGGTGGGTTTACCGGGGTTTCGACGGCCTATCATTTCAGCCGACGCTATCCCGAAAAACGGGTAGTGCTGCTTGAGGCCAAGACCCTAGCGAATGGGGCAAGTGGTCGCAACGGCGGCATGATGCTGAATTGGATTAACGGCGTCGAAACGAATGATCCAGAAATTCTGCGCCCCATCTATCAAGCGACCAGCGGCGGGATTGACCTAATTGAACAAATTATCCAACGGCACAATTTGCCAGTGGATTATCGGCGGGACGGCACGGTTACGGTGTATACCAGCGTGGAACGGGCCGAGAAAAAACACGCCGAAATTGAACAACTCAACGCGGCCGGCATACCCGGAGAATTTTATGACCGTCAAACGCTGGCCTCTAAGCTCAATATGCAAGGGACGTATGGGGCGTGGTTTGACCCCGGAACGGGTCAACTCAATGGAGCGCAGTTGATTCGTAGCCTGCGTCCGATTCTGGTGGAGCAGGGAGTGGAGATATATGAACATACCCCAGTTCTAAAAATACGTGAGGGGTCAATCATCACGCTTGTGACACCCGAAGCGGAAGTGCAGACGGGGGCGATTGTCCTTGCGACGAATGGCTATACAGGCAAGTTGGGGTATTTCCGCGAGGCGATTTTTCCCCTGCATTCACATGTATTCGCCACCGAACCCTTGACCCCCGAACAGCGGGAGGCGTTGGGATGGCGCGAGATGGCGGGTTATTCGGATGACCTTGATCGGATTTCATATTCGACGATGACCCGCGACGGGCATGTGATTTTTGGTGGGGGCAGCAATCAATCCTATAACTATTTGTTCAAGAATCGGACGGCCTATCCGGGTACACCCGATTCGGCTCACCACGCTTTTGCCAAGATGCAGGCAACTCTGCGCGACTATTTCCCCAACAGCGCCAATCTAAAAATTGCCTATCGTTGGACGGGCACATTGGCGATTACTTTGCGGCGTAACTGCTCGATGGGGGTGCGGGGGCAACATCGTAATGTGTTTTATGCGCTGGGGTATTCGGGACATGGTGTCACATTGGCAAATCTGGCGGGGCAGGTGTTGACTGACATCTACTCTGGCGACGATCAACAGTGGCGCAACCAGCCGTTTTATCAGGCCAAATTCTCGCCGATTCCACCAGAGCCATTTCGCTGGATGGGCTATCAGGCATTTACGCACCTGACCGGACGTTCACCACGAGTCTAGGCGGATTAATCCACGATGAACAATGTCGCGCCAACCTCGGTTGAGGAACGATGGGGTTCGGCGTGATCAGCCACCTGATAACTTACGCCGGGGGTAAGGATAAACTTGCGTCCATCGGCGAGTTCGGTTTCTAAACGACCCGCTAGGCACAAGAGAATATGCCCTTTTTCGCACCAATGGTCAGCCAGATAACCGGGGGTGTATTCGACCATGCGCACCCGAATGGCACCGAAGTGCTGGGTGCGCCATAGAGCCATGCCTGTGACACCGGGGTGTTCGGTGGGTTCGATGTTGTTCCAATCCGTAATTCCAAATGGAATATTGGTGATTTGCACTAGCGCAGGCTTTCTCCGGCATTGCGTACTGCTTCCAGAAATGGCAACCAATTGGTATCGGCGATGGTGCCTCCTACCTCAGCAGGGATGTACTGCACTTCGATCACCACTTGATCGTTTTGGAAAATGGCAATGCGCCCATTGGGGAGATTGGAAATTTGGGCGGTGGGATATTCCTTAAAGCGCGGTTGACGATCCGTCTCAAAAACGGCCCCCATCAAGCGTGTGTCACGTTGACGGCGATTGATGGCGACATTCGCCGCTGATTCAGTTCCGTACACATCAATGACAATATAGACCTCCGCGAGATTACGGGCCTCATAGGTCAATGTGACGTGTCCGGTGCTGCCAACGGATTCTGCCGAAAGTTCAATTATCTTATCGTCATTGAGGGTAAATAACCCCACTCGTGCGGGCATTCGCTCGGCGAATTCTTTGGCCCGTGATTTTGGGCCACCACAGGCAGAGATAAACAAGGTAATGCCAACAAGTAGAAGCAGGATGAATGGGGTTCGGCGCATTTAAGTATCCTAAGATTTTTGGGTCAAACATGAGGGGCGGAACAAACATCCTCCGCCCGATGGTGCAACGGCAATTACTCAGGCAGAATTTTGGTTCCCAACAGCCAATCCAGCGGAATCAAGATCAAGAAACCGAGGGGGATGACGGTTAAGAGAAAATATTTGACGCTGTACGTCGCAATATCGGTACCTAGCCAAACATAGACAATGCCCAGTGAAATAATGAGAGCCAGCGTAAAGGATACGGCCCAAAGACCATAACCGAGAAGGGCGTGGGGGGATGGTTGTTTCATGGTTGCTAAAACTACTCCTCATCAACCAGCAAATAGCAAAGTGCGAATGGGTACTTTATGAAGTCAGGCACAAATTGTAGCGAAAGGGTGAACGGCTGGCAAGGATTGGCCCGTGAATTGTTGCACAAATATGATCGAGGCAGGGCGAGTTCGGCAACCCGCCCTGATTTCACCTAATCTCAATCGTCGTGGTTATTGCAGTTCGCGGGAACTGTAGTCGAGGATACGGCGAGCCACAATCAGCAGATTGATCTGACCTGTGCCCTCGTAAATGTCGTTGATTTTGCCGTCACGCATCCATTTTTCAACCAGCCAATCACGACTATAGCCCATCTGGCCTAGAATTTCGACGGCTTTTTGGGTGAGCCATGTCACGGCCTTGCCTGCTTTGACCTTGCACATGCTGGCCTGTAAGCTGTTATATTGCCCGTGATCGAGCATGGCGATGGCGCGGAGGGTGAGCAGTTTGGCGGCCTTGAGTTGACCTTCCATCTCCAAAACATCGCGCTGGATGGCGGTCAGTTTGTGATAGGGTTGGTCGTAGGGGATTTCGATACCGGCTTCGGCCAGTTGCTCTTTGACCAATTCGAGGGCGGCCCGACCCACACCTAATGCGCTGGCGGCGACCAATGGGCGCGACCCATCGAAGGTTGCCATTGCGCCCTTAAAGCCTTCTTTGCTGTCTTTTTGTTGGACTTCGGCACTACCGAGCAGATTGTTATAGGGGATACGGGCATCGTTAAACACGATCGAAACCGTATTGCTGGCGCGGATGCCGTGCTTGAGTTCTTCTTTGGTGACGCTGACACCGGGGCTACCTGCCTCAACTACGAACGGCTTCATGCCTGCCCGACCCGCACTGCGATCAACGGTTGCCCACACAATCACGAGACCGTTGGATTCTTCGAGGGCCAAACCACCACTGGTGCAGAAGATTTTCTCGCCGTTCAAAATCCATTCGTTGGTGTCGGGGTCGAGTGTGGCGACGGTCTGAATCGCGCTAGTATCCGAGCCTGCGCCGGGTTCGGTCATTGCCATTGCGCCCCAGACGGGTTGATCGCCTTCAGCAAAACGACGCAGTAGGCGCTCTTTTTGTTCAATCGTACCGACGGCTTCAATCGCGCTGCCTGCCAATTGAGGGCTGGGGAGGCACAGATAGACGCCGACATCACCCCATGAGAGTTCTTCGACCAGCGACATCAGTCGCAGATATTCATAACGGGGGCCGCGCTTCTCTTTTTTCTCGCCGCCTTCTGATCCGCCATTTTGGGCCTTCGCCAGCATTTTCTGCAGCGAATGGGCCTGCTGGTCACGTAGGACAGGCCAGATCATATTCACAAATTCGGTGGGGCGGGCATGTTCATTTTCATCCAGCTCGCGTGAAAAGGGGCGCATGACCGTCTCGGCTAAAAAGTGGGTCATCTGCTGCTGCTGGACAATATTTTCGGGAATTTCAAAGCTAATGGGCATGGGATTTCTCCTCTTAGATTCTCGCTTGCATTGTGTTGGTAAATTGATTATAATTTAGTACAAATGTTCTATGTATCTATGGATGATATAGGATTAGGGACATGGCGACTTCGCAGCGCAAACTTCAGACGCTTTTTGGCTTTACTGATACGGATTTGAACGCCAACCGCAAAGGCCGACTTTCGGCTGCACAGGTCAAAGAATTGCAGCGCCAATCGGTCTATGAATTGAAAACGTTGCTGGGTATTCCAGTGATTTTGGCAAGCGGGGCGTTGTTGATGCTGGATTTGACGATTGCCCTGCCCGTGCTGTTGGTTATGTTGGCGATTGTGGGTGGCTTGGTGGCGCTGCACCGCGAACATCTCAAAACCATCCGCGACAAAGAGGTGCAAAAACTGGCGGGCCAATTGATTCGGCATCCCCTCACCAATGGCAGTATTCAATACGTCATTAGTGTGGCAGGGCGACACTTGCCCGTTGAAAGAGGGATGTATGAAGAATTGTCGGACGGGTATTTTGCCGTGTATCTGCTTGAGGATTCCCATCATATTCTTTCCATTGAACCCATCGCCAAAACAAGTGTTAAAACACCTGACAAATCGCCGACCAAATTAGCCACCAAACTGCCTACCAAGACGCCTGTTAAATCCACTCCAAAGGTGAAATCTGCGCCAACAGCAGTCAAAACCACCGCTGCCAAATCCACCAAAACTACTGCGACTAAATCAGCGAAACCTGCTGCCAAAACACCGGTTAAAGCTGCCGCTACCAAGCCAGTGAAGGCAACCGCACTGCAATCCAGAGCCACGCCTGCGATCAAACCAGCCAAGCCGAAGGGGGTGGTTAAACCCCAACCCCCCGCCGCGATTGGACGGTCACGCAGCACGTAATTTAGGCAATCGCTAAGCCCGTGAACATCGGAATGCCGCGTGCATTACGTAGGTAACGCTCGACGGGATGCTCACGGATGAAGCCATGCCCACCCAAGACCTGTACGCCGCTGTCGGTGACGAATAGGGATGCTTTGCTGGCGTATTCACGCGCAAGATAGGCGGCTTGGGTAACTTCATTGAGGGGCTTGCCGCTGTCCAACTGCCATGCCGCTTCCCAGACCAGCAGGCGGGTGCTGTCTACTTCGATGGCACATTCGGCCAGCATAAACGCGACGGCTTGTTTGGTCGCAATCGGTTTGCCAAATTGGACACGTTCTTTGGCATAATTCTTGGCATATTCATAGCTGGCCCGCATGACACCCGTAGCCATCGCAGCGAGGCCGATGTGCATGTGATTGAGCAAATTCTCGAACTGGGTGCCGTTGCGTCCACCTAATTCCAATTCGGCAGGCACGCGCACGTTATTCAGCTGCACGGCATAGGTTGACAGGCCACGAATCCCCATCAATTTTTCACGCTCACCAATCACCAAACCCTCAGCATTGGCTTTCTCAACTATGAAGCCATTGGTCTGGCCTGTTTCGCTGTCGTTGGCATACACCAAAATCCATTCGGCATCGGCGGCATTGGGGACATAGGCTTTGGCGCCATTCAATACAATATGATTGCCGTCACGGGTGGCGGTGGTGCGTAAAGCGTGGGGATCATAGCCGATGCCCGGTTCAATCAAAGCGGCGGTGGCGGGATAGGGGGACGGTTCACCAAACATGGGCAGAAAACGAGCTTTCTGGTTGTCCGTGCCGCTGAATAGAACGGGATAGGCCAGCAGCGCTGGGGTCATCAATTTCAGCGCGGCAGCCAGATCACCATAGGCCAGTTCTTCAAGGGCGAGGGCGTTGGTCACGGCGCTGTAGTCGCCAAACCCACCCAATGATTCGGGGATACTAGCGGGGAGCAGGCCGATTTCCCAACCCTTGAGCAAAACCGGGGCGGGGATGTCGCTATGTTCATCCATCTCATGGGCGTTCGATTGGAGGTCGTTTTCGGCGTAGCGCTTAATGGCATCCACCAGCATTTGTTGTTCTTCAGTAGGGGTAAAATCCAGCATCATTTCTTCCTATTCGCTAGGTGATTCGAAAAAACGATAAATGGGCAAGCCAGTGGCTTATCCCAACTAATTTTTAGCTTCTGGCATATGGATAGGGGTGAGGGCCGCAAGGAAGGTGTTCGACATTTCATCGGCGATCTGTTCTCCGGTCAAACGTCCGCCTTCGCGATACCACACGCCGACCCAGTTATGTGCCCCCAAGATGGTCTTGGTAAAAATTGGCACATCTACTTGGCGGAACACTCCGGCGTCAATGCCCTCTTGAATGACCTGATTGTAAAGCTGCTCAAAGCTATCCCGCCGTTTGAGATAGGCTTTGCGGGCTTCGGGATTTTCCAAGATAGTACGGGTTTCGAAAACCAGTGCCGCCGCGACGGAGGTGTTTTGGGCTAGACCCAAGATATTGACATAGATGACCTTGCGCAGCTTTTCATCCGGCATGAGGGTGTTGTCATCCACCACGGCCTGAACTTCGGCGGTAATTTGGTCAAGACCTTCGTTCAAGACTTCGAGCAAAATTTGCTGTTTGCCCTCAGGGAAATGGTGATAGAGGCTTCCCGCCGTTAGATCTACCTCAGCGGCGATGTCGGACATCTTGGCGCCGTGATAGCCCTTACGCCGGAAAACATTGGCGGCGGCCAACAAAATATCCAGCCGATTGACGGACTGTTCCGCAGGTTTACGTGCCACAAAAATATCTTTCTCTTGGATAGAAATAGCCACTTTAGGAAAATAATCAAATCGTGATTTAATTATACAGTGCCTTGTCCAGTTTTCAAACAAAAAGGCGACCCATTTTTCATAGGCCGCCCTTTTCTTTTTCAGGTAGATGATCTATTCAGGGCATATCATAGGCTGAAATATCCGCCCTGTTTAGTCTGCTCGCATATCATTCTGTGTCATCAAAGCTAGTGTCATCATCACCTGTATCGTCGCCACTGGTGTCATCGAATCCCGCGCCGTCGTCACCCATGTCGTCGCCTCCGGTGTCATCAAAGCTAGTGTCATCACCTCCGGCATCGTCAACATCAGTGTCGTCATCACCGATGTCATCAGCCTCTGTGCTATCATCAGTGGGCAAGGTTTCCTCTGGGCCAAATTCCTCACCCGTTGGACAACCATCTTCCCCAAAGCCATAGTCATTGGCGCAGGCATCGGAATCATCGGGAATCCCATCAAAATCACTGTCACCGCTGAAATAGTCTCCCCATTCGCCACAAAAATCGGAGCTATCGCCATCACAGAGATCATTGATTTCGCTGTAGTAGTCACCGCAACTTGAATCCCACGTGTCCCCGCAGGTATAGATGGCGGCATCTATGCACCAATCGTCAGACATGTCTGTGCAGCCGAGCAAGTCATAGAAGTCCCATTGGCTGATGTCAAGGAGGCCGTCAAAATAAAACAAATCATCGTCCATTGCCTCATCTTCTGACTCATAAGGGTCTTCCGGTTCGGCGGGTTCGCCGTCCTCAAATGGGACAGTGGTTTCTTCGCCATCCTCCACCTCAACCGATTTGCCGCCCGATGTCACCACAACATTCCCTTGAATATTGCGGACGACCAGATTGCCGTTTGGCCCATTGGTGGTGATTTTGGCGGTGCTGCCAATTTGCAACTGGACATTGTTGACCATAACCGTCGCGGTTTGGCCGGATTCGGTTTGTACCATCATGCCCGTTGGGATGGCCTGACATTCGGCCTCCTCATCCATGCGTAAGGTAAAGGATTGCATGGGGGCGTTCATTGGGCCGGAATTGCTAACGGGGGTCAGTTGACTGGCATCGCAGGTGGTGCTTACAGCCCCGGCATTGACCCAACCTTTGGGGGTATGTAGCCAATCGCCTGCCTCGTTGCGACCATCAATCGGCAGGGTTGCCCCAGAGTCGAAAATATCCACGCCGGGGAAATTGTCACCGGGGCCAGACCGGATATTCAAATTGCCCGAGCTGTTATTGGTGGCTTGGCAGGCAGTGGCATTGGCGGCCAACTGCACTTGATTACTCACTTCTGAGCCGCCGAAAACCAAGATGGTCACAAAGCCGTCGCTGTCATCGGGGAGGTCAGCTTGCAGGCGCATCATGGCAATGCCCCATTCACCTGTCGCGGTGTCAATTGGACGGGTGATGAGGGTTTCGACCTGATCTACACTGATAATATCCCCCTCCGATGCAAAGGTGAGGGAGGGGTCGCGCAGAATAGCGCTGATGTTGTTATAGCCGTAGCAGATTTCATTGCGCCCCAAGTCGAGGCAGGTATTGGCGACTTTTTGCAAGGCTTCTTGAACCAACGGATCACAGGCCGCATTTTGGGCATAGGTGGTGGGCGGAGTGGGGGCGATGGTGGGGACGGTGGCATAGAGCAGTGCTGCTATAAGGAGTCCTACCCCAATCAGGCTGGCTAGGCGTTTCGTCATGAATCAATCCTCGCTTTCAGGACATTTTCTAAAGCAGGGTTATGCTGACGTTCATATCACAATGATTTAGTCATTATCGCATGGAAATTCGGGGCGGGGCAATTGTGGTGAATGAATTTAGTTATAGGGTTCACCACAATATACTCTTTCTTTGGGAACCCTGATAGCGGCTAATTATGATTGAGAACGACCTCGATTATTTCTGAGGCAATTTCTTCAACAGTATGAGTTGCAGTGTTACGAGCCAGTTTGTCGGCAAGCGATGCGCTATAGGCAATAACCTCTTGCTTTGAGATGTTATGCCAGATCGGAAGTAGTATTTGTTCACCAGAGACAGCCCTAGTTACCAAGCCATCAAGCTCGTAATTTGTCCATCCCTTCGTGAAGAAGGAATTTGACAATACTACGACTCCAAAATGGCTAGAACTTAGGCCCTTGTCAATCTTTCTTCGCAGGCTATCCCCGATTTTCAATTCGAATTCGTCATACCAAACCCGAAGTCCTCCAGATTGAAGGGCTATTGCCAAAGGACGTACTACCTCATCTTTGTCTTCAGATGCGTGGGAAATGAAAACATCGAATTCTCGCTTATCTTCAACTTCCTGATTAGGGGTATCTGAATTACGCTGACCCTGAAGTAACGAAGGGACTGATGACAAAGGCGCTTCTTGTATTGGTCGCAATGCTCCGGGGAGAACTTGTACTGAAGATCGAACCGAACCCTTATAGCCACCCAAGTCAATGGTTACATACCAATTTCCTGAATGAGGTATTTGTAGTTTTACAGGAGAGCGTTTTACATGCCCACCGTAGTATCTGTGTTGTCTTCCAGCGCGAAAATTCTGAAAATTTGAACTATCCATTAGGCGAACATTAGCGGCGCTACCTGACAAGGTGACTTCTACAATCTCGCCTCCAGATCTATGGCCTAGATTATAGCGGGTGAAATTCATATGTTTCCCTTTCTCATTTTGGTTTATCGTTGATTTAGCGGAGGAGGGGAATTATTACCCCTCCAAAATTACGTTCAGGGTTTAGGAGGTCCAGTCCGCTCCCATGTGCGATTCGGTTTCTGTGTGGGTGGGAGAGGTTTGTCTCCACGTTCGATAGTTACCTGTCGTGGATTGGGAACTTGCCCACCACGCGGTCCGCGCTCTACATATTCACCGGGCCTACGAGGAGTCTCACCGGGTTTTTGAGGGGTTGACGCCATTTGAATCCTCCTAAAATTCTGGCAGTTCGCCAAGATTATCGCGGGCAGTTTGGTTTTTATCAGTCCGCAGGTAATTAACTCCATTGATGGTTACAATGTGAATGTCGGCTCCAATTTGCCAATAATTGTTGACAAGTTTCGACGTGGCAAATGATGAACCGCGTTTAATTGCGTCAACTACTGATTGACGGTCAAAAATTTGCGGATCATTCGCAACAGTTCCTATAACACGCATAGCTTTAACAGCAATTATGTGTGTTTCCAAATTATTCATTCGTTTAGCTGATACCAAGTAATCCATGTTTGCTATTTTGTTCCCCTTGTTACTAGGAGACCTGATACTATCAACAGTCGAACAATTTCTGTTAAACTGTCAAACCAAAGTGGATGGGAAGTGCTGCTAACATAAAATAGCTGCGAACTATTTTAGTGGCACTCCCCCCGATTGTTTATCAAGGTAATTGTATTCTCGAGATAACCACCTCCCTTCAATGTGATTCTAAAAAGAGGCAGATCAATGTCTGCCCTCGAAAATTTAGCACTCGCTGTAGCCGCATGTATAGCAGTGCAGGCAGCCTTCTTCGCGCATCAAGGTTGATGTACCGCACTCAGGGCAGATGTCGCCGATGGGCATGTACTCCATATGCGGTTTTTCTTCGGCAGATGCCCCGTTGCTATGATCGGGCAAGAGGGCCAATTGCTGTTGTGTGGCCTTGCGCGGGATTTGGGGCAATTTGTCGGCTTCGGCGGTGTCGTCGAGATATTGCTGCAAAATTTGTGCCACCGCGTCGGGCAGACTGATGACTTTGTTCGGCCCGATGCCTAGCTGCCGTCCGCCCCCAATGCCGCCTAATTGCCGCACAATTTGTTTTACACGGTTACGCGGGCTAACAGGCGAGGCCAGTCGCAAAACGAGCGAGACGAGGCGTCCTATTGCTTCTGAGACAGCGGCGATTTCTGATCCAGCTTTGGAGGTATGGATAAACACCTCGAATGGTTGACCATGCCCCTCGCCATTTTCATTGATGGTGATATAGCTGGTGCCTGCCGGGGTTGGCATCCGATAGGTTTTGCCCACCAGTTGGGTCGGACGCGGCTTCTTATCCTCATTAAACAGCGGGAGAGGTTGCGGCGCGGCGGGGGTGGTGCTGGCGGTAGGGGCTTCAGCTTGACCCGCTTCCTTCTTTTTCTTGGTCTCGGCGGTTTCCAAAACCACTACTTCACGACTGCCTGTGACATAGACGGTCAAGCCCTTGCAGCCGAGTTTCCAACCGAGCAGATAGGCGGTGGCAACTTCTTCTTCCGTTGTGCCTGCCGGGAAATTCACAGTTTTCGAAATCGCATTATCAGTATGCGCTTGGAGGGCGGCCTGCATCCGAATGTGTTCCTCGGCGGTGATGTCACCAGCGGTCACGAACACACGGCGGATATTTTCCGGCACATCGGGCACATTCTGGCATGAGCCGGTTTCATTGACCTGTGCGATGATTTTATCAATGGTAACCTGATCGAGTTCAGCTTTACGCAGGGCCTTTTCAAACAGAGGGCTGGTATATTGCAGGGTGATTTTGGCATCGGTGTTGCCCGCGTTTTCATTGACGTAACGCAGGTAGGCGAGGGCGAAAACGGGTTCGCAGCCATAGGCCTCGCAACCTGCGACGGTGGCGATGGTTCCGGTGGGGGCGACGGTCAGTTGAGCACCATTGCGGATGCCATGCTTCTTGATACCCTTTTCGATCTTCTTCCATTCAACAGCCGGGCGACCCCAATCGGTTTTGTGTTCGACAATCGGCTTAGGGGCTTTCCATTTCAGGTCTTCGGGATCATAGCGACTGCCTTCAATGGCAAGGAATGGGCCGCGCTCTTTGGCGAGTTCGATGCTGGTTTGCATGGAATGATAGCGCACAAATTCCATGACCTGACTGGCGAATTCTTGGCCTTCAATCGAGCCATAACGGATGCCGAGGTGGTACATCATATCGCCCAAGCCCATGATGCCTAACCCGATGCGGCGCACATTTTCGGCGGCTTCACGCAGTTGGGGGATAGCAGGCACATAGGCGTTGGCGGTTACCACGTCATCGAGGAAACGGGTCGAGGTCGCCACTGATTCGGCTAATTTGTCCCAGTCAATTTCACCATTTTCTGTCACATGCTGGCTTAGATTCACTGAGCCGAGGCAGCAGTTTTCAAATGGGCCTAAAAATTGCTCACCGCATGGATTTGTTGATTCCAGTTCATAAAGATGCGGGACGGGATTTTCGCGGTTGGCGGCATCCAAAAATAGCACACCCGGTTCACCGTTATGATGAGCGTATTCCACAATCATCTTGAAGAGTTCACGCGCATCTACCGTTTCCCAGACCTTGCCATCAACAGGGTTGACTAGATTAAAGGTGCTGCCAGATTCAACGGCGGACATGAATTCATCCGTAATGCCGACGCTTATGTTGAAGTTGGCGACATTGCCTTCTTTCGATTTGCAGGTGATAAAGTCGCGAATATCAGGGTGAGAAATATTGAGGACGGCCATATTCGCTCCCCTGCGGCTCCCGCCCTGCGCTATCTCCCCGAAGGCTTGGTCATACACGCGCAAGAAACCGATTGGGCCAGTCGCCGTGCCATTCGAGGTTTTGACAATCGAGCCTTTGGGTCGGAGGTGGCTGAAGGAAAAGCCATTGCCGCCGCCTGTCTGCTGAATCAAAGCGGCGTGACGGAGGGTTTCAAAAATGCCAGAACCCGTGCGCCCCATGTCGTCATCAATTTTGAGGACAAAACATGCCGCCAGTTGGCCCAATGGTGTGCCAGCACCCGTAAAAGTGGGGCTATTAGGAAAAAATTGTAAGCCGGTCAATAGGTCATAAAATTTGCGTGCCCATTTTTCAACTTGGGCTTCATCACCGCCGACTGTTTTTTCGGCAAGGGCGACGTTATAGGCCACGCGCCAGAACATTTCTTCAACGGTCTCAACGGGTTTTCCATCCGGGCCGCGCCGCAGATAGCGCTTTTTGAGGACAGTCCGGGCATTTTCAGTTAAACCGATGTCACGCTTGGCTAAATCTTCGGGCATCGGGGTTTTGATAAAGTCATGGGGGTCGGTTTTGGTAGGACTTGCTGAACCCATAATGTTTCCGTCTCCTTTTTTTGTATGACCACTATGATTAATTGGGGTAGTCAATTAAGTGATTCATTAAGATGATTACAGACAAAAACACGGGGTGATGTGGGTTTTTCGCACCACCCCGTGTTGACAAATGACTTCGGTTGGTGCGGTTATGAGGGCTTAGTTGACCCCTGACCCTTCTTGGAAGGTTGCCCTCCTGCGAGCATATGGTCAATCTCGCGCTGAACACTTTCGAGGTTGTCTAAACCGAGATAGACAATGGCATAACGAAGGTAGGCGATCAGATCGAGAGCCTTTAAGCCTTCAATCACCATATCGCCAACAACGCGGCTGGACACTTCGGCACGTCCCATCTGTTGAAGATTCTGCTCGATGTGATCCACCATCTTGTCAATTTCGGTGGCCGAGATAGGACGCTTGGCGGTGGCAATGCGTATCCCGCGCAGAAGTTTTTCGCGGTCAAATTCTTCGCGGTCACCGTTGCCTTTGATAAGTAGGGGGGTTTGGATGATGGCGCGTTCGAGGGTGCTAAAACGTTTGCCACAGACCTCACATTCACGGCGGCGGCGAATCCCCCCCCGTTGATCTGGGCCAGTGTCTAGCACTCGACTCTGATTGACAACTCCGCAATATGGACAGCGCATATTCCCTACTTGGTTAAATGAACCTGAATTTTCTCTAACCTCGACCTATACCAAAAACAGGAAAAAAATATCACACTCCGCCATGTCTTTGGGGTATATACCCCCATATATGGTGGTTGGCACTTTTTTAAACACTGTATATGGTGTTCTGATTGACCACTACTCTATCACATGCACACCTGTTCCACAAACAGGACTTGGGTACTAAAACGGGGTAAAATTTGGTTTGTAAACGTGAAAAAGGTTATGGTTAAGGCGCTTTAATGTCAACCTTAAATTTTTCAGATGAGGGCCATTTATATGAAAAAAGTCCTCGCCATTGGACTTGCCATATGAACAATAGCCCTGTGTCAAAAGTTAGAATTTGGTTTGTTTGAGCGAGGATAGATTTTATAACTCTGTAGGCGGTTTGCTTTCACTTGTTTTGGTTAAAAAACTTGGGTATCATTGAATTATGCAAATAAACATTAGAAAAATTCGTGTAACTCATCCGTAATGTTTGGCGGATAGTGTAGTCCAATAGATAGACTCTGTTTTGCTGTGGATGGAATAACAACATGCCCCTAGATCGTTTTGGACGCAATATCCAATACCTGCGTGTCTCGCTTACCGACAAATGCAACCTGCGCTGTGTTTATTGTATGCCGGAGGATATTGTATTCCGGCCTAGTGCCGAATTGATGCAGGATGATGAGGTAGTTTTGCTGCTGCGCCTGTTTGCTGATCTTGGTTTCAGCAAATATCGCCTGACCGGAGGCGAGCCGACGATCCGTGCGAATATCGTGGATATTGTGCGGGAACTGCGTCAGATGGAAGGTGTCAAACAAATTGCGATGACGACGAATGGGGTACTGCTGTCGCGCTTGGCTGAGCCACTCAAAGAAGCCGGTTTGGATCGTGTCAATATCAGCATTGATACCCTTGATCCCGATAAATTTCACCGCATTACGCGCTGGGGAAAATTGGCCGATGTGTGGGATGGGATTTTGGCATCGGAAGAAGCTGGACTGACCCCACTGAAGCTAAACGCGGTGGTGGTGCGCGGTTTTAATGAGGATGACATTCCCTCACTTGCTGAACTTACGATTGAACATGACTGGCAGTTCCGATTTATTGAAATGATGCCGTTTGCGGATGTAGCTGAGTTTGCCCAACAGCAAATTGTCACGGATGTTGAAATTCGCCAGCGTATTGAAGACACCCTCGGCCCGTTGGAACTGGTGGATAATGGCAAATTGGATGGCGAAGCGCGGCTCTATAGATTACCGGGGGCACGCGGCACGATAGGCCTTATTAGTAGCGTGACCGAACCGTTCTGTGCCAGTTGCAATCGCGCCCGATTGACCGCCGATGGTGTGCTGCGATTGTGTTTGCTGCGGGACAAAGAAGTGGATTTGTTGACCCCCTTGCGTCAGGGAGCCACGCTTGAAGACCTTAAACAGATGATTTTGGATGGCATCTGGCACAAGCCGTGGGGGCACGACCTAGATAATAATGTTATCCCCCTGACCCGTGTGATGAGTCAAATCGGGGGGTAGAAGGCAAAGAGCAAAACGCCTTTACCCCTCCGTATACGAACCTATCAACGGCGCGACAGCTTTTGGGGTTTGCCGGAGAGGACAAGCCCGACAAAAATTGCTGCGATAGTTAACTCCAGAAGAGCACTCGCAGGCCAATACAATTTGCGGGTTAAGGGGCGATATTCTAGCCGAACTTCATGCTGACCCACTTCGATTGGGATGGCTGTTTGGAGCAAATTAGCACGTTCGCCGTGTACCTCTTCACCATCTATCGTTATGACCCATAAGGGATCGTAAATCTGACCAAGCGCAAGCCAACCCGATTGGGCAACGTCCACGCTAAAGGCAAGGGTATTGTAGTCAAAATCACCCCATTCAAAATTGAAGGGCCGGGCATGTCCATTTGACAGGAAGTTATAGCCCGGACGCGAATCTAACCCCACATCCATGACCCTAAAATTGAGGACGCGGGTGTCTCCATTGGTGGTGAGCGTGCCACCGTCTTCTATATGCAGATGATAGACGGCATTTTCGGATGGGGGTAAATCAAATTCCACCCACTGACGATTGGTGACCATGACTTGCCCAATCACTGCTTCATCGCTGGTGCGGAGTTCCAATGTGAAAGGCTGGTGTTCGACTCCCGGCCCGGGTTCAACTTCTAGCCGTAATTGATCTGGGGTTGTCGGGTCGTTGGTGATGGTAAATTCGGCATCGTTTTCGACCCAGCGATAAACCTCACCGGACTGCATTCCAGATTCCAGAATGTGCCAGTTATCCCCGATTTCAAGCCGACTAATCGTTGATCCTTCGGCGGCATGATGAAGCCACAAAATTGTAGGCACATCGTCGGCGTGATCCAATATTTCGTCGGTGGCAGGGATTGGGTCGAACTCGGTATGGAAACTTAAGCGGGGGCCTCGCATTTGGCTAATCCCTGTGTCCAATACTTCGAATACAAACTTATGCCAGACAAAATAGGTGTTGGGCCAAAGGTCGCTGGTCATGGGCATATTGCCAAAGGCATCACTCGGTGAGGCCGGGTTGAGTGGCTGCCAAGATTTGGCGAGGGCTTCTGTGATGTCGTTCGGTAACGGTGGCTTGGGGTTATGATACGCTTCTTGCCAACGAATCTGGATATCACTTTCGACATGCCGAAATGTCCAGAACTGATGTGATAGGTCGGTAAAGGCCAGAATGAGCAGCATGGAGGCCATGAGCTGGCGGTTTTTGAGTTGAGTATCTACCAACAGACGATAGATGAGCAGACTGGCGATTAGCACAACCACAGCGACGTAGGCACGATCTGTGATTGTAAACGGCTGCAACAGGCCATCAAAACCTAAGAGCACCAATCCCGCTATGCCCATCAAGCCCACCATAAGCCGTGTGGCAGATCGTCTTTCCTGAGGAGATAGACGATCTGATAAAACTATTTCTAGGCTTGCTCCGGCTAATAACACCAACGAAAATTTCCAATAGATGGGGTAGAGCAGAAAAAAATGCCGAACTCGATCCATGAAGGGAATAATATCCCAGATACGCAGCATCAACGGGGGGGCAAATGCAATCATGAGTGCCCCAATTCCAGATACAAACCACCATTTTTCTAGGCGACGCCAGCGATAGAACGGGAGAAGGGCCAAGAGTGGAATTAGAAACGCACCAAGATAGGTTGAGGCTTGGGTGGCCTGCGGATTGAATAGTTGTACTGAATAGTTATAGGCGCTTTCAACCTGTAGATTTTCGACCTCGAAGGTATATTCGTACAATTTCAGCAGGGTGCGCTCATAATTGCCAGATTGCTGCCCGATGACCGATCCAAGCGTGATGACCCAAATGACCATTGTAGCAGTAATGAGTACACCCAAAAATGCGGCGAGTCGGGGATGGGCTTGGACATGACTGCGCGTTTTTAGCCATGCCCCACGTAACTGATGTGGATGCAGCCAAGCGTAGGTGCTCAACACAATCAGCATGAACCAAAAGTTGAAGACCGTCCAGTAATTGAATGAGGTCAGTTGGATCAGAATGGCAATCAGCAGCCAACCTAGTCGCTGGGGGGTGGGTCGTTTGAGATAGGCAATCGCCGCGCCGAGTAACAGGATCATGGTGAAGGGTTCTTGAAAATAAAACCATGTGTTGTTGACCCATCCCACAAAGGAAAAAGTGAAAGCTGTCATGATGAAAAATATAGTGGCACGGCGACGGAATATTAAGCTGAGGAAAGCGGCAAGGGCTACAAAATATAAAAATGGCAGCAATGCGTAGTTGACGATCAGATATTGATAGTATTCCGGAATGCTGACGTTGATAAGACTTAAGAGATAAATCATCTGTGCCCAGACGATAAAGACGATATGCCCGGTGGTAGGGGCGAGGGGTGCAAAAAAGCTCTGATAATATTGGGCATAGCCATTGTTTTGGTCAATTGGATTCCACCATGCAAGATCGCCACTGGTTCTCATCGAGTGCATACTGGTGGTGAAATAGGCCGCCCCCTGATACATATCGTAACTGGGGACGTCTCGCAGCTTAAAATATTCTTGATAGTCAAAAAAAAACAGCCGTGCCGCTAACATGAGCAGCGCAACGCTTACACAAAAAAATGCTTTTGATTTCGCCATCCGTTTTAGGCGTACCGACATAGCAATCGCGCTCCAGATGTGGGTAAAAGGTGCAGCCCTTGGTGGATTGGCGGGCTGCTGCCAAAAGATTTTGCCGAATTAGCCGCGAATGCCTTCGTAGCGCGAAATCCACTTCCAGTTGGAGGTATCACGGGCATTGCGTTTGACGATTTGGGCTGATTGCTGGCGGTTGGCATGTTCAACTAAAGCCGCCAGAATTGCTGCCACATCGGGACGGGGAGAACTGGATTCTTCTTGCATGACAAACTGCTCCTCGACAAATTTGGTGTCGAAGCGGCCTGCCAAAAAGCGTTGGCTGTCCATCAGCGTTTGATGGAAGGGGATATTGGTTTTCAGCCCCATAATTTTATATTCGTCCAGCGCACGACGCATCCGAAGCAGGGCTGCCCCACGCGATTCGCCCCAACAAATCAACTTTGCCAGCATTGAATCATAGAAGGGGGTGACTTCATAGCCTTCATAGATGCCGCTGTCCACCCGCACGCCGGGGCCGCTGGGGGCCATATAGGTTGAGATACGTCCGGCGGAAGGCATAAAATTGTTATAGGGGTCTTCGGCATTGATGCGGCACTCAATGGCGTGACCGTTGATTTTGACTTCATCTTGGGTCAAACCGAGTTTACGTCCACGCGCAATACGAATTTGCTCTTTAATCAAGTCCACCCCCGTAATCAATTCAGTGACAGGGTGTTCGACCTGAATACGGGTGTTCATTTCCATGAAATAGTAATTGCGATCTTTGTCTACCAGACATTCAATCGTGCCTGCGCCAACATAATTGACGGCTTGGGCGGCCTGCACCCCCATATGCCCCATCGCGGCGCGTAGGTCGTCATCTACAAAGACACTGGGGGCTTCTTCGACCAGTTTTTGGTGGCGGCGCTGAATGCTGCATTCACGTTCGCACAGGTGGATGACATTGCCAAAATGATCGGCCAGTATCTGAATTTCGATATGACGGGCATTTTCGACAAGGCGCTCTACATAAACCCGCCCATCACCAAAGGCATTGAGGGCTTCGCGTCGGGCAGATTCTAATGCCGTCGGGAGTTCCTCTTGGCTACGAACAATCCGCATCCCTTTGCCACCGCCACCCGCTGCTGCTTTGAGCAGGAGGGGATAGCCAATGAGGTTATGGGCTGCGTTCAATAATTCTTCGTCGGATAGGCCGGGTTCGGTGCCGGGGATGACGGGAACACCAGCGGCTTTCATGCGTTCACGGGCTTCTTCTTTGTCGCCCATCGCATTAATCGCCGAGGGGGGTGGGCCAATCCAGACCAGCCCTTCATCCATGACAGCCTGTGCAAAGGGGGCGCGTTCACTCAAAAAACCATAGCCGGGGTGAACGGCATCAACTTTGGCGCGTTTGGCAACATCAATCAGTTTTTCAATATTTAAATAGCTTTCACGCGGGGCAGGTGGGCCAATATGATAGGCTTCATCGGCATGGCGCACATGCAGCGATTCACGATCCACATCCGAATAGACCGCGACTGTTTGAATTCCCAGTTCACGACAGGCGCGAATGATGCGGATGGCAATCTCACCGCGATTGGCAATCAGAATTTTCTTAATATTAATCACTGGCATCTGGTCAGTCATAAAAAATGTCCTTTGCGTAGGCCAGAATTAAGCCTTTTTAGTGGGTACGGCATCTGTAGTGGTGATTGGTTTGGGTGAACTCAGGCTATGGCGTTGAAGGATTTCACCCGATTTGGAGTTGACTCGCAAAATGAGTGAGCCTTCGTCCTTAATCGCATAGAGTTCGTTGATGAGGGTTGCCCACTCACCCTCTGCTTGGGCAGATTCAATGGGGCGTTCGACACGCATTTGAAAATAGCTCAACATGCGATAGAAATCCCATACCCACATCATCTGGGTATGAAGGGCGCGGTCATTGCTGGCCCACACCGTTTTTTCCTCATGGGCATGGTGGGTGCGCCAAAAAGTGATTTGATGTGTCACTGCGGTAGTGTTTTCCCATGCCGATTTAATTTCAAAAGCGGCGTGCAGATTTTGGGGGCTGTTGTGACCTTCGGGAATCCCTTTGACATAGCGTAGTGGGCCGGTTGGACCGTAGCGCAGAAAATTTTCGGTGCCGACAACATCAAGGGAAGCAAACGTGATGATTTCGAGCATCTGCGTTGGAGCATTGGTTTTTGGCGGTGGGGCAGCTTGCTCGCTCGTGGTTTCGGGTTTCTCAACTTTTGGGGTAACTTCGTCCGCCATATCCTATCCTTAAATCTGTTTCATCAAACAGCAGGCTATTATAACAAGGCAAGCATAAAATGCAGTGATACAGAAAATTTCTATATACTGCACATCCTTTCCTCGTATTCGATTGGTCGGGTTGGTCACAAGCAGAGTCTCAGATACAACGCTGGTGATACAACTACAACACAGATGAGACTTTGTGAGACAACGCGAGGTAGTTAGAAGGCGGCTTCGTCCGATGATGAGTCGTTATTGTCACGTAAGCGATAGGTAATGCGACCGCGATTGAGGTCATATTCACTCAATTCGAGTCTGACGCGATCGCCTAGCAAGATGCGAATGTAGTGTTTGCGCATCCGGCCTGCGAGATAGGCCAATACTCTATGACCGTTTTCGAGTTCGATCATAAATTGGGTGTTGGGCAGCGCTTCGACGACTGTGCCTTCCACCAGAATCTTCGATCCTTCTTTAGTAGCTTTTTCTTTTTTCGCCATAGCGTCTCCATGAAGCGGATAAATATGCGTACATTGCTATCATACATCTAGTTAATCAGTTGGGTCAATGGGTTTAGCGCACAAAATAGCCTAAAAAGCGCAGCCCTAAAAATAACTTAAGACTGCGCTGTTGATATCCCGTTTAGTAAGCGGTCAATCAGATGCCATTAATCTTGCGCTGTTTGCGGCGGGCACGACGGACGGCCTTCTTCTTCTGGATGCGACGGAGTTCGCTCTTGGACACATACCAGCGTTTGCGACGGACTGTGCTCAAGACACCATCTTTGGCAATTTGTTTGCGGAATCGCTTCAGCAATGCTTCTTGCGATTCTCCCGGACGGAGGTCAACTTGCGACATACTGCTTCACCCCCCTTCATCAGGGTTATTCAGGCAAACAGCAGGTAAAAGAGCCTTTCTCTTCTGACCTGCTGAAATTTACATTATGGGATTATGCACCAACAGGGGCGACATCTTCCAGATTTTCAGGTTCGGATTCTAGCGCATCATAGGTGGATTCGCCAGATTCAGTTTCGGCATATTGAGCGCTCATGATTGCCCCGGCGTGCAGTCCAATGGTGGTGGGATCCATATCATGCTCATTGGCCCAGTTGATCCGTTCACTCTCGGTGACTTCCTTGAAGCTTAGGCCGAGGCGCTGGCGATCGGACTCCATGCTGATAATACGCAGGAGCAGTTTTTGGCCGCTGGAAATGATCTGTTCGACATTGGAGGGGGGCGGGTTGGCGATCTGGCTGCTGTGGAGCAGGGCTTCAATACCGGGTTCGAGACGGATGAAAGCGCCGAATTGCGCGACGCGGCTGACTTCACCCAAAACCAACTGACCGATATGATACATTTCTTCGATTTGTGCCCAAGGATTGGGTTGGAGACGCTTCAGGGAGAGGCCGATGCGCTTGCCTTCCTGATCGAGATTCAGGACATACACCCGCACTTTGTCGCCGACCTGTACCACTTCGCGTGGGTGACGAACACGATGCCATGCTAGTTCGCTGATGTGGATCAGACCGTCAGCCCCGCCGAGATCAACGAACGCGCCGAAATCACGCAGGCCAGAGACAACGCCTTCGCAAATCGCGCCTTCTTTGAGTTCAGTGAGCAGCTTGTCTTTGTGAGCAGTCCGTTGTTCACGCATGGCTTCCCGTTGGCTAAAGACCAAACGGCGGCGTTTGCGGTTGACTTCGATAATTTTGACCATGATCGGCTGACTGACGAGTCTTTGCATGTAGTCTTTGCGGTCATCTTCCGACAGGCCGCGCGGCAAATCCATGACATGACTAGCGGGCACAAAACCACGCAGGTTGCCAAAGGGCACAATGATGCCGCCACGATTAGCCTCAGCGACATGGCCCTTCCATACATCGCCAGTGTCCATAATCTTTTGGGCGTTCGTCCAGTCTTCGGCTTGCATCGCCTGTGAGACTGAAACCAGCAGATTCCCGTCTTGATCTTCCATACGGGTAATCATGACCATCACTTCTTGACCGACATTGAAATCGGATTCGCGTTGGAGGCGATCAATATCCTGTCGGGAGACAAATCCATCGTTTTTCATGCCAATGTCAACCAACATGCCATGCTGGTCAACCGACAACACTGTGCCAGCTACGATGTCACCGCGTTCCGGTAAGCCCTTTTTGAAGGACTCTTCGAGCAGTGCTGCAAAATCCATAATCTCATTATCAAACTTATTTCCCATTGTGGGAGACTTCTCCATACACGTCCCTGCTTATACGAACGTTAGAAAAACTTGTTCTGAATGTGAACAAGCCTAAAAAACGGCATCTTGTCGGTGGGGACTAACCGACTAGAGCCGTTCTTTTGTCAGAATTACAATTCAAGAAACCGTGATAAGACGGTGCTGAACAGCTAGGAATTAAAAACAACAGAACTTGACTCGCGCCGAAACGCGCCCCTTTTCAAATTTGACTGGCAGGATTTTAATACGCGATTTCCTACCTGTCAAACCTGATTTTAACCAATCAAGGCGAAATTTTCAGTCGGCACTGGTAAAAAATCAAATATTTATAAAGCGGCCTGATTATTCTGCCGCTGGTTCGTCAGTTTCTGCTGAGTCTTCGACAATATCTGCCGCTGGTTCGCTGGGCTGTTCGGGAGCGCCTTCAGCCTCGGCGGGATTTTGTTCCGTGCCCCAACGCTGCGTAAACCCGACGCGGCGGCGTTCTGGCTCTAGGCGGCTGATACGTAGCTGCAACCGATCACTCTTTTTGACATAGCTGTAGGGTTCTTTGAGCGTGCCATCGCCCATTTCACTCAGATGCAGCAGGCCTTCGAGACCGTCATCCAGCGCGATAAATGCGCCGAAATCTACCACATTTGTGACGGTGCCTTCGACCAATTGGCCTTCGTGATAGGTCTCGATGGCATTGGCCCAAGGATCTTTGAGCAGGCGCTTACGACTAAGCGCGATGCGGTTGGTGTCGCGGTCAAGGCTCAGGATATAGACCTTGATGACGTCGCCGACATTGAGTACGTCACGCGGGTGATCAACACGATGCCACGCCAGTTCGGAAACGTGAATGAGGCCGTCTGCGCCACCCAGATTGACAAACGCGCCGAAATCGCGCAGGCCTGTCACGGTGCCGTCCACTTCGTCGCCCTCTTTGAGTTCCGACAACAGCTTGGCTTTTTCTTGGGCACGTTTTTCACGTTGGGCTTCGCGTTCAGAGAAGATCAGGCGGCGGCGGTCTGGATTTACTTCAATAACCTTAACCGTCAGCGTTTGACGGGTATCTTTTAGACCATCCAAAGCATCGCGGCGATCGGTGGATTGTAAGCCGGGTGCGACGGTGACCATGTGTGACGAAGGAATGAAGCCCTCAAGCCGATTCCAGCGTACCAATACACCCCCGCGATTGTGACCCACGACTTCGACCCTGACCACTTCCTCGGTCTTCATCAATTCGGCGGCCTTTTCCCAATCGTATTGTTGGAGGCCCATATTGATGCTTACGATGAGGTTGCCGTCACTGTCACGGGTTTGCAGAACATACACCGGAACTTCTTGCCCAACTTTCAACGAACTGCGGAAGGTTGGATCAAGTCGCTCCATATCTTGGGAGGTGACGATACCATCTTGTTTCGCCCCTAAGTCCACGATAATTTCATTGCGGTCAATCTGCATGATGATGGCATTGCGGATTTCCCCACGACGCGGAGGTTTATAGTCATAGGAAGACTCCTCCAGCAGTTCCAAGAAACTATTGCGCGCCTCGTCGTTCTCGGAATGGTTGGGAGTCGGAGGAACTTCTTGTGACGGCTGGTTATTTTTATCAATACCCATTGATTTTGCTATACCACCTTGTTTAAACGATAATTTTCCGGCCCTTACCGGAAAAGGCCACCCACCAAGCAATAAGCTAATGGAAAGCACCCAAAATAAGTTTACCTTGCCATCCTATTTTCGTCAAAGAAAGTAAAGAGCGCAAACTTTATCAATAGACAGGCATTTCGAGTTTAGTTTTGGTACAATCACCTCCCTTGAGATTTCATGCGGGGGCATGGAGGTGTTGTAAACATTTGATTTCGGCTGTGGCCTCTCCCAAACAATTGCTAACCCATTGGACGCTGCTGCTTATAACATCGCTTATTTTTGCATCTTTATACTCCCCGGTTGCCGCGCAAGGTTCAGACCCCCAGTGGCTATTCGGTCAGGTCAACAGCCTGCGGGGTGGATTGGGACTCCATGCCTACGTCTGGAATGACCAATTGGCTGCCGCTGCCCAACAACAAAGCGAATATATGGCGACGACCGGACATATCAGCCATACCCAATCGAATGGATCAACCCCGACCAGCCGAGCCGCTGCTAATGGTTATGGCGGGAGTATGATCGCCGAAAACATCTATGGTGGCCTGATTGCTCAAGCGACCGATGCGTGGAATTTCTGGCTAAATTCCGGGGTGCATTACGCCACACTGACCAATTCACGAAATAACGAAATTGGCATTGGGGCGGCAAAGGGCGAAAACGGAACATTCTATGCGCTGGTGATTGGTTATCGGCGAGATGTAACCGCACCGCCTGCACCTGCGCTCGCCAATGACAGCGGGGTAAGTCAAGCCGATGCGCCTGCTGCTCCGGCTGCACCCCCACCAACGGCCCGTCCGCCAACGCGCACTTTTACGCCATCACCCACCGTGCCAACCGCTACCCCCACCATTACGTGGACACCGACCTTTACATGGACGCCTTCACCGACTGATACCGTGCCACCGCCGACCTCGACCGGGATTAGTTTGCCAACGGCCCAAGTGGTGGCGGTACTGCCCTCAGCGACATCGGTGGTTATGAATGCACCGCTGGACGAAAATCCGCCTCCCGCAGCCAAGCCATCACAGGTGGAGGAGGATGAGGGGTTTGATGTTCAAAAACTTCTACCAATCTTTCTGGTAGGGCAGGTCATGTTGATCGGTGTGGGTGTCTATTCATTATTCTTCCGTAAACCGCGACTGTAGGTGACACACCATGATTGAACCACTGCATGTATTGATTACCGTCAAACTGCCGGATTCGATACTCGAACCCCTGCAAAATATTTCGCCGCAGATTCGCCTGCATGTGCATCCCGCCAAACAGGGAGGTGAAATACCTGCCAAACTTTGGAAGGATGCCGAAATTCTATTTACCTCCGGGGCACTGCCTACACCTAAGACCGAAACACCCCTCAAATGGATTCAGACTCATTTCGCTGGGGTGGATGGTTTGCTGCCCCAACCCTATTTTGAATCGAATCCCGATGTCGTGGTGACCACCACCAGTGGTATTCATGCGACGCAGATGGGGGAGTATGTGTTGGGGATGATTTTGGCGTTGGGTCATCGTGTCCCGACAATGATAAAGTATCAGGCCAAAGCGGAATGGTCGGATAAACGCTACAGCTTGTTTTTGCCCCAAGAACTACGCAATTCGACAGTAGGTATTCTAGGGTATGGCAGTTTGGGTCGCGAGGTAGCCCGGCTGTGCAAAACTTTTGGGGCGGAGGTGTTGGCGACCAAGTTTAATGTCCGCCAGACCACTGATGAGGGTTATACATTGGAGGGTACGGGTGATCCACAGGGTGAACTCTTTGACCGCCTCTATCCGCCGCAAGCCACTGCTTTTATGGTCAAAGACTGCGATTTTGTGGTGATTACGCTGCCATTGACCGAGGCGACACGTGGTTGTGTAGATGAGCAAGTTATCAGCGCGATGAAACCGACGGCTTTTTTGATTAATGTAGGGCGCGGGGGTCTGGTAGATGAAACGGCACTACTGACGGCTTTGCAGGAAGGGCGAATTGCGGGAGCGGCGTTTGATGTCTTTGCCGAAGAACCCTTATCCCCGGAAAGCCCCCTTTGGAAAGCACCTAATCTTATCATTAGCCCGCACATTTCCGGCAACACGGCGACCTATGACGAAAAAGCGGTGCGCGTATTCGAGGAAAATCTACGCCGTTATATTGAAAAACGGCCTTTGCTTAATGTGGTGGATCGAGCAAAGGGATATTGATAGGCGCAACTTTCTGTATGGAGTTTACGTATTGAGGTATACAAGCGCAGCAATGCGACAATGCGGTTTATGTATCGTCAATACCTGAAGTGAGTTAACTTCAATGTCATGTGAGGAGTGAGGGAAGATGACCGATCAGACCCAACAAGAAGAAGTCCGCCAAGATCAGGATAGCCCCGAAGATCCCATGAAGGCGTTTTTGCATCACCAACGTTTGGCCTTCGAGGAATTTGGTAAGGCGATTGAATCGCTGCTGCCACCTGATTTTCGTGAACACACCCGCAAGGCCAGCCAGTCGTTTATGGATTCCTTCAAATCGCTGTTTGATGCCGCCAAAACCGATATTGACCAGATGATGCAGCGTCAGCGCAGTCAAAAATCGGCGGAGGGTGAAGAAGAAGGCCCCGGCGAAACAAAGGTCAAAGTCGATATCCAATAGACGACACGACTTTAGAGGGGCAGGTGGAACAACGCCTGCCCTGTCAATATCTCCTAAATGTCATCCCCTGCGGGATTTGGCCCAGTCAAATCATCCGCTGAATTGGCTGTTGCCTCCCCATTTTCCACAACTGCATCTGGGCGTTTCACCCGGCGCGATTTAAAGGGGTTATGATCCACTTGCTGCGGGTTATAACGCGGAATTGGCGTGACGCTGAGAGTCTCTTGATCCACAAGGGTGTTGCTAGATTTGCCCGGAATTCCTAATGGGCGGACACGCGGCGCATCGGGTCCCAACAATGTGCCCATCACCAAGCGATAACGCCATGCCGACCACCAATGACGGTTGATGGTGAGGACACTCACATTGCGGCCTGTTTGATGGCGGGCCGTCGCCAAAAGTTCAACCAACAGAGTGTAGGGAGCACGGCTCGTCACCGTTTGTTGAACCGTACTGCCCGAAGGTTGCTGACGGGTGACATGCTGCTCAATTGTTTTACAGTGTTTGCAATAGTGATAGAGCGTGGTTGCCGATTGTGCCTCACCCCATTCATCAAATATGCTGGCGACATGAAACAATTTGTGTCCACATTTTTGACAGGCGCGATAGGGATCAGGCTGGCGCTGACGATAAATAACCAGTTCAAAGCCGTTTTCTTGATACCGTTCTTCGAGAATTTCTGGCACGCGAGCCTTCCCCTAACCCAAATTTGATCAAAAAAGGGATGAGCCATAATTAGACCCACCCCAATAACCAATTTTTTACGGGATGTAGATACGATACGTAAAGTTGATCTGAGTTCCGCTGCGTCCGTCAATTCGAATCACCCCATACCGTCCATCATCTGAACGAAAGGCGATGATTGCGCCAACAGGTGGGTTGGCAAAGACGGTACTGGTCGCGGTGGCGACTGCACCATCATAATGGGCGGTGGCGTAGTTGTCGGATGAGAATGGGCCAATTAGTGCGCCGTTAATTGCGGTCAGGTTCGTACCATCCCAGCTAATGTCCTGTGTCGCGTTGGCAGAAAGGTCATCATTGGCAGCCCCAGCATAATTGCGTACCTGCTCAAATTGTACTGACCGATCTACTTTGTATGAGATGCTAAAGAGGTTGTTGGTTTCACCAACGGCCCCTTCCGCTACCTCATTATTCAAATCGGCGACGATGGAGAGGTTGTTGACATTGCCAGTTGCGCCGAAGGTCGTAGACAGCACCACTGTTGTGGTTTGGCCTGCGCCAAGTCCGGCGGGCAGATTTTGGGCCGAGTAGATGTTGCCGGGGAGGAAAGTAGTTGCCACCGCAAAAGTGCCAGCCGCCGACCCGCCTTGATTTTTGATGGTGATGGTTGCCGAAAACAGTACATTGGTTGGAATGGGCGAACTGGGGGCTAGTGTCACATTGGTAATCACAATGTCCGGTTCGGCTTGGACGGTAGTCGCGGATGGGGTGGGAGTCGCAGGTGCGGCAACAATCGGCAGGGCCAATTGCAGATTGCCGGGGTCAAAAATGCGAACAAATTGTGATGTTACCCACGCGATTTGCCCTTGAAATTGGATCACCAGCCATGTGAAATCGGCATTACGGCCAATCACGGGTACTTGGTCATTACGCCGCAGTTGACCCACGATGCTGTAATTAGTGCCCGGCCCACTGCGGACATTCAGGGTCGCTTCGGTGACAGTGGCGGTGACGACGCTGGGGGTCGGTGTTCCGGCCAATGTAGTCGCGGTTGGGAGAAGGGTGGCGGTGGCTTGGGGTGGGGTTTCTTCATCAGGAACCGCCCCAACAATTTCTGCGCCAAAACCGGAGTCTTCGCGCAGTTCTCCATTGTCATAAGCTGCAACGGCTTGGGCACCCCCACTACCCGTTAGCTCGTAAATGATTGCCGTCTGGGAGAGGTCTCGTGAGTCGGTCACAATAGGGTCGGCAGGGCCACGCACTAAGCGTTCAATATCGAGTTGGGACAGCCCGGCGCGAATGGCAGCTGCATCGGTTCCAAAAACCCGTAACACAGAATCTAGAGCGAAAAGACTGTCATAGGCGGCGACGGAAAGCGTACCCGGAATACTGCCATATTGGGTGACGTATTGGATGGTAAAGGTGCCGCCGAGCGTATCATTCGCCCCGAACGACCAACTATCCACCCCAATAATTCCGGCGCTGCGTTCGTCGTCAAATAGATTACCTTCTAACGCAGCTTGTTGGGCGGTGCGATAGACAAAACGCCCCTGCCAATTATTGGATTGCAATTGCGTGTACACCGTATAGGCATCTTGCGCTGGGCCATACATAATCACCGCGTCAGCATCCAATTCGGGTAGGGTGCGAATTTGATTGGGCAGGTCGGTATTGTCGGTCAATTGGATACTGGAGACAATCTCCGCACCTGATTGGCCGAGGGCGTTGCTGAGGCTGACCATCGCTTCCGTCCATACAATATCAGTCTGAACCAAAACTACGTTCTGTACGTCGAGTGTTTCCACGAGGTACGAGGCAAGGGCACTACTATAGGTGCTTTCGGGAGCGACAATGCGGAAAATATTGCTGGCGGTGTCGGCATTATAGAGGGTTTCGCTGGTCGCACCAGTCAATACTGGCACACTGGCGGCGGAAAGTGCATCTACATTCGGTAAGGTGAGGTCATTGGAATCCGGGCCAAAAATAGCCACTACCCCGGCGTTGGTGAGGGCCCGCAATACTTCAGGAATCGCTTCGGTTTCTTGCGGCTGAACTTCGGCTACCACCAATTGATAGAAATAGCTGGTATTGTCCGAGCCGTTTGTGCCGCCGCTTTCATTGATTTGCCGAATAGCAAGGTCAAGCCCGCGTGCCATATCACTATCTGGCTGACCGATGTAGCCGATTCTTAGAATATTGGAAGTTTGGCGCTGACTTGGCCCAGCTAAGGCGCTAGTGCCTGCCATCAAAGCGACGGATAGCACCATCAATACAATGGCTGACCACATCCAGACGGCACGCCGTTGGGAATGACTCAGAGTAAACTTAAATCGCGATTTATCCATCTGGCTCCTCCAAAAATAAATACGTTTTTCTACTAGATTTATCCAAGCATAACACATTCTGAAATTCTATTCTGTCCGCTTGCCAATCGCAAAATTGACCATGTGGTTGGTTTCGATTTCCGAGAACTCGCGCTACACTGGAAAGGCTCAACAATTTCGGGAGGATTTGTGGATGCAATCGAGCAAAAAACTATGGTTCTTATTGATTCTAGTTCTCTTATTTCATTCAGGTATAGGCCAGACGACCCACGCCCAAGATTCGTTTACGACGAAAACTTTTGCATGGCGCGGAGCAGGCTTAATCATGCAGTACCCGGCGCATTGGCTGCAAGGCGAGTATGAAGGTCATCCAGTGTTGGCGAGTACCCCCGACGCATTAGAAAAGGCCCACAATGGTGAAGCACCCGGCGCGCCTGCCCTGACGTTTTTGCATTATCCCCAAGCAGGGGTGATTGCTCCGGCGGATTTATTGCTGCTCGTTTTTCCCAATCAGACTATCACCCCAATGGTTATGGGTGGGCTGGATGGCATGAGTATGCAATTTGAGGATGCGGGGACAGGACAAACCATTTGGGCAGCAGCATTCAAGTCGCCATTGGTTAGCCAATCTCATTTGGTGGTGGCGGCGGCTCCCACCGAAGCATGGGCTGAATTTGAACCCCAGTTGCTGACAATGGTCGCTTCTATTCAGTTTTTGGCTGAGACGGCTTCGCTTGAATTTGCCGGAGGCCTCATCACGTTTAATTACCCTGAAGCATGGCACGCCGCCAGTAATGGACAGGTGTTGGTGGTAAGCGGTGACCAAGCCCAGTCGGAGGCGATATTGGAGGGTAATTTGACCGACGCCCCACCCTTTATTCGCGCCCAACTGCTTGTTCCCAGCGGGATTGGGGTTGACCCAACCGATCCCCAAGCCCCGCGTCAAATTTTGGAACTTTTCACAGGCCAAGCCCCGACGGATGTCGCTGAATTTGAGTGGGGGGACGGACTGCCAGCCGTCTTAACACTCATGGAAGTTGAAGGCATAAATTTGCTACTGGTGGTGGTAGTAGATGGCGATCATGCCCTGCTGATGGGGGGTGGCGCAGCCGTTGAGGCATGGCCCACCGCCAGAGTATGGATTGATGGGTCCTTGCATCTGACCGTGTATAATGAACAGATTGCCCCATTGACCCTAGAGAATATCATCGCGGGTGATGATGGCCCGTTTGGAATGGCACAATAGTTTTCAACGTGGAGGTTGGAGTGAACGGTTTGCGACTACGTAGATACATAATAATGGGTGGTATTGGAGTGTTCGCGCTGTTGTTGGTTTTGGCCGCGTACAACAATTCAAAGCATAATACGGCGGTCAAGTCAGGTACCGTGACCAGAGTGGCAAACGCCGCATCAGTTCGAGATGAAGCGCCAGAAGCTGTAACCAAGCTGATGTCCAATACTATTGGGGATACAGCGGGTGGCCCGACCCAAACATCCGAAGGTGGGGTGTGGAAGTGGCATGAATGGGGCCTTGAAATAACCTATCCGGCGGGGTGGCAGGGAATTCTGACCGATGCCCCCTTTGTATTTGTGATTGCTGGCCCAACCGATGAATCCGGACAAGGGCCATATATCGCGGTACAGGCGGGGGCGTATGATACGTCGCTGACCTTCCGCGAGTTCATGGAGCAATTGACAGCGGCGGATAGTGTTGCGCTGACGGATATTACGTTTGGTGGTATTGAAGGTGTGGGCTTTGAAACCGCCAGCGGAGCAAATAACAGTCGTTTTGTGGCGATTCCATACCCTGAAGGACAGGTGATGTTGGTGGGCCAAGTAGCCTCGAGTGAGGAATGGGAAACATGGAGTCCCGTGATGGATGAAATCATCGCTAGCGCCATTATCACTCCCCTAGATCTGGACGAAGCGGCCCTGAACGAACAGATGCAGGCTAATCTGGAAACCACTGGCTTAATGACCGTTGGTGATCCTGAAGCCCCGCTGTGGATTGCCGAATTTATGGATTTTTCTTGCCCGCACTGCTATGACTACTCGGCGGTGATGGATCGGCTGGTGCAAGATTATGTCGTGACGGGCAAAGCTCAATTCACGCTTGGTGTATTAGATTTTGTCGGCGGTGAGGCCTCGACCCTCGCGGCCCAATATCAGGTTTGTGGGGCGAGATTGGGTGTGGGTTGGACGATACACCATCTCATCTTTGCTGAGTATGCCGAGGATCAAGCCGGACGTGCGGCCTATACCGAAGAAAACCTTGCGGCGATGCTATTAGACGCTGAGTTGGATATAGATTATGAAGCCTTTAATGCCTGCCTTGGGGATGAAACGACGGCAGCTATTATCGCTGACCATCTGGCATGGGCTGAAGAAGTCGGCGTCAGTTCGACCCCCAATGTTCTGTTGGGCACCAGCCGCGATGACGTGGCATTCATGAAGATCGGCGACCAAGAACTGCAAGGTGGCTATCCACTATATTACGTCTATCCGATTTTGGACACAAAACTGACCGAAGCCGAAACATCAGTTGTGCCTTCGGCAGGATCTGATGAGGGTTTTAGCGGCTAAATAAGCCTCAAATCGGGCGATTTATGTGAGGGTGGTTTGGTAACAGGCCGCCCTTTTTTTGTGATATGGGGCGGGCGTGACATAATCAACAATTGGTTGAATTGTTAGAGAATTGTTCGGAAGATGGTTGTCACTTATCGAAAATTAGATGAAAGATTTTTGCCAAAGTTCAAGAATGCCTTTCATTAAAAAAGTACATTCAAAAAGTATGCGCTATCTGAATCTATAACAGGCACTCTTATGATTTAAAATTTAAGTAATGAAGTGCAAATGAGCGATTGTGCAAAATGCCCTGACCCCTATTGACGAAAGAAAAGATTGAGAATATCTTTATGGCACGCTAAAAAAGTAAATCACGCAACAATCAATCCATATATACATACAGAACAAATCATGGCACTGCTTGCTCTGTCTATCCTTAGCCTTATCCTCATTACCGGCCTCCTCGTAGTCGTAAGCCTTACGAGCGAGGAGAAACGTGCTTCAAACAGTCCGGTAGTGACCCAGCGCCGATTCAAGACAGAGCAGAGCTAAAGTCACATAACCCAGTAAACCGAGACGCCGTTTGGAGCCACCCCTCCAAGCGGCGTTTTTGTCACCCAGTATCCAACGAAATTTGCATAAGTAGCGAACTCAGGAGTAATGCAAAATGTCACCTAAGCAGACCAATACCAACCAGAGCTTCCCACAAAGCCAGACCTACAGCCCGTGGACGGATGCCTATCAGACCAATCCTTTGCACCTGAATGGCACTTATTCTAATCAGGATAACCACCACACCACGACCCCCCACGAGGATGAAAGTCAATCTCCCACCCATGAAGCCTTATCGAATATTTATGATGTTGACGAGCGAGGATAGTAAAGTCCCGCTGTTCTGCCGATTCCGCAGCCCAATTTGTAGAGGTGAGCAAGTTGGGCGCTGGGACGGCAAAAAATACGCCATTAAATCGTTGAATTGTTTTTGCCAAAGAGGAATGACATGCCCCTAAAAAATGCTTCTGAATGGATATGGTTTTCTGGAAACTGGGTTCCTTGGCATGAGGCCAATGTACATGTCAGCACCCACGCGCTGCATTATGGCAGCAGTGTGTTTGAAGGCATCCGTACCTATGCCACCGAAAACGGCCCGGCGGTATTCCGGTTGGCTGACCATATGGCCCGTTTTATGTACAGCGCCAAGATTATGCGGATGGCCGATCAACTCGAATTTAGCCAAGAAGAGTTAGAAGCGGCTTGCGTCGAGTTGGTCGCCCGTAATAAACAAAAATCCTGCTATATCCGACCATTGGCCTTTCGGGATAGCGAGACATTTGGCCTGAATGCAGCGGGGCAAAAGGTCGAAGTCGTCATTATCTCGATTGAATGGGGGCGCTATTTGGGGGCGGATGGGATAGAAAACGGTATTGATGCGGCGGTAACCAGTTGGCGGCGGGTGGCTTCTAGCCCGATGGCGAAGGTTGGCGGTCAATATGTCAATAACCAGCAGGTCTCAATGGAAGCCAAGCGTCATGGCTATACCGAGGGTATCGCGCTTGATGCGAACGGCAATCTCAGCGAGGGAGCAGGCGAAAACCTATTCCTGATGATGAATGGCACGATTTATACCCCGCCGGTTGCCTCCAGCATTTTGTCTGGCATTACCCGTGACAGTGTTTTGACGTTGGCGGCGGATCTCGGTATTCCGGTGCGCGAGGAAACGTTGGTGCGCGAGATGCTCTATATCGCCGACGAAATCTTTATGACCGGGACGGCGGCAGAAATTACCCCTATCCGTAGCGTAGATGGGTTGCAGGTAGGCAGTGGTAAACGCGGCCCGATCACCAAAGCTCTACAGGATGCCTTTTTTGCCACCGTTGAAGGGCGTTCTTCCGATGTGCACGGTTGGCTGACCTATGTCCAACAATCCGTTACAGAAGCAGGCGACGATTAAATTAAGTTTGAGGAGGCAGGGAAAATGAAATTAACCGGTGCTGAAATTGTTTGGGAATGTTTATTACGTGAAGGGGTTGACCTTGTATTCGGGTATCCCGGCGGCGCGATCTTGCCGATTTATGACGCGCTGACCAAGTACCCCCAAATTCGCCACGTGTTGCCACGTCATGAACAGGGCGGAACGCATATGGCGGAAGGGTATGCGCGTGCGACGGGTAAAGTCGGTGTCATGCTGGCGACCAGCGGCCCCGGTGCGACCAATCTGGTGACAGGCCTCGCCAACGCCATGATGGACTCGTCCCCATTGGTAGCGATTACCGGGCAAGTTCCATTAGGGGCGATTGGCACGGATGCCTTCCAAGAAACCGACGTAACAGGTTGTACGTTGCCCGTCACCAAGCACAGTTATTTGGTGACCCGTACCAAAGATATTGCATATTCTATTCGGGAAGCCTTCCATATTGCGCGGACAGGTCGTCCCGGCCCGGTGCTGGTAGATATTCCTAAAGATGTCCAAAATCGAGTGATTGAATTCCACTATCCCGAAGGCGAACTGCGCCTACCCGGTTATAACGTGCCGGGGAAAGCTCACCCTAAAGAACTTGAAGCAGCATTGGAATTGATTCGTAACGCCAAACGCCCACTGATTTTGGCGGGGCATGGAGTGATGATGTCCGGCGCAATGGACGAAATTCGTAGTTTTGCCGAAATTACCCAGACGCCTGTCGCTTTGACGTTGTTGGGCAAAGGTAGCTTCCCAGAGAATCATCCGCTGTGTGTAGGGATGATGGGGATGCACGGCACGGCGGCAGCAAATCAGGCCATTCAACAAGCCGACCTATTGCTGGCTTTTGGGATGCGTTTTGATGACCGTGTGACGGGCAATATCAAGACGTACTCGCCTAATTCCAAAAAGATTCATATCGAAATTGACCCCAGTGAAATCAACAAAAATGTGAAGGTGGATGTCGGCATCTGTGGCGATTTGAAGATGGTGGTACGCCAACTACTGCCTCAATTGCAGACCGGACAGCATCAGGAATGGATTGGTCAGATCCGCGATTGGGAAGAAGAAACCAGCGAACGTGATATTCTGCTGCGACTGGCATCGAATCCTGATGGCAAATTGTGGGCCGCACAGGTGATTGCTGAATTGTTCCGCTGTACCGAAGGCAAGGCGCTGACGGTGAGTGATGTGGGGCAGCATCAGATGTTGGAAGCCCAATATTATCCCCATACTCGCCCGCATAGCCTTTTGACCAGCGGTGGATTGGGGACGATGGGCTTTGGGATGCCGGCTGCGATTGGCGCGAAATTGGGCCGACCCGAAGAAGAAGTGTGGGCGATTGTCGGGGATGGTGGTTTCCAAATGACCCTGACTGAACTCGGTACAGCCATGCAAGAAAACGTGGGTATTCATATCGCCATCATCAACAATTCTTATTTGGGCATGGTGCGTCAATGGCAGGAGTTCTTCTATGAGGAACGCTATCAATCCACCCCGCTGAAAAATCCTGATTTTGTGAAGTTGGCTGAGGCCTACAATATTCCGGCGCGGCGGGTTAGCACCAAAGAGGAAATTGAAGAAGCCGTCGCATGGGCACGCAGCATTGATGGCCCCACGCTGATTGAATTTGTAGTGGTGCAGAATGACATTGTGTACCCGATGGTACCCGCCGGGGCAGACTTGCACGCCATGATCCGCCGTCCTAAGCCCAGTGAATCACCCGATTTTGAAAATAACCCGACAGCTATCTGATACGCTCCTCCTAACCGACCCACACCTCCGGCTATTGGCGGTAGAGCTAGACCAAACCGGGGGTGGCGGGAAGGGGAATAGAGGCAAGATGGCAGCGATAATAGGAGAAAGAACAAGATGAAACATACACTAATCTGTTTGGTCGAGAATAAACCCGGTGTGCTAAACCGCGTGGTTAGCTTGTTTCGCCGCCGCAACTTTAATATGGACAGCTTGACGGTGGGGCGCACCCACAACCCCGATATTTCGCGTATCACGGTTGTGATGGAAGCCGAACCGGGAGATGGCAAAAAAGTCGTCATGATGCTGTACAAACTGATTGATGTGATCGAGGTACAGGATGTGACCAACATCCCCACCATTAACCGTGACTTGGCGCTGGTCAAGGTGCGCACCCCCGATGCCTATGCGCGGAATGCTGTCACTGACCTGTGTTATGAACGCGGGGCGAAGTTGGTGGATATTGGGCCAGAGGTGACAATTGTCGAGTTGGCGGGCGCGGAAGAAAGCGTTGAAAGTTTTGTGGACGCCCTGCATCAATTTGAAATTGTGGAAATGGTGCGTACCGGACGTGTCAGCATGGGGCGCGGTATCCGCACAATGGAACAGCGCGATTATAAATCTACCCGTTTCCCGACCTTTGTTCCGTCAGTTAATGGCGGCGGGTCGGCGGAACACGATGATGAATAACAGATAGCAACAACCGAATTTTTTCTCAATCAGATAAGGAATACAAGCAAGATGGCAACTATTTTTTATGATAAAGACGCCGACCTGAAACGGCTAGAAGGCAAGACCGTCGCAATTATCGGCTATGGCAGTCAGGGTCATGCCCATGCACTGAACCTGCGTGATAGCGGGGTCAAGGTAGTGGTGGGCCTGCATGAGAGCAGCAAGAGCCGCGCCAAAGCCCAAGCTGATGGCCTGACCGTCCTCAGTGTCGCCGAGGCTACTAAACAGGGTGATGTCGTGATGATCCTGATCCCCGACACCCTTCAGGCCGATGTTTATCACAAGGAAGTCGCACCGAATCTGCAACCCGGCAACACCTTGATGTTCGCGCATGGCTTTAATATCCGCTATGGGCAAATCAGACCCCCGGCGGGCGTGGATGTCAGCATGGTCGCACCTAAAGCCCCCGGTCATCGCGTGCGTGAAGTATATACCGAAGGCGGCGGCACACCCGGTCTGGTCGCAGTCGAACAAGACGCCAGCGGGGAAGCTCTCGCCAATGCGTTGGCCTATGCCAGAGGGATTGGCTGTACACGCGCCGGGGTGATTCAAACGACCTTTACCGAAGAAACCGAAACTGACCTCTTTGGGGAGCAGGTGGTGCTGTGCGGTGGGGTCGCGGGTCTGATTCGCGCCAGTTTTGAAACATTGGTCAAGGCGGGCTATCAACCCGAAGTCGCCTATTTTGAATGCCTGCACGAACTGAAATTGATCGTAGACCTAATCTATCAAGGCGGCCTGTCGTATATGTGGTACAGCGTCAGTGATACCGCCGAATATGGTGGTTATGTTTCCGGTGAACGCATTGTACCGGATGCCATCCGCGAAGAAATGTCTGGCATTCTGCATGAAATTCAAGATGGCACGTTTGCCCAACGCTGGATAAAAGAAAACCAAGATGGTCGTCCTTGGTTTAATGGTCGGCGCAAGCAGGAACACAACCACATGATTGAGCAGGTGGGTCAAGAACTGCGTGGCATGATGCCGTTTATCAATCCGAAGTCCATCAAACAAGAATAATCCGTCAATAACAAGATGATGAAAGGGGGTGGTTCTGGATGGCAGAGGATGGCCTTTATGAGCTTAGTGGCTTGCCCTATTTCGCATGTATTCGCTTAATCAACAGTCAAAAAGGATCACCCTATCATGAGCGCGAAAGTTATGGATGACAGTGTAGTACGCATTTTTGATACCACCCTGCGCGATGGTGAACAATCGCCCGGGGCCAGCCTGACCAGTGCTGAAAAACTGGAAATCGCCCGTCAGTTATCCCGTATGGGGGTAGACATCATCGAGGCGGGTTTTCCAGCCGCCAGCCCTGATGATTTTGAAGCGGTGCGCCGGATTGCTCAAGAGGTCGGTACCGAAGATGGCCCGGTAGTGTGTGGATTGGCCCGCGCCGTCGAAAAAGACATCCGCACCTGTTATGAAGCCGTGCGTGAGGCGGCCCATCCGCGTATCCACACCTTTTTGGGGGTTAGTGATATTCACCTGAAATATCAGACCCGCATGACGCAGGCTCAAGCCCTCGATACCGTGCGCGAAATGGTGACACTGGCCCGTTCGCTGTGCGATGATGTCGAATTTAGCCCGATGGATGCAGGCCGCACCGACCCCGCGTTTCTGATTCAGATTTTGACGATTGCGGTGGAATGTGGGGCGACCACGCTCAATATCCCTGACACGGTGGGTTATGTCACGCCGGATGAATATGGCGAATTGATTTCCAATTTGATTGCTGAGACGCCGGGAGCCGGGCCGGGGAGTGGGGTGATCTGGTCAGTCCATTGCCACAATGACTTGGGCCTCGCTACCGCCAATTCATTAGCAGGAGTACGCGGTGGCGCACGTCAAGTTGAAGTGACCGTCAATGGCATTGGCGAACGCGCTGGCAATACCTCACTGGAAGAAGTGGTGATGGCGCTGGCGACCCGTCCCCAATTTTATGGCCTGCGTACCAACATTGACACTACGCAAATTACCCGTGCCAGCCGCCTCGTCAGCAATTACACCGGAATGCCCGTCCAGCCGAACAAGGCTATTGTCGGCGCGAACGCTTTTGCCCACGAAGCCGGTATTCATCAAGACGGTGTGCTGAAAGAAAAAAGCACCTATGAAATCATGACCCCGCAGTCGGTTGGCCTTCATGCCAGTTCATTGGTATTGGGCAAACACAGCGGACGTCATGCCCTGAAGGTGCGCCTGAAAGAATTGGGTTATGAGGTTGAAGGTGATGCCCTCAATCAAATTTTTGCCCGATTTAAGGCTGTAGCCGATGCCAAGAAAAATGTGACCGATGCCGATCTGGAAGCCCTGATGATTGATGAATTTCAAGGGCCGAAGGAATTTTTCAAACTGCTGGATATGCAGGTCTCGTGCGGCACAATGGGGATGCCCACCGCAACGGTCAAAATTCAGACCCCCGCTGGCGAAGAAAAGGTTGAGGCACGGGTTGGTACAGGGCCAGTAGATGCCTGCTATCGGGCGATTGATACCGTTGTCCAACTGAAAAACGTGTTGATTGAATACAGCGTTCACAGCGTCACAGAGGGGATTGACGCCCTCGGTGAAGTAACCGTCCGTATTTCGCCTGCCCAAAATGGCGATCATGAGGCTCGCACGTTCGGCGGCTATGGGGCGGATTCGGACATTATTGTGGCGAGTGCCAAAGCATATATGGCGGCGCTCAACCGTATGATTGCCGTCCTCGGTGCGGGTGAAATTCCCGCTGAAGGGGTTGTGGCGGCGGTAAGTGTTTCCGGCGATTAATTGAGTGATTGTACAGTGGGGCAGGACAAGGCAAATCAAACACCTGCCCCTTGATAACCAGCCATTATTGATTGTAGTTTCAACAAGGAAATTGTGAGATGCCTAAGACCCTCTTTGAAAAAATCTGGGATGCCCATGTCGTCAGCCACCCGCCCAATTCACCAGCGGTGTTGTACATAGACCTGCATCTCATCCATGAAGTGACCTCACCGCAGGCCTTCACCGAACTGCGTCAGCGTGGCATCAAGGCCCGTCGCCCACATCAGACCATCGCTACGATGGATCACAGCACGCCTACCACTCCACGCGGTGCGGATGGCCTGATTCCAGTGACCGATGCAATGGCGATTACCCAGTTAAAAACGCTGGTGGACAATTGCAATGATCATGGGATTCCGGTATTTGAACTGGGCACGGAAAAACAGGGCATTGTGCACGTCATCGGACCAGAACTCGGCCTGACACAACCGGGTATGACGATTGTCTGTGGGGACAGTCACACCAGCACACATGGGGCATTTGGGGCGTTGGCGTTTGGCATCGGTACAAGCGAAGTCGCACACGTCTTGGCGACCCAAACCCTGCTCCAAAACAAGCCCAGTACCTATGAAATTCGCGTAGATGGTCAATTACAAGAGGGTGTCACGGCGAAAGATATTATTTTGGCGGTGATTGCCAATATCGGTATCGGCGGCGGGACGGGCCATGTATTTGAATATACGGGCAGTGCCATTCGTAGCCTTTCGATGGAAGCACGCATGACCATCTGCAATATGAGCATTGAGGGCGGGGCGCGGGCGGGTTTGATTGCCCCCGACGAAACGACCTTTGATTATATTCAGGGTCGGCCTCATGCCCCACACGGCGCGGATTGGGACAAAGCGGTGGCCTATTGGCGTACCCTGCCCTCCGATGACGGCGCGACCTATGACAAGCAGCTGATTTTAGACGCCAACACGCTCGCCCCGATGATTACCTATGGCACGAATCCGGGCATGGGTATGTCCATTACCGAACGTGTACCCGACCCCAAACAATACAGCGACAACAGTCAGAAGATGGCCCTCGACAAAGCCTTGGCTTATATGGATTTGCAGCCGGGGCAGCCGCTGTTGGGGCATAAGGTAGATGTGGTGTTCGTGGGTTCTTGCACCAATTCCCGTATCAGCGATTTACGTTTGGCGGCCCAGATGATTAAAGGGCATCGTGTGGCGGAAGGCGTGCGAATGTTGGTTGTGCCGGGGTCGCAGACCGTCAAACGTCAGGCCGAGGCCGAAGGGCTGCACAAGGTTTTTGTGGAAGCCGGGGCGGAATGGCGTGAGGCTGGATGCAGCATGTGTATCGCTATGAACGGCGACCAGTTGCAACCGGGGCAATATGCCGTCAGCACCAGCAATCGTAATTTTGAAGGGCGTCAGGGGCGAGGTGGTCGAACCTTCCTTGCCAGTCCATTGACCGCCGTCGCATCGGCGATCAACGGGGTGGTGACCGACCCCCGCACGATGGTTGCCGAACGTGCTTTTGAAGTCTCACCAGCGTAGGGATGTCACGAGTGGAAACAAAAATCTCATTGGTGCGGCATGGCCTTGTGCATAATCCGCATGAAATCTTTTATCAGCGGATGCCCCGTTTTCGTCTAGCCGACGAGGGCCGGGATCAGGCACGCGCCGCCGCCGAGTTACTTAAAGGCGAGAAGGTTGCCCAGATATTTGCTAGTCCGCTTCTGCGTGCCCAACAGACTGCCAAAATCATTGCAGGGCCGCACAAGATGAATGTCACAACAACGGCGCTATTGAACGAAGTCCATACCCCATATGAGGGTCGCCCGTATGCTGAGTTGGATGCGCGGAAGTGGGATTTGTACAGCGAATCCCACCCGCCCTATGAACAACCACTGCAAGTATGGTCGCGGGTGCAAAAATTCATCCGCCGTACACGCCGCGCCTATCCCGGTCAGCATGTAGTGGCGGTTTCGCATGGCGACGTGATCGCGTTTACCGTGTTGTGGGCGATGGGGATGGCGGTGGATGTCAAGGTGGCCCGCACAGAACTGCCCAAACTCGACCCTGTTGCCAATTACATCGCACATTGTTCGATTTCGACGATGACTTTTTCGACCGACGACATGGGCGAGATGCCCCAATTTGAATATCGCAGACCGTATTAGAGGTGAAACATGGAACCATTGAAACCATTTAGCGCCAGTTTGGTGCCACTGCCCATTGAAAACATTGATACCGACCAGATTATCCCGGCGCGTTATCTCAAGGTGACAGATAAAAATTCGCTGGCCGAGGGTTGCTTTACCGATTGGCGGCAAGACCCCGATTTTGTACTCAATAACCCGCGCTATCAGAGTGGGCATATTTTGGTGGCGGGGCATAATTTTGGCTGCGGTTCTTCGCGTGAACATGCGCCTTGGGCATTGAAGGCGTATGGCTTTCAGGCCGTCATCAGTACCTACTTTGCCGATATTTTCCGCAATAACTCGCTGAAAAATGGCCTGTTGCCGATTGTGGTTGATGCGGAGACCCACCAAGCCTTGTTGGATTTGGCGGAGGAAGCACCCGAAGCCGAAGTGCATATTGATCTCGCCAGCCAGACCGTGACTTTACCAAACGGGCAAAAGGCCTCCTTCCCCATTGACCCGTTTTCCAAAACCTGCCTGTTGGAAGGGATTGATGAACTCGGCTATCTGGTTAAGCAGATGCCCGAAATCGAGGCATTTGAGGCCAGCCATCCAGCGCGAGTGAGAACCGCACAAGGATAGAAATAATGGCTACGAAGGAACAGATACGCGAAAAATTTGTGACGGCGGGATTTTCTAATTTGCTTGATGAATTAGAAAGTCAGTTAAAACATGCTATTCGCGTTGTTGCACATCAACCAGTCGATGAGGCGCAACTCCCTTTAGGAGCATCTAAGTTCGGCGGTTTACCTGATTTACCCCCTAATACCGAATGGCCTCATTGGGAAGGTAGACCGCTACATTTTGTTTCGCAGATTGCGATGGTGGATGTCAAACAATATGACCTAGACAATGTATTACCTGAAAAGGGCATTCTGTACTTTTTCTACGATATGGAACAACCTTGGGGATATGATCCTGCGGATCGTGGTCGCTGGAAAGTGACCTATTTTGCAGGAAATTTAGATGAAATCAAGCGTACTAGCGGCCCCGCAACATTGCAGGACATGTGGTTTCTCGTTCCTAGACCACTGGAATTTGTCCATACCTATTCATTGCCGTCTATTGAATTACAGAGTTTTAATGATGAATCTTTGTTAACCATTGGCTCACTTCGATTCGATTTTGAGCCTAACAACGAACTTCTCGGTGAGATTTATAAAGATTTGTGGCCTCAACCTATTCATCAACTACTTGGCTATCCATCTCCGGTTCAGGAGAGTGATATGGAAGTGCAGTGTCAATTAGCTTCGAATGGCATAATGTCTGGCGATGGTAGCTATCGGCTTGACCCACGCGGGCCGAGCCTTATAGCTAGTGCTACAAGCGAATGGCGTTTGCTTTGCCAGTTTGACACAGATGAATATTTCCTCTGGGGTGATACAGGGATGATTTATTTTTGGATTAAAGACCAAGATTTGCAGGCCAAAAACTTTGAAAATGTTTGGCTTGTGCTTCAATGCTGTTGAATTTATAAAGGATGCGATCTATGACGCGCATTGACATCTATGATACGACACTGCGGGATGGCACACAGGGCGAAGGAATTTCGCTCTCAGTGGACGACAAACTTAAAATCACTGAAATTTTGGATGATCTCGGCGTGGCCTATATCGAAGGCGGCTGGCCGGGTAGCAATCCCAAAGACGCGGCCTATTTTGAAGCGGTGCGCGACCTGAAATTGAACCACGCCAAAATTGCGGCGTTTGGTATGACCTGTCGGGTAGGGGGTGATCCTGCCGACGATGCCAATATCCGCGCCTTGCTGGATGCCCAAACGCCTGTTGTCACGGTGGTGGGCAAAACCTCCATGCTGCACGTCACCGAAGTTATCTGTACCACCCCTGAAGAAAATCTGCGGATTATCCGTGAAAGTCTGGCCTACCTCAAAACGCAGGGTAAAGAGGTCATCTACGACGCCGAGCATTTTTTTGATGGCTTCAAACTGGATAACGAATACTCGCTGGATACCCTGCAAGCGGCGGTAGATGGCGGGGCGGATTTGGTCGTGCTGTGTGATACCAATGGCGGCACAATGTACTGGGAATTGGAAGAAATCATCCGCTTTGTGCGTCAAGCCCTGCCCAATGTCCCGCTAGGTATTCACACCCACAATGATGGGGAACTAGGGGTCGCCAATTCGCTGGCAGCAGTCCGGGCCGGGGCGGTGCATGTGCAGGGCACAATTAACGGCTATGGCGAACGCTGTGGCAATGCGAATTTGTGTAGCATCATCCCCGACCTTGAAATCAAAATGGGCCTTGAGGCGCTCCCTGATGGCAAAATTCGCCGTCTAACCCATGTGGCCCGCACGGTAGCCGAAATCGCCAATCAGACGCCCTATGGCAATCGTCCGTATGTGGGCCGGAGTGCCTTCGCGCATAAGGGTGGGATTCATGTGGCGGCGATGCGGCGGCATGTGGACAGCTATCAGCATATTGACCCGACGCTGGTGGGCAATGAAATGCGCTTCCTTGTCTCGGATTTATCGGGGCGGGGTAACATTCTGGCATTGGCGGAGGCCTTTAAGCTGGACGCGGAAGACCATATCGCCCGTAAAGTGCTGGATGAAATCAAACATCTGGAACATCAGGGCTATGCGTTTGAAGGGGCGGATGCTTCGGTGGCGATGATGCTGCGGCGTGCCCAACCCGATTACAAAGCGCCCTTTGATCTGATCGACTATATGGTCTTGGTGGAACAGCGGCGGGGGCGTGGCATGGTCACCGAGGCTACGGTCAAATTATCGGTCGAGGGCGAAGAACTGTATACCGTCGCCGACGGCAATGGCCCGGTCAATGCGCTGGATCGTGCTTTACGAAAAGCCTTGTTGCCTGTCTACCCGCGCCTCGCTGATTTTCATTTGGTGGATTACAAGGTGCGTATCGTGGATAGCGGTTCGGCAACAGGGGCGACCACCCGCGTGCTGATTGATACACGCAATGGACATCAGCGTTGGAGTACCGTTGGGGCCGGCACCAACATTATCGCGGCAAGCTGGCGGGCCTTAGCGGATTCGGTTGAGTATGGCCTATTTTCTGTACCACATGGATGAAAAATGACCGACTGTATCTTTTGTAAAATTATCGCCAAAGAAGCTGCTGGTAGTTTTGTTTATGAAGATGAGCAGGTCGTGGCATTTATGGACATCAGCCAGCCCAATCCCTATAAAGTGTTGGTGGTGCCGCGTGCCCATGCCCCGATGATCTATGATTTGACTGATGAGCAGGCCGCCGCGATTATGCAAGTGGCGGTGAAGTTGTCGCGGGTCATTCGAGAAGTGTCCAAATGCGAGGGCCTATCGGTGTTTCAATCGAATGGGCGAGTGGCGAATCAGGAGGTGTTTCATTTCCACCTCCATTTACTGCCGCGCCATGAAAATGACAATCACGCCACCCGCCGCCATATGGTTACAGATCGTGCGGCGTTGGATCAATTAGCAGCCGATTTACGCGCTGCCCTTCACTAATTTACGGAGAAAATTCATGCAAGCAAAAATCGCTTTACTCCCCGGTGATGGCATCGGGCCGGAGGTGGTGCAGGCCGCTGTCCGTGTGTTGGATGCCGTTGCCGCCAAATATGGTCATGCGTTTACCTATCATGAAGCCTTGTTGGGGATTGCTGCCATTAACCAAACAGGCAGCCCTTTACCCGCTGATACACTCAAAACCGCTGAACAATGCGCGGCGATTTTGATGGGGGCGGTGGGTGGCCCTGCTGGTAGCACTCCTCCCGGCGCACCCCGTCCCGAAGAAGGCATTTTGGGCCTACGCAAACATTTTGGCCTATTTGCTAATCTGCGTCCGGTCAAGGCATGGCCCGCGTTGTTGCAATATACGCCCTTCAAGCCTGAACTGCTCAAAGATGTGGATATTTTGTTCATCCGCGAACTGACGGGTGGGTTATATTTTGGCCCGCGCAAGGAATGGCAAGGTGAAATCGTGCTAGATTCCACTGATACGTCCTATGACACGATGGTCTATGCGCCATTTGAGGTGGCCCGTGCCGCCAAAGTCGCGTTCGATGCGGCCCGCCTGCGTAAAAAGAAGGTCTGTTCGGTAGACAAAGCGAACGTGCTGGCATCCTCGCGTTTGTGGCGGCGTACTGTTGAAGTCGTGGCGGAAGATTATCCCGAAATCAACCTGTCCCATCAATTGGTGGATTCGTTCGCCATGCTGCTGATGACCCGCCCCGGCGAATGGGATGTGGTCGTCACCGAAAATATGTTTGGCGACATTTTGACCGACCAAGCCAGCGTCTTGGCGGGGTCATTGGGGATGCTGCCCTCGGCCTCGCTCAATGAAAGCTCGTATGGTCTATATGAGCCGATTCATGGCTCTGCGCCGGATATTGCAGGTAAGGGCATCGCCAACCCCACCGGAACAATCATGAGCGCGGCGTTGCTGCTACGGTATAGTCTGCGGTTGGAGAATGAAGCGCAGGCGATTGAAAAAGCCGTCGCCGCCACACTGGATACAGGCGCACGCACCGCCGATATTGCCGGAGGTGGTTCGTACCTCAGCACCACCGAATTTACCGATACGGTTATTCAACAACTGGCCTAACGAACCAATCATATAATCCGCAAAATTTGACGCCTTGCCTTAATCGCCTATACTGGCTTTATTTGCCAGATGGGTTGTTATGGGAGGCGTTTTTTTGTGATGCAAAAACAATCACTATTTTGGATTTCCGCCACTGTACTTCTGGTTTTACTGATGGGGATAGTTGGCACGGCTCAATGGCAGGCGATGGCACAAGATGCAGCAACCGCAACACCAACTGCCGATGCTTCCACCCCGGAAGAAACCCCCAAATATGATGAACCCGCCTATGTTGAAGGTGGGGAGGCAGAATGGACACTAACCGACTCGACTTTTACCAGCCATTATCCCGATGGTTTCCAATTTGAGGCCTTTGCCAAGAGCAGCGGGGGGGAAATCGTCTCTGCCAGCATCTATTATTCGCATACCCCGACCTATCCTGACGATGTGCGGATACGTGGCGAGGTAGAGGCTGAAACGGGCAAGGTGACGGTGATTGTAGAAGGGCGTGACGCCGATGGGATTCCACCTTGGGTCGCTATCAATTATCGCTGGCGGCTGTTGGATACCGCCGGAACGGTCTATTGGAGCGATTGGTTGGTGGGGAATGAGTACACCGACAGCACCCACGAATGGGAGCGCCAAGAATCCGAAGATTTGGTTATTTTTATCCAGAAGGGTTTTCCCCAAAATGCCGTAGATTTGGCGTTCGAGGCGATGGCGGAGGCACGGCCTATTTACATCGAGGCGTTTGGACGGTTGCTCTCCTATAAACCGCGTATGATGCTGTTTGCCGATGAGGACACCTTTGAGGAATGGCGCTCACCCGAATATGAACTGCGCGGAATTGATTTTATCGGGCAGGCCAGCGGCTATTGGGGCGCGTTCATCCAACTGATTTATGGCGATGATATTGAAGATTTCGCCTATGGCACGGTCGTTCATGAGATTGGGCATCTCTATCAGTACGATCTGTATGAATCGCGTGCACCGGGGTGGTTTACGGAGGGCAATTCAACCTATCTGGAATTGGCCCAACAATATGATTATGAGGGTCGGGTACGGGATGCTGTCCAATATGCCACGCTCGACAGCCTATTTGTGGGGGAAGGGGTGGATACTTTTAGCGAAGGGCCGGATGGCTATGGACGCTGGGGCTATGATGTAGGCTACACCTTCAATAAGTGGCTGATCGAAAATTACGGTTGGGAAGCGCACCGCGAATTGATTACCCTGCTGGGCACACCTGAAAATTTGCCGGGGTATGAAATCAATGCCTATTTTAAACTCTCGCTCGAACAGGTACTCGATTTGCCTATTTTTGAAATTGAAGCTCATTGGCGGGAATGGCTCGGCATTTCTGGTGCTGTACCCACTCAAATTCCGTCCCCGACCATCGAATTTCGTTTCCCGCCAACCGTTACACCCTTTGGACAATAGGTGCGGATTAGCCGACAAACGTAAACAAAAAAGGGCGACTCATCATCGCCCTTCATTGGTTTATTGGCTAAGGCCTATTGCAGTGCCACGCCGACAACTTCGGTGGCAAAGACTTGGATGTCTAGGCCGTTGGTGAGATCAAATTGGTAGGCCTCAAGGGTGTTGTTGAGGCAGTCAAAGACTTTGACGTCATAAACACCCGGCGGCACACTCCATTCGATATAGGTCTGATTGGCAAATACCTCGTTTTGTTCCAGCCGATTATCGCCCCAGTTGGTTTCTGTGCTTGGGCTAAAGAACACTTGGCACAGGTCAGTTCCAGCAAGGTTGCTAATCCGCAATGTCGCCGTTTGGTCTTCGGGGGTCTGGGTGGTGGGTGTATCTTGTGGCGCTGTCCCCAATGGCACGCTGGTGATGCGGTCTAGGTAGATTTGCACTTCAAGGTCACGATTGACTTCAATCTTGTAGGCCTCAAGGGTGTTGCTATTGCAGTCTGCAACCTGAACGTCATAGGTGCCGGATTGGATGTCCCATTCAAAATAGGTCATCGGGGCAAGACGTTCGCCTTCAATCTGGTTTGGCCCCCATTCCGAGGCATCGGATGAGCTAAAGAAGATGCCACACAGTTCGATCTCGGTGTAGTTACTGATGCGCCACTTGAAGGTGGTTGGCCCCGGTGGAATATTGGGATTCGTACCACCTGTGGTATCACCCGACGCAAATTGCGCAGTGACTTTGAAGGTTCCGCTGGTCGTGCCATTTTGGAAGCCAAAACGGGTTGCGACCACAATATAGTTGCCGGCTTCGGCAAAATAGGCCGTGACCTGTGCATTGTTGCTGGTGCCAAAGTTATCGTTTTCAACTACAACAGTGGTGCGATCTCCGGTCATGATACCGACATAGGGGTCAAGATCGCCATTGATGGTTTCCATCGTCACGGTGACGGTGGTATTGGCTTCAACCGCGAGATCAAAAACCGAAGCGGATTCTTTGTTGGTAATTTCGCCTTCCACTACCGCAACATCACCGGGGACATTATTGCTCGGAATCCCATTGGTGCCGTTGGGTGGGGTGGTGTTGGTGGGTGTGCTGGTCGTGCTGCCGGGAGGGCCATAGAGTGATTGAATGGCGCTGATGTCGTCATCCCCCAGCTTATTGGCATAACCCGCATAGGGATACATGATCGCGGTGGTAAATTCGCTGTGACCCAAGCCAATACCATGACCGATTTCGTGAACAGCCGTCGAAATGATGTCTTCAGGGGCACCATCGCCAATGCTCCATGGTTCGGCGTCGTCAATCCACATATCGCCGCCATAACGTGGGAAGAAGCAGTACGCCAAGACACCACCTACGACACCCAACGTGCCTTCCGGGTCACCGCTGGAGGCCCAAGTTACTTCCATATCGGCCTGCGCCACATTAGTGACTTCCTCAAAGGTCAGCGATGAGACATTGGCCCATGTCTGAAAGCTGTCACGAATGGCCTGCCGTGCTTGTTCACAATCCAGATTGGTGGGGCAGTTATGGAAGAAATAAGTCAGGTGGGTTTTGTCCCAAGGATCACGCAGGGAGAACGCCAATGCACCATTTTCACCGGGCACAGGATAGTGGTCAATGGGTTCGGCTTTATCGGTGGCTTCGCTGCCCTGTGCATAGGCGGTTTTTGCCAGCGTAGGGGCAGAACCGTCGGACGCAATCATGGACGCAAAAATTGCCACATTGACGAACGCAAGTATCAAGAGGATAGCAGGCAAACGCCAATGGATTCGAGGTCTTATTTTGCGTTGCGGCGATGTGCTCTTTTTCATGGTTTGATCTCCTGTTTACTTAACAACACACGGCGGATTTGGGAAAGGTGATTGATAATTGCAGCTCATAGCGATAATTTCGACAACCCCCTCACGGCCTCTACGATATTGTAGAATTTGCCACCATTGTAGGCAAATGTTGAATGCTATGCCAACTGCCTACCTCTGCATAGACGGTGTGGATTGAATTTTTGTTCCGACCACTCATCTCATCTGGAAATTGGAAACAAAAAGGGCAAGCCTTGAATCATGCCCTTTTAGCCTAACAGATGGGGTATAGGAATTAACCCGACTAAAGTCCGATTTCCCTAGCGCAGTTCAGCGATGCTCTTGGCTTGGGTGAACAGCAGCAGATAATCCGGGCCACCCGCTTTGCTGTCCGTGCCGCTCATATTAAATCCGCCGAAAGGATGAGCGCCGACCATCGCGCCCGTACATTTGCGGTTGAGATAGAGATTGCCGACGTGGAATTCGCGCCGTGCTCGTTCCAGTCGAGCGCGATCATTGGAGAACAACGCCCCTGTCAGGCCATATTCGGTGCTGTTGGCAATATCAATCGCGTGGTCAAAATCTTTGGCGCGAATCATCGCCAGCACTGGCCCAAAAATTTCTTCTTGGGCGATCTTGGCATCGCCGGGGACATCGCCAAAAACGGTGGGTTCAATGAAGTAGCCGTTGGTGTTGGTTTCGATAGCATTGCCACCTGCCAACAGGGTGTGATGTTCGCGCCCGTGTTTGATGTAATCCATAATGCTGTTAAAGGCTTTGCGATCTACCACTGGCCCCATATAGACATTAACGCCCTTGTCGGTTTCGCCAACGGTGAGTTTCTTGGTCAATTCAGCCACGCGACCCGCGACTTCATCATAGACACTGCCGACGATGATGGCACGGCTACCTGCCGAACATTTTTGACCCTGAAAACCAAAGGCACTGGCGACGATTGCAATCGAGGCTTTTTCGAGATTGGTGGTTTCATCTACCACCACCGCATCTTTACCACCCATTTCCAAGAGAGTGCGTTTTAGCCAAATTTGACCTGTGTTGACCTTAGCCGCACGGTCAAAAATCCGCATCCCGACTTCTTTGGAACCCGTGAAGGCGATAAAACGGGTGAGGGGGTGATCCACAATCGTGTCCCCAATCGCGCCGCCGGGGCCGGGTAAGAAATTCAGCACGCCAGCAGGTAGGCCCTGTTCCCAGAACAATTCGCACAGTTTATAGGCGATGACTGGGCTGGTGCTGGCAGGTTTTTGGATGACCGAGTTGCCGGCAACAATTGCGGCGCTGGTCATGCCCGTCATAATCGCGTTGGGGAAGTTCCAAGGGGGAATGACGGCCCCGACACCCAACCCGATGTAATGCAAATCCAATTCTTCGCCAGCGAGGGGGGTCAGCAGTTCGCGGGCATTATCTAGGCGCATCATCTGACGGGCATAATATTCAAGGAAGTCAATCGCTTCGGCGGTATCGGCATCGGCTTCGACCCAACTCTTGCCGACCTCAAAGACCATCCATGCCGAAAATTCATGCTTGCGGCGGCGCATTTCGCCAGCGGCACGCAGCAAATAGCGGGCACGTTCATAGGCGGGGGTGTGACGCCATTTTAGAAAGGCCTCATGGGCAATCGGCACGGCTTTTTCGGCAAGTTCTTTTGTTCCCTGTGCAAATGTACCCACGACCTCGGAGGGGCGGGCGGGGTTGATGGAATCAAAGGTCTGACCGGGCCAATATTCTTCCCCACCCACGATAATCGGGTAGCGACGGCCTAGTTGTGAACGGACATATTCCACTGCCGCTGCAAAGGCTTCGACATTGGCAGGATTGCTAAAATCGGTTTGTGGTTCATTGCGAAATTCAGGCAGCATCGAGCGTTTTTGCCTCCAAGATTGGAATTAGGATATAGGGGAGATTCATCAAAACTTTCAGAATCTTTTTCTACCAAGCCCCTGAAGCTAAATATGTTAAGTTTTTGAGCGATAGGACTTCAATTATAGCGTGTTTTTGGGGGTACTTGACAGGCAAGTGCAAAAAGACAATAGTTAAGAGATGTCGAGTGGCACGGTCAAGCGAATTTTCTTATAATGGGCCGCTTGTACTGGAAAAGTAGCAATTATTTAGGGGAACAAACTTTATGTCACAACGCCCGATTCGTCATGAACTACTGACATGGGAAGATGTTGATAAACTAGTAGACATCCTCATTCCACAGTTGCGGAGTGTGGGAAGTTTTGACGCGATGGTGATGATTACACGCGGGGGTATTGTGCCGGGGGGCTTGCTGGCGGAGGCGCTTGATATTTCAAAAGTGCTGACGGCGGCGGTCAGTTTTGGAACGGATGTGATGATGGGGGAGGGCCTTAAGGCATGGCCTAAATTCCTACAATTCCCCGATACCGATTTGCTGACTGGGCTGCGGGTGCTGACAATTGACGACGTGTGGGGTAGTGGACGCACGAGTACCGCCGTTCGCAGTCGGTGTGAAGCGGCTGGTTCTAAGGCCTATACCTGTGTGTTCCATTTTAATCCCTATCGCTCGTTGTTTGTGAAGACTGAGCCAGATTTTTATGGGGCGGTGACGGATGCGCATATTGTCTATCCGTGGGAAACGGATCGCGGGATTGAGGGGATTGGCAGTTATGATCCGCAGCCGATTATTTCGCCGGAATCGAATTAGCTGAATTGTTGTCATGCCCCAACAAACCATAACGACTTTTCTGTCTATGCCCTCGGTATACTTAGAACGCACCTTTTTCAGGATTGGGGAGGTCACTGCATGTTGAAACGGCTTCTAGGCTATGGAATGCTCCTCATGCTGTTGGCGATGCTGCTGACGGCCTGCGGTGGCGATGATAAAAAAGATGATGATAGCGACAGCAATACGAACGATGCGTCAGAGGGAACTCCGGCTGCGACTGAGATTGTTTTCGAGGATGCGGAAATTTCCGGTTTCCCTATGACACGGATTATTCGCGCCGCCGAAAATCTGACGCTTGTTTCATATACGGTGGTTGAAAAAGACGGCTACCTGTATCCAATGTATCTGGTGCGGAATGATACGGGTGAGATGATTGAGAATGTTTCGGCGATTATCACCTTTTTGGATGCCGAAAATCTCCGCATCACCGATGCTTCGATCGTTAGTTCCTATGTCAATATCCCCCCGGACAAGCTAGTCCCCGTAATGGCTATTTATCCAGTGCCGGTGGATTACGATGGCCTTGCCACCCTGATTGTACGCTCTGGTGAATTGACATTTGATGGGTACGAACCCTATTTTGATGCCACTGTCACTGCTGAACTGGTGCCGGATACGGGTGAAGTACGTGGTACAGCCCTTAACAACAGCGGAGTGGCATTGGTTCAACCAGCCGCCACATTTGTATTGTCGGATGCTGAGGGGAACTTAATTTCATTGGTGCAGGTTTCCCCGACAGGGCTGGATGAACGTGGCTATTGGCAGCCAGATACGGCCCTCGAATTTACTGGCACGATTCAGGCCTATGCCGGTGACAGCCTTGCCAATGTCGCCAAAACGGAATTGATTGTGGCAGGGTACGAACTGAAGCCGCCCTCACGTCAGCCGTAAAAGGAACACCCTAGAGCGATACCGAGAGGCGGGATACTATGTACATCCTGCCTCCAATATTAGCTATTTGCTTTCGTCCCCATCATCCGTTTTGGCGTTTGATTTTCCCCCGCCGCGCAAATTTAGCAGCCGATTGAGTAGATCAAACCAGAAGGGCGCACCCATCACTCCCGCAATCACGGTTAAGGCTAAACCGACAACGGTTTTGAACCATGTCGTTTCGGAGCGCTGATCGTCGTTTGATTGTGCAAATGCAGTGGGTAAGCCGAGAGTGTCTAATTCCTCTTTTGTCCAACCAACGGGAATTTGCAGTGAGGCTAAATCTTCGCGGAAAATGGTGACAGGGTTAATCTCCGCATCACCCTCCGGTGCGGCCCGTTCTTCTTGTACTCGTGTTTCGGCGGCGGCAACCACTGAATCGCGCACGGTGGTATTCGTCCAAAGTGATTGGGCGATGGTGATGGTGTTGATGTTAAAAAACACGGCTAGAAGGACGGCGAAGGTAAAAATCCACGCTTGGCTGGTTCGCCTGAAGATCATGGTTAGGCTGTCCATTGCGCGGTTATACCAGTTTTCGACACCCATTACGACCTCATCTAATTTTTCTTTGGTCGTCTCGATCTTTTCATCCAGCCCCTGTTGGCGAATGATGAGTTCAATCTGGCGCTGGAAAAATTCTTTGGTCTGTTCGGGAAGCTTGATTTCGGTTAGGCCAAGCGTGATGAGGTCTAGCACTTCGGCGCGGTAGGTAAAGGCGTTGCGGACTTGGAAGCGGATTTCGTCACACACTTTGGGGTCTTGGATGCCGACTTCGATAATCAGCTTGTCCACGCCTTCAATGACCGCTCCCTCGTTCTGGTCAATCAAGATGCCGAGCTTATAGCGCACATAATTGATGGCCTGCTCCTTGACCTTCTTTTCCTGAAGGGTTTCGCCAACATTGCTTGCAAACAAAGCGGCTAGGTCATCAATCGAATAATGGGCATTGGGGTTTTGTTTTTGGATGTCTTCGCCTGTTGCGATAATCAAATCTAACAAAGCGCGTGAAAAGGTCGAAGGAGCGATGTAATCCGGATTGGGGTTATAGGTCAAGAGGGTACGGGCCGGGAATAGATTTTTTAGGATGGGGATGCGGCGTAGAAATTGCAGGAATTTGGTTTCGACATCCATGCTACCCTGTTTTAGGCGGGTGCTTTTGACGAGAGGGTGTTCCATTAACTGCTTCTGAACGTCTTCATCCAACAAGTATAACAACCCCTGTTGAAGGAGCTTGCCACGCATCTCTAAACCGCGTGAAACCATTGTAAATGCGCCGGAACACATGGTGCCAAAAATGAAAAAAATGAAAATGAGGCCTATGGCAGTATCTAGAACGGCTGATCCCAACATCTCAAGTCCTCCCAAGGGGTAGAAGCGGTTGAGTTGTGGTCAGTATAGTGGGGGTGGGGTGTAGATGCAAAATAGGCAGGGGGGTATTTAAGATATAGAACATATGGGCTATGCCTTGTGTTTATATAATGGCTAGGCGTTAACGTAACGGCAGTTACGCTTAAATGGATGTGGGTTATATGAAGTGATGAACATTTGACCGTTAGAAAATGATAAGTGTGGTAGGGCCGTGATGGTGGTAAAAAAGCACATATCCGGTAGCCAGCCCCCATGCTATAGCCACCGGATATGTGTATCCCCATGTGCAGTTTTGGAGCCGAGTGCCCTGTGACCGCAAATAAAAAATTTTTTTAAGCGGATGGAGTTCCTTTAGGATTGTCGTCTTTTTAACCCTTCAGGTGATCGCTTAAAAACAATTTAACTCGAAACCGAAAATGGCTATATTGGCTATTTGCACAAAGGGCCTAAATACGGTTTGTATCATTATGACAACTAGCACTCATTCGCATGACAAGTGGCCTAGAGTATGTTTGTTATTTGACCAAAAATTGCTGCATTAAAAGCAGGCTACTGATACTTTTGGCATCCTCAATTTCGCCACTGCGGATTTTCTCAATGGCCTGTTCGATAGTGACCGCGACGGGTTCAATAAATTCATCGTGATCAAGTGTCAACGGGTCGTGTACCAGTTCTTCGGCTAGAAACAAATGGATATATTCGGTGGAATAACCGGGGGCAACATAAATCCCACCCAGTTTGGTCAGCTTACCGGGCCGATAGCCAATTTCCTCACGCAGTTCACGCTCGGCGGCCTTCCAAATATCCTCGCCGGGGGTCAATGTTCCGGCAGGCACTTCTAATAAAATCCGTTCGGCAGCTTTGCGAAATTGGCGCACCAATAAAATTTGTCCATCGGATGTACGCGGAACCATCGCCACCGCGCCGGGGTGCAGGATAATTTCGCGTTGGGCGGTTTCACCATTGGGCAGGCGTACCTGTTTGCGTTGTAGATGGAGCAGTCGCCCTTTGTAAATGTCTTCCGCCCCGATTTCTATCTCAATCAATGCATCATCGTTGTTTGGTGGAGTCTGAGTCGTCATGATTTGCCCCTTTGAATGATAAAAGACCCACACATGGATGGGTGCGGGTCTTTAAGAGATTCAGATGAACTGTGGCCTAGATCAGCCTGTTGCGGCTTGCAGTGTTGGCGTAGGCGTGGTTGTGCCGCAGGGTTGAGTCCGTGCCGGAATGGTCAGGGTGTCGCCAGCGATAATCACGTTGATATTGGTGACACGCGGGTTGGCGTTCACAATATCACCCATCGAGACACAGAACCGGACAGACAATTTGTAGATGTTGTCGCCACCGACCACCACATATTGCACCGGGCCAAGTGAGTTATCAGGAGTAGCGCCACCTGCCACGCCACCAGATGGGGCGGGTGTACCCGTTGGGGTGGGGGTCGCATTGCGTCCGCAACCGGGAATTTTGATGGTGTCGCCAGCCTTGATATAGTCCCAATTGGTGATGTTATTGTAGGAGGCCAGTGTCGCGATTGCTACATTATAGGTACGGGCAATCACCCCCAATTTATCACCGGGCTGGATAAGATAATCGCAGTCGGGGAATTGGGAGGATGGTGTGGCTTGACCTGCTGTGCCTGTATCCGGGGTTGCACCAATCGGTACTTGCGGCGTAATGGCTAATTGCGTACCCTGTGCGGCGGCGGCAGTGGCGGTCGCGTTAAAGATAATCGCTGTCGCGGTCATTTGCTGAGGCAGTATGGTCGCTTGCAATTCCAATCCACCCCCTTGTGCAACCGCTTGAGGTGTTGCTGTGAGGGTCGGGAACGGCGTAAAGGTCGAAGTGATCTGTGAAGTCGGTGTGTTGGTTGGGAACGGCGGCAATGTATTGGACGGTGTTGCACTAGGTGTAAAGGTTGCCGTTGGCGGAACAGCCGTTTGGGTCGAAGTTGCTGTTGTGGTAACGGTCGGTGTCGCAATGGGTGGATTGGTTGACGTGCTTGTCGGTGTACTGGTCGCCTGCGGTAATGAAGTCGGCGTCGAAGAAGGAACTACCGCGATCACTGCAGGTGAAGTCGGCGTTGACGTGGGGAACTGCACGGGCTGACTAAAGGTGGCAGTTGCCGTGAAGCTTGGCAGTGGCGTGGTTTCAACTCCAATACTTGTCCAAACCGTTGGTGATTCAGACGGAGTTGGTGTACTGGAGGGCGTTTGCGCTTGAAGCGTCAAGACCACACTTGTTTCTGTTGCCGCAAAATCTGGGGTTTGTAATGTTTCCAAGCCCACCAGTTGTATATCACCGGGCGGGGTCGGCTGTTTTTCTTCACCAGCGGACCGATAGCGGCATCCGGCGATTATAAACGTTGTTAGGAATAGGCCTACAACGCCAATCAATACTTGCCTTCGCATCTAGTAAAACCTCCCGACCCTGTAGTTCTGTTAAACAGGATAAGTACGGTGTTCATTCTTATTTTGGGCCAGTCAAGCGTAGTGTAGCATCACAATCAAAGTGTGGCAAATCAAAAACAGGGCAGATTACCCATAAATTATTTATGGGGTGGCGCAAAAATCTGGGGGTTCACGTCTATTGTGGCGAAATTTTGGAAGGTGAGATCGCGGAATTCGAATTGATGATGACGGCGAAGTAGCTCAAATAAATCCACATAGCCCAGCATGATGCGCGTTACATCAGCTAGATTCATTTTGGCTAGGGCGGTTTCGATACCTTCCGGTGTGCCTTCGACTTCCAAAAAATTGCCATAGGGCATCTCGTCCATCACCATTTCGACATCGGGTACATCGGGCAAGTGATAGGTTGTGCGATATTTTTCATAGACCATGTTGTGCCGATACCCCAAGTGCAGCAAAATGGCGTCCATTGTCTCAAAATCGCCGATGGTGGTTTCTAATTCTAAACGGGTGACCATGCCCTGCACATGTTGAAGGGCAGGTGCTTTATAGGTGAGGCGAATATCTTGATCTCGCCGCAACCGCAAAACGATTCCCCTCGTCGCAAAATCACCATTCGGGCCGTCGTAACGGATGTTGTGTTCATAGGTGCGGGGATTGGTCAAGACTGCACCCGCGTGTGCTAAATGCGCTTGAATGGCTTCTAGCGATGGGAAATACAGTTTGCATTCGATTTCGAGGCCCATAAATCCCTCCTTATTCGGTAACCGCATGGTACAACGAATCTAAGCGAATCTCAAGTGGCCTTTGGCGAATTGGGGACGCCCGTCGTATAATCAACATAAACGTACCATTATGTAAAAGAAAGGCCGGGCATGTCTGAGCAGCCCGACAATACCAAAGCCCCCCGTCCGGCAGTGTTTGATACACCTGCTGAAATTCCACAGCCGCCGGAAACGACTGCCAAAATGGTTGCCGTTACCGAAGAGGATGCCATCCCGGTTGAGCAGTTGATTAAGGCCGCACGCGAATTGACGCAGCGCATTACCAATGATGATCGTCAGCGGGTGGTCAAAGAATTAAAGGACGCCGGTCATCATCTCAATATCCGTACCAAAGCGCCAGTTGAATTGATGGAGTTTTTTACGGGTGAGATTGATCTGGATACCGAGCTTGCCAAACGCTATGCCCATGCGCCTTTGCTGTCGCAGGGTAGTTTTCGACCCTCTAAGCCGGGGCCGGATGTCAAACGTAAAGCAGTCGCCATTTTGACCAGCCAAGATGATTCGGCCATGGTGACGGTGGATATGTTTTTAGAGACGCAAGCCCTAGAAATCACCTTTACACTGGGTAGTATGGTCTCGATGCGGTTTATGGTCGGCGCGATTGAGACGGGCGAACGTCAGCGGTGGCTTGAATTGATGCGGCGGAACAATGGGATTGCTTTTCTTTGGACAAAACAACGCTGGGAAGAGGATTATCTGATTTTTGTCGTGCGTGAAAATTTTGCACGGGTCTATGCGTTTTCGCCCAAGCGTTTTGAGGCCGCCATTCGCATTACGCCGGATATTGTAGATAAGCTGGTGAATTGGCTTGAGGCATTCTGGTTTCATGAAAAACAGGCCGCCAAACGTGCTGAGGCCGAAACTTTGCTGCGATCGCCAAACCCTAATCCCGATACCCAGCCGATGCTGGCGGTGGCGGATGAAACACCCAAGCTTGAATCGAATGGCGCAAAGCCTGCCCCTCAGGTTTCTTCGGCAGATGTGCCTGCTTCGTCTGAGAATGATACGACTGATTCCGAACCATTTCCGTTCGAATGGTAGTTTTGTCGCCTACGTCTTTTGGCCGCGGACACGTAATTCATTTTTCTCGTCGTACAATGGTGTTCTGAGTATCCAAATTTTCTGAGGAGGCGCTACATTGCCATCAGAACTGCGTATTTGCCCCCATTGTGGTTCAGCCGTCAGCGGTGATACCAAACGATGCCCCCGGTGTGATAAATTGTTGCCAGACGCGGACGAGGATGTCAAAACAATCATTGGTTCGGAGGCCGATTTTCAGGCGCGGACATTGCTTGAAACAGAGGATCAGATAGTCACCGATGAGCCAATCGTTAGCCCCGAACTCGCTTATGAACCAATGGCGACGGTGATAGACTCTCAGCCGGAATATGTCTCACCTGCTGATGAACTTGAGCGTGTGCTGAATGAACAACCTATTGAATTTGAGACCGAAAAACCACAGGCTTCGATTTTTCAGGCCCAAACAATGGTCGGGTTGGAAGATGAACCCCCGATAGAGCCGAAAGAGGATAGCGAACCAGTCGGCATTGTGGATTCAACTCCTAATGAATTTCAGCCCCCTATCATGCCGGGGGGAATGAAAACGATGATTGATGACAAGCCGCCAGTGGGTTTTTCCGAAGCGCGGACAGAGGCTTTTCAACAGCCACCCGCGCCCTCGGCAACGCCTGCACATGGGTCGCCAATGGTCACGATACCCGCTGAAACGGCTATGCATCCGATGGATCGTCAGACCGTGCCCAATGCCTATGCGCCCCAGTATGCCCCGCCGATCCAACAGCCGATGCCAAGCCCGATGCCGCGTGCGCCCTATACACCGCCGCCTGCCGCCGCGATGCCGCCCGCGCCATCCATGGCCTATGCTCAACCCGCTGCACCACCACGCCAAATGCCTATGCAGGGTTGGGGCGCTCCACAGCCGACAGGCCCATCGGATTATTGGCTGCGCCAGCGTACCCAGACCTATCTAAACGGGGGTTATAAGCTCAAAGGTGAAGGCCCCGGTAAAATTACCTTAGCCTATGGCAAGTCGTTAGGGCTGGTCTGGTGGGTGGTGGCGGTGACCAGCATCATCGGGGCGATATGGTATTTTCTGATTTTGCTGTTTTCGGGTTTCCGCAGAGACAAAGTGACCATCTTCCTTGAACCCGACGGCTATGTTTTTGAGGATGGCTCAGGCGCGGCTCATATCCGCATCCGGCGGTGGCGTTCGGCGCGACGCTGGGGGGTGATCGGGATCATATTGGCGGTGGTGTCGCTGTTGATGTTTTTGATGCTGGTCGTAGCGGCCTATGTCATCGGCAATCAATATGAAGCTGAGTTGGAACGGGCGTACCCAGAAATTACCTTTTTCGAAAGCACCGCCAGCGAAGCGGCCATTAGCCAAGCCGATGTGGAAATGGTACGGTTAATTGTATTGGTACTCGGTATACTATTTGTACTGGCAGCAATTGGCACCTTAGGTGGTGCGGCTGTTTCAGTGGTTAGTTATGTGCAATCTGCGGCCTATCATGTGGATGTTCCGCCCTTGCCCGGTTTCTGGTGAGTTTATTGGAGCAGGACAACAATGCAGACGACTTCACAATATGTATCTTTTGATCGTGCCGCCGACTATTATGATGAGACTCGTGGATTTCCACCGGGAGTCGAACATGAGGCGGTTGCTTTATTTGTCGAGGCGGGTCACTTAACGCCGCACAGCCGTGTTTTGGAAATCGGGGTGGGGACAGGTCGGATTGCCCTTCCGCTTGCGCCCAAAGTGGCTACCTATATCGGTCTGGATATTTCACTGGCAATGATGCAACGCCTCCGCCAAAAACACGGTGGCGAGCGGATTGCGTTGATTGAGGGGAACGCGGCCCATTTACCGTTTGCGACTCATTCAGTAGACGCGGTGATCGCGGTGCATGTCTTTCATCTCATTCAGAACTTTATGGATGTTTTGGAGGAAATCAGGCGAATATTGCGTCCGGGTGGGATGCTGCTACATGGGTGGAATGATCGTGGCACCGAAAATGTGCTGGAACACACATGGCGGGAAGCAACCAGCCATTTTGAGGAAACGACCCGAACGATTTCATGGGAAAAACGCCAGACCTTTTTGCCCGAAGCAGGTTGGCGAAATGTTGGCGGGGAACTGCGGCATCTTTATATAACCGAACGTTCACCCGCTACCTATGTTCAGCATCTCAAAGAGCGCAAATGGTCACAAACATGGCGCATGACCGATGAGCAAATGGCGGCGGGTATTGCAGCAGTAGAGGCCTATATCGCTGCGAATCACCTTAACCCGATGCTGCCCAATCAAGTTGAGGCAACATTTAATGTACAGGCCTTTGTGCCACCACAAAATTAAAGTTTTGTGTTTGACAGGACGCCCAGCTTGGTGAGACGTGACCGAATCGCTGAAGATTGTCGTTGGAAAGTCTCGGCAAGCGCATCAATACTCAAGCCTTGTGTATAGCCTTCTTTCAAGTGGGTATCTTCTTCGGGTGTCCATTTTTTATAGGCGTTTGGATGCGCTTGACGGATTTCTTCAAGCCTATCAGTAGTTTCTGATTTGTTTAGTCCCAGAAATTCGGTAATTTCTTTCAAGCACCCAAAAAACTCTTCAAAATGTTCTTCAAATACCATGACTCGGCTGCGTTCCCGATCTCCATCTGAGTGCCTTGTTTCTGTAATCACAAGGTGTTTAATACCGTCTGAGCCTTCTTTGACATCGAAAAAATAGGTTCGCCTTCCGGCATGAATTCTGTGGGAAAATAGTTCCTGTTTATTATCAGACATTGGCACGTTCCTTTAATGAGGGCAGGTTTTGGATAGTCTGCCCTCTCATTAATTTAGTCGAATTGTTTTACCCAACCGATGACAAGGTGGGGGTTGGCGTTGGGCCATCAGGGGTCGTTTGGATTTGACCCGCATCAGAGGTAGGGGTGAAAGTGGGTGTTGGGCTGGCGGGTGGACGGGTCGGCGTTGGGGTGGCACCACCGGGACGTAATGGGGCGGGGGTGGCGGAACCACCGAGACTGCCCAAACCACCTGTGCTGCCGAGGCCGCTTAAACCTTCGGGGTTGTAGCGCACAGAATGGAAAATAGCTTCCAAAATTGGCCCGGATTGTTCCCAATCACTTGGCGGGGTTCGTAGGGCCATCAATGCCAGCTTATCCTCAAAAACAAATACCACCCAATAACCGCGTGTTGGCGTCGGTACTTCCTGATTAAATTCAAACCAGATGGCCTGATTGCCGTTGATGGTGTCGGTCAGCGTTTCGGAGCGTCCGGTGAGATTGGGCGAGTCGAGCAGCGCCAAAATCTGTTCGGGGCTTAGGCTTTTGGTGGTGTCAATCAAGATGCGGTCAAAGAAAATGATGACCCCACCCGCTGACGCTGGAGCGCCGGAACTTCGCAAGACCTCAATTTCGGCTTGGCTGCTGCCATAATAGATTGTATCCCCTCCGGCGATGATGGCTTCCTCGCTTGGCGCGATAAAGGTTTGCCAGCCTTCAGGTAGGAGGATTTCAAGTGTGCCGGCTTCATTACGCAGGGCTTGGGGGAGGGCGATGGTGGATGTGTCTTGATTGCCAGTGTTTCCCAAAACGCCACCTAATCCAGTGCCACCGTTGCCCGTACCACCATTGTTGTCGGTATTGCCGCCTGTTCCGGCAGTGGGTGGTGCGGCGATTTCGGCTGGGATGCGCACCGATTCGAGAATGGTAAATAGGGTGTCGCGGGAGGCTTCAAAATTGGCGGGGGAATCGGCGATATAGACGATTGCCAGAATTTCCCCAAAAACAATAAAGGCCAGATAACCGCGCTGTTGGCCCCAATCTACTACCGCATAAGCGCCGGGGGCATTGTTGACAGTAAATAGCTGCCGCGCTTCAATGACCCCCACCTCGAGATTGGTGATAAAGGTGTTAGAGGTGCTGCCAATGTCTATCGTTGCCGGGTCTAGGTCAAGTTCGTCAAGTCGGCGCGACGAAATTAAGCCACCTTTTCCCCCGACTACGACCTGTTCGTTAGAAATCCAGAACACCGAGCGATTTTCGGCTTCGGCTTCAGTCTCGCCAAATACAAAAATCTGATTGTCGGCAAGCTGATCTTTGAAGCTCCAGCCGGTTGGAATGGTGACGGATAGACTGCCGTCGGTAGCACGAACGACGGTTACTTCATCCGCTGCGGGTAAATTTTCATCGGGTGGGGCGGTGCTGGGGTCGGCAGGTATGCGGACGGATTGAATAATCGAGTACAGCAGATCGCGGTTGGCATCCCACGTGGTAGGCGTACCTGTGGCGGTCATGATCGCCATCATCTCGCCAAATCCAATCGTTGCCGCGTAGCCCCGTTCACCTGCCGAGGTAATCACCGCAAGGATAATGGCCTGACCGGGGTTGATTTCGACTTGTTGGGGGTCTTCGAGGACACTGCCACCAACATTCTGAACACCGAGGAGGCCGGAATCCATTACAGATTTCAAGACCTCGATAGATGCCGTCGTGAAGCCGTAGTCGGCTACATTGAGTAGGACAATCGAACCGCCATTCCCAACAATGATGCTGGTTTGACCACGTACATCATTAAGCCGACCCGCCACAGCATCGGCGGAATCCCCATAGGCGAGGATATTTTCGCTAGCGACCACATCGGTATAGGCCCACCCTTCCGGCAAACGTACCGACACACGCCCATCACTACTTTGGATATATTGGGTAAGCGGCGTCTGCGAATCGGGATTGGCGAATACCGTCGAAGGTGTCCATTGTGTAAGGCTGGTCAGGAGGGCCAGTATAATCAGTAATTGGGGAAAAGTTTTCTTAAAGCCCATTCCTCAAATTCCTTTGGTTATTTTGTAGGTGCTATTTACGATTATGTGTCGGTTTTTCCGCATAGGCAACCAATGAATTGTCGGCAAAGATGAAATTTTATTTAACGGTCTCTGACCATTGAGTGGGGTTGACAACTTATGGTAAAATGGGGTCGTTCGTCATGGGAGATAGTTTAATCGGCAGAACAGTGGACTTTGGATCCATCAGTCCTGGTTCGAGTCCAGGTCTCCCAGCAAAACAATAGCAAAACAGGGTATCTCAAAAGGATGCCCTGTTTTGTTTTTAGTTAGAAGCCAGACTCAGCGAATCGAGCATAGATTCAAAGGTCGCGCTATAGGTGTTCCAAAATCCCGGTGCGGCAAATCCATTGATGAACAAAGACTGCCCATCAGCCAATCCGAACACCGCCACCTCACCACGTTCGCCATAAGGGATAACATAACCTGTCAGTGAGTTGTCGGCATTTTCACGGTCAAATTGTTTGGTGGCGTCAAGGTCGGCAATCTGGGTGAGGTAGTCGGCCAATTCTTCAGCCGTGACTCGTCGAATAATCACAGTGAATTCGCCGGGGGTGGCGGCAGTATCGCTGGCACTAATCACTAAACGGTTGTTGAGTTCAAGCGGCGCAAACCCATCGGGGATGCCAATAGTCAGGCCAAAAGCGGTTTGTTCAGTCAGGGGCAATGGGGCATTGCTGCTTGCATCTTCAACATCCGTAATCCCCGGCACCCCACAGGCCGCGTCGGGGTCATTGGGGTCAGCTTCTTCACAGGCTTCCCCTGACTCAATGCCACCGGTATTGAGAATCGGCCCGGTAAAATTGGTGATGACGCTCAATGTCGGCGTAGGGGTCGCTGATTTTGTCTCCGACTTTTCATCTTTATCACCACAGGCCACCAAGGCCAGCACCAACATGAGTGCGATAGAAAATTGCCGCATAACTAAATCCTCTTATCCACTGACCAGCATCTTTAATGCCCCCGGCTCGACCGAAAAGTTCAAATGGTTGCCGGTGGCGTGTTCACCATCAATATCGAGGCCGATGGCGCTGTCCTGACATTCAACGGTCACGACTTTGCCCTGCTTATAATGCACGTCATCGCGCAGCAAATGCTTACCACTGTATACCGAATTCAGCGCGAGAATGGCGGAAAGGCGTGGCGTGTCTTCAATCAAAACCACATCAAACAGGCCGTCGTCAATTTCGGCACTGGGGGCGATTTTCATGCCGTGCCCGAACATACGCCCATTGGCGACCACGACGGCCCATGCTTTGCCTTCATACCATGCGACGCCATCCAGCAGCACCTTGATCTTTTTGGGGCTATAACTCAATAGGGCTTGGACGGTCGCTAATTTGAAAGTCCAAGGACGGCGCTTGGTGCGAGCATTGACGCGGCGGTCAACCTCACCCCCGATACCAGCGCTGGCGATATTTAGAAAATAGCGACTGGCATTGTCGTAGGTCAGATGCCCCAAATCTAGCGGTTTCGGGTTGGCTTGGGTGATCCATTTTACGGCGGCTTCAGGATCAGCCGGAATATTCAAGGTGCGGGAAAAATCGCGGCCTGTGCCAATTGGTAACTGTCCAAACACCATCGGCGGGGCAGTGGGGTCGGCTTTGGCAAGGGTCTGGATGGCGTTGACAAGAGCATGGTTTGTGCCATCCCCACCAATCGCGATGACCCGCGAAATACCAGCGGCGCGGGCTTTGTCGAGATGTTCGGCGACATCTTCGGGGCGCTGGGTGATGGCGACCACCAATTCACCCAATTCCTTCCACAACATAGGTTCGATTTGATGCCATAGCTTGCCAGCACGACCACTGCCAGCGTTGGGGTTGACGACGATCAGGGTACGGTTGTCCATAAAATGTATTTTCTCATGAGGGCCGCAGATTTCGTGAGCAGACCCTATAGATAAAGGTTGATGGTTTGGGATACGTCTAGCGTATCATGGTTTTGGATTGGTGATGCTTGGTGCTTTTCATTTGATTGAAGGCATCTCTTCATCATCGGGCGTAGTGCGGTAGCCGCTAACCGGAATTTGACCCGGATAAACGATATACACATCCACGATAATGCCGCCGAATGGACGGTGATAGGTTGCCAACCACTTGGCTCGCCCTGCAATCCGTTCCGGGTGCAACACAAGATCGGTGCGCGGGGGTGGCAGTTGTTCATTAAACATATACACCGTGCCGTATTGCTCTAGGGCGGCATTCAACACCTCGTGCCGCACTTCGCGTTCGGGTGGGCAGATGATTTCGATGGGGGCATCTTCCGCCATGTGGTAATGCAGGAAGGGACACGAACGGATGATACCCACGACAATGCGCTGGTCAGTGCCTTCTGAAACAGGTGGGAGTGTTTCGACCAGTTCAAGGGCGTCACGTAGGGCAAAGCCGGTGAAGTTGCGGTAATAGCCGTGAGTTTCGCGTTCGGGCAGTTTTAGGGCCGTTGGCTCGTAGATATTTTGATAGGTGAAAGGTGCGCCAAAGGTCACGACCCATACTCCCAACAAAACAACGGGTGTCCATGCAGCAAATTTTAGGGGGGCGGTCTTAAAAATCCGGCTCAGTTCATCTTTGAGAATGAACATCCCCCCCACCGCCAATATCACCCACAGGTGGCCTACAACGGATAGATAACGCGAATTGGGGCGTTGGGCTACAAAGATCAGGGGCAACCACACGGCAAGGATACAGCCGACCAAGAGGGCGGCTTCACGCCAGCGCTTCCATACGAGAACCCCGATGCCAACAAAACTGAGGATGGTCAGCAGCGGCCCCCATAAATAGCGGAAGGCTTCTTCCACATGGGTCATGTTGCCATCCAACACGGTGTCACTGTCAGGCAGGCCGTAGAGGTAATCATCCACCAGTGGGCGTGATTCTTCGGGGCGCAGAATGCCGTGTATGAAATAAAAGCCCATGATGATGCCCCAAACCACACCAACCACGAGTGCTGCCTTGAGCAAGGTTGGGCCATAGAGCTTCCATAATTCGAGGGTTTGTTGGCGGAGATTCCGGTTAAGGCGTAGAGGCTTTAGTCCAAACAGGGCCATCACTGCGACAGGCATGGCTAACAATGGCACCGACAATATTTTGGCAGCGATCATGAAACTGAGCATGAGCCCCAAAATGAGGCCGCCGCGTTTGGAGGGATGCTTTGCCAAAACAAGGCTGTACCACAGTGCCAGCATGACAATTGAGGCCGTTAGCGGGTCGGTGAGTGACATGCGCTCGTGGAAAATCATGAACGGGAACACTGCCAAGATCACCACAGCGGTCAAGGCGGCGGCACGCGAAAACAACATGCGGGTAAAGGTATAGGTTGACGCCGCTCCGACCAGCGCAAACAGGGCGACAGGAGTACGCGCTAACCAACCCGGTAAATTATTTGGTAGGTCGAACAGGCCGATGTAATAGTAGAGCAAGAATTTGCTAGGGGTGGTGCTAATTTGGATGTCTGAAAATGACCATACTACCTGTGCGCGGCTGACATGGTTAAGTTCGTCAATAAAATAGGCCATGTGAACATCAATCATGTGGGCACGCAGCAAAAAGAACCCCCACAATAACCCAATCATCGGTAGGAGTCGGGTAAAGACTTGAATGCCGGTGTTGGCCTGTTTGATAGTAGGGGTTGCCGTTGAACGCTTAGCAATTTCACTCATTCAAATTCACCTGTTATAAGTCATTATGGTTGGGTGGCATTGGGGTAGATTCGCCACAGTTCAACCGCCATGCCGTCAAATGGGCGTGGATAGCGGTGGACAAGTTCGCTGCGAACGCGCAGCATGGAAAGATCGGTGAAGCGCAGTTCGGGTTCGACCAGCAAGTAAACGATGCTTTCTTCCGCGACTCGCTCATCTACTAGGTTGGCGACGTCTTGCATAAATTCGCCTTGCCACCCAAAGAACGGACATTCTAGCCTTACCGGGCCATGTTCGTCCAGATACAACCTGATCTGATGGCACGACCCCACCAAGCCGATGACCTGCACCCGACCACTTGGCTCAGAACGGGGGAGATTTTCCATATCATGCGCGGCATCTACCAAGGCATAGCCCGACCCAAAATTGCCGAAATATTCCCATTGGTCAGATTCCGGTAGGTGGATGTCGGTTGGATTGTTCCAAGCATGGCTGATAAATGGCAGGGGAATCCATACGAGCCAAACCAACAGTACCGAGAGTGCGCCACGTTCCGGCATCGTAAAAGGTAGGGTGGGTTTTTCAATATTTATCTTGGCGATTTCTTGGATGACTAGGCTGACTGCCCCTCCCAAAATTACCAAAGAGGGCAGCACGCCGAGGGTGAGATAGCGCGTGGATAAATCCGCTGCGAACAACACCGACATGCTCCATGCCAGCAGGGTTGAGAGAATTAGATAACTGCCTGCGCGGGGACGTTTCCAGAGTACAAAAGCCGCCCCTATCAACATTAATACCCAGAGAACTAAACCGTGCAGCACCTGATTCGCTGTCCATAAACTTTGTAGATTGTCTAGCAATACCTGCGGTGGGGATTTTTCCTCGGCGGCCCCATTGATGAGGTTATTGTTGACGACGTTGACGTATTTGCCGGTGATGGTGCGATCCACGATATGCCAGATAAACGGCAGCATCACCAAGCCAAAGGTGATATAGGCGGTGGTCAGTTTGTCGCGATGGGCACGCAAGATGTCTCGCAGGGTTGGCAAATTTAGCCTGCTGATTTTGGTGCGATTGAGGGTGATAACCGCCACCATTGGCACACCCGCCATTGGAAGGCCGAGCAGCTTGGAAACGATGACCAACCCACTCAGAATTCCGGCCCAGATTGCTAATGGACAGCGTTTGCCACAATCAGGACGGCGCATCATCAACATGGAGGCCCAAATCGTCAACATGCCTAATGCGGCGGTCAGGGCATCTGAGAGGGCAAGGCGGTCAAAAAAAATCATGAAAGGCGAAAACGAAGCGAGAATCAAGGCAACCCACCCGCCAATGCGTCCAAACAAAATGCGGGCGGTGCTATAGGCGGCGGCAAGACCCAAGAGGGCAAAGAGGGCGCTGGCGGTTCGGCCTACAAAAATGGCGTCCAGACGGGCGGGATGGAACAGGCCAATCCAATAATAGCTGAGCAGTTTGCCGAGGGTCATATTCAGATTGCGGTCGGTAAACTTATAAATCAATTCGGCGCGGCGGATATGCAGGCTTTCATCATTAAACGGCGGCAGGGCTAGGATGGAGTGGGCACGAATGAAAAAAGCCAGCAAAATCAACAGGGCGGTGGGGAGAATTTCTTGCGATCGTTTCACGTTAGACCCCGTTTCCACCATTGATAGTGACCGACGAGGTTAAAGCCAAGTTCTTGAGCGATTGGTAAGGCGGCTATATCGCTGGTCGGGATGACCGCACCGACTAAATCCCATGCGTGCTGGGTGCAGAGGCTTTGCCCCGCCAAAAAGCTGTTTTTTTCATAATCCCCCTCCACCCAGATGCCGCGATAATTGAGGGTCTGGGCGGGTGTCAAAAGGGTGTTTTCGGGTGGAAGCACAAGTACATCTATCAATATTTCCGAACCGACCATGAGCGCGTGATGCTGATCTTCTACGGTATATCCACAGCGGGCAAAGGTGCGCTGGCTGGCGATATTTTCGATCTCAACCAAGCCTCGTGCAAAATTTGCGCCACGTGCCTTACCTGTTTCAGTGCATCGGGCGACTAATTGGGCCGCGATGCCTTTGCCGCGAAAATCGGGATGTACGGCTAACAAGTCTACTTCCCAGCGGGGCAGCCCTTCGAGGGTGTAGGTCATAAATCCGTCCACAAAACCCGCCGGGGTGTCATCGGCCCATGCCAGAAAAGTGGCGTGGTCGGGTAGGGCGATAACATCGGCGATACGGTCAAGAGTCTGGTCTTTAGGGGATTCCGAAGGCCAGACAGTTTGCCTAATAGCAAAAATGTGGGGCGCGTCGGCGGGCACGGCCTGACGGATTTCGATACTCACTCCAAACTCCTAAAAATCTAACTGCTGATGCGATATAACCGCACGGTGACACCATCATAGGGCCGTTCATATACGGCAAGTTCTTCCCACGTAAATGGCAAGTTAAATAGATCCATTGGCTGGCGATCATCGGCTAGAATATACCATGCCCCGTCGGTTTTGATACGCTGTTCCCATTCGGCAAGCGTCGCGGGTGCTTGTTCAATGCTCCATTTGAAATATGGGCAGGTCATTTCGACGTGGGAATCAGCGGGTAAGTACAGCCGTAGCGTATGACATGCCCCGACAAATCCCGCCACACGGATTGTTTGATGGTCGGATTGCAGAGGGGGTAGGTCGGGCAAATCATGAGCGGCTTCACGCAAGCCATAGCCTGTCGCGGTATTTTCAAAATATTCCCAGATGTCACGATCTGCTAGGGTCAGTTGGGCTGGATCGTCCCAACTGTTCAACAAAAACCGGATTCCCGAAACCACTGTTATCAAAGTGGCTGCAATTGCTACAGGTGTGGCAATCCGAGAAATCATTGTCGGCGATGACTGAACCGTTCGCCTCAAATCAGCCAAGCTAACCGCCGCGATTATCAACAGAGGGGGAATTCCTAGCACCAGATAACGGGTGCTGGGTTGGGCACTCGCCAAAACAATAAAGCCCCAAACTGAAAAGGTGACACTCAGTAGATAGAAAATTTCTTTGGGCCGTTTGCGAAGCTGCCAGAAGGTGAAGCACAGAATAAGCAGCAGCATCGGCGGCGTCAGCATCGTCCAAACCGCCTCGATATAAATGTCCAGATTATGCGAAATCTGCTCGACTCGACTTTGCGATTCCGGCACAAACAGGGTGGTGGTGACGACTTCTTGTTTATTTTCGACTTGGGCGGCTTCCTGATAGACCACATAAATCGCTGAGGGGATCAGGGGGACAGCGGCAGCCACCCCAATCACGATCGCCTTATTCCATAGCTGGTGGAAATTGGCGTGTCCCCACAATCGTAATGCTAAGAAAGGCAAAATAATCCAAGGTAGTGCGATTAATTTCGCCAATAATGCCAAGCCGAATAGGAGCCCAACCCCGATGGCGTTAGAGCGCGTGGGGTGACGGGTTAATCTGAGGGAGGCAAGGGCCAACGATAGCCCAAAAATCATGGTGAGGGTATCGGATAGGGCCATACGCTCGAAAAACAGCATAAACGGCGAAAGGGCGTATAGGATAATGGTGAGTAGGCCGATTGACCAGCGAAGAAATAATTGACGGGCAAGGGCAAAGGTTAGGGCTGCTCCCAATGGTGCAAGTAGGGCAATCGCCTCACGTGAAAGCCATGCCCCACCAGCATCCTGTGGGTTGAATAGGCCTAGATAATAATAGAGCAGCAGTTTGCCGGGTAGAATGGAAGCCGTCGCGTCGTTAAAGTCAAAGACCATCTGTGCCCGCAAAATGTGTAGACTCTCATCTACAAAAACGGCAAGGGCCATTATTTGATGGGCGCGAATGAACCACAACAGCCATAATAGGCCGACCATCAACCATAAACGACGTTTTGAAATGCTCGATAGGGTCATGCGGAAATTAGTTCTCAGGTTTGGATAACGCGCATGAATTGTAGCAGCGAATTTGACTTGACCAAGTGGTAGGTGGTAAAAGTCGTGTAAATTCTTTAGACTAGGCTATGGTCAAAGGTGGAAAAGTTATTAGGCGTATGGAATGAAACATAAAATCACGCTTGTTCTGACCGTGCTGCTTACCCTGCTGGCCCATGTGGGTATGGGAGGGACGTCGCGCCGTGTCTTCGCCGCTGAACCTACCTATGTTCAGTCTATCGCTGCCATGATTCCGAGACCACATCTGGGCTATGGTATCCACGTAGCTCCCCACACGAGTGTTGATCTTGACTGGGTGGATCGGTTGGGCATGGATTGGGTTAAGGTCTATACCGATACTGAAGCGGGTTACTATCGCAACAAAAAGGTGCTGTTTCGCTACGACTTAATTTATCCGGGCAGTACGGGCAATTGGGAAGAATTTAAGGCTGGGGTGCGAGCGCGGGCCTTAAAATTAGTAGATTTGGGCGTAGAAGCCGTTGAAGTACATAACGAGCCAAATTTACAGGCGGAATGGACTGGCCCACCTGACGCATGGCAATATACCCAGATGCTGCGCGTCGTCTATACCGAAATTAAAGCGGTTGCCCCGCAGTTGATTGTGGTGTCTGGGGGACTTGCGCCAACCATCACCACCCCCAGCCGCGATGCCATCACCGATATTGATTTTGCCCGTGAAATGTTTCGGAACGACGCTGGAAGTTATTTTGATGTGTTTGGTTATCACCCCTATGGTTATAATGCGCCGCCAGAAGATGCCCCGAATGCGCGTACTCTGAATTTTCGGCGTACCGAACTCATGCGCGAGTTGATGTTGGAATTTGATCTAGGCAGCAAGCCCATGTGGCTCACTGAATTTGGCTGGCTGCGTGACCCGGCTGAGGAAGGACTCAATTGTTTAGCAAGTGACCTATCGTTTGCCGGATTTAGCTGGATGAAGGTATCGGGCCAAACGCAGGCCGATTATATTGCAAGGGCTTTTGATTATGCAGATAAAAACTGGGCGTGGGCCGGGCCAATGTTCTTGTGGAATCTCAATTGGTCAATGCTGGGGCCAAATGTACTGTCGCAGTGCAATCACATGCGCTGGTTCTCGATATTGCGCTCCGATGGACAGCCAACCTTAGCCCTGTACAGTGTAGCCGCGATGCCACGCCGTACCGTGCGCGAAATTGCGGAAATGACGTTGGTGGCATTGGATGACCTCGCGGTTGAGATTGGCTATTCATGCCCAGCCATTATTGAAGTGGGCCAGTTTCAGATACGGAATACTGGCTATCCCGGCACAGGATTTGACGCCAAGATCGAACCCGCTATTTCGCTGAGTGGGCCAGAAGTGACGGTCTCGCCTGCCCTTGCCACTTCCGACGATGTGATTACAGTCTATGCCGATACGACTGGGCTGACTCCCGGTCTGTACGTGGTGTTCATCAATGTGGAGACGGATATTGGTGGAGCGATTGTCTCACAGAATATTCGGGGATATGTGCAGGTGTCCGATTCGTTCTCGGCTTGCCAATAGATAGAAACAATCAAGGGACGATTTTTTGAGGTCGTCCCTTTTGAAATTGCTAATCGGTTTGATTGGGTTTGCCGTAGAGCCACCAATAGGTTTCTTGGGGATAGGCATGGGCCAACTGTGCATCCCAAAAGAACTCTCCGGCTTTGAAATAGCGGCGCAGAAAACTATCTACTTCGCTGACCAGCCCTTTCAACGCGGTGGGAATCGAGATGTTTTGTTCGCTGGCTTCGATCATGAGGTCGGCCATAATGGTGCGCTTTTCGATTTGATTGCCCCAATCCCCTATGGCATCAACGGCATCTTGGAGATAATTCAGGGCAGTCTCGGCGCGTGATTTCAGTTCTTGCAGCAGCTTTTTTTCATAGTGGGTGTGCCATTCATAGCGCATCTGCTCAAATTGTTGGCGGGATTCGGTCAATTGCGTTTGCTGTTGTTTACTTAGGGCCGATTGAATACCTTCTAGTTGATGCAACCGAAGCAGCAGCCCTCCGACAGTCATCTTGGGCATTTTATCCCCCAAATGACCGAATAACTCCTCCTCGTAGATATAGGGGATTATGGCCTCAACCATCGCGTGAAGGGTTCGGAGATTTTTTTCTATGTCGTATTTCATCGTGGCCTCCTCATGTTTTCAGGATGGGCCAAACGACCCATTGTTATGATTTGCGCCGAACGTTTTTATAGGCCGGGTTACCTTGCAGGGTCTTTAAGCGATCTTTGCCCTCGGCGGCTTTGGTGAACCATTCGGTAATGCTGGTGCCATCGCCGTCGGTATAGGTGACGGTGGGTTTAAAGCCAAGCACTTCGGCGCATACGGTGACTAGCCCTTCGTCCTCTTTATCGCTCCGCAGAACGAAGTGTTTGTTGACTTCCCACTCCATCTCTACTTTGATTCCTTGCCACACGCCTTCGACTTTAAAGGGAGATTCGGCCTGTGTGCAGGTAAAATAGACGTCGCTCAGACGATTGGCCCAAAAGGTGTGGGTGACACGTTCTGAAATAAAATAAGGGCGGCCTTTTTCTGGTTCTTTATAAAACCAAGTTGTCGCGTTGGTTGCCATTGTTCAACTTCCCTCAATTAGTCATGTTTTTAACCCGCATCCGGGATGGTTTCAAAATCGAGCGCCTTTATCTTACATCAAAATTGCCTAGCGCCCAATTATTTTTTTGAAAATCTGAAAAGTAGTCGTTTCCGGTAGTCAAGAACAACGTTATAATCGGCTTTATGGACGAACGCCCCGGACTGCCTACCCATTATGGACTTAACCTAGCCGCTGGCCTGATGATTCTGGCTGGTTGGGGTGGCTTGTTTGTATTGGTGAGAACAGTCTTGCCCAACCCCGGCCCACGTTGGATGTTTTTTGTGCTGCTCTATATTGCCATCAGCGGCACGGTCATGCCCTTTGTACGCTTTTTGAATAATCGGTTTGGCGGTGGCCCGTTGGTCGTACCGGATTGGGTGGTGGTACGCCAAAGCCTGTGGGTTGGCCTCTATGTGGCAACGTGTGCGTGGCTGCAAATTCCGCGTGTGTTGTCGTTACCCATTGCGGCGTTTTTGGCGTTGGCAGTGGTCGTGATTGAGGTCTTTTTGCGTGTCCGCGAGCGTGCTACCCATTTTGATGAAGGCTGATAATTAATTCTTCTGAACCCCCTTTTTGACCTTATAGTAAACTGGATAAGCATCACTGAAAAAATTTTGAATGAAGGAGTCCCCCATGAAGTCAGATTTGGACCGTTTGATGACTGAGCGCAAAATTGACGCGCTGATTATCCCCGGAACTGAAGAACCTAACCCTTATCGTGATTATCTTGCCAATGGGATTCATGCCCATGCGACGGTCATCAAAAAATGTGGCGAAGAGGCCGTGTTGATCGCAAATGGGATGGAAGTGGATGAAGCCGCCAAAAGTGGATTAAAAGTCTACAACATGACGGAGTTTGGTCTAGCCGAGATTATGCAAAAATATCGAGGTGACCAACAAGCGGTTAGCCGCGAATATTGGCGCAATATTTTGACCCAACTTGGCATCAAAGGCCGCGTGGCGTTTTATGGCGTTGGTGATGTCATGCAGACATGGAAAATGCTCAAACGCTTTGAACGCGACTATCCTGATTTGATTGAAATTATCGAAGATGAAGAAACCACCATTTTCACCGTAGCCCGTCGCAGCAAAGACACTGCCGAAATCGCCAAACTTCGTGATGCTGGTGTGCGTTCCAGCAAGGTCATGACCGAAACTCGTGATTGGCTGGCAGGGCATAAGGCCAAGAACGATGTGGTGTATAAGGCCGACGGCAAACCTCTCACCATTGGCGATGTCAAACATTTTGTACGCCTAAAGCTGATGGAATATGGCCTTGAGGATACAGGTGGGATGATTTTTGCACAAGGGCGCGATTCGGCCTTGCCACACAGCCGGGGCGAAGAAGATCAACCGCTGGAACTGGGTAAGACGCTGGTGTTCGATTTATTCCCCCGTCCCATCGGCGGCGGTTATTACCATGACATGACGCGCACTTGGTCGTTGGGATATGCTACGCCGGAAGTCGAAGAAGCCCATCGTTTGGTGATGTATGCCTTCACCCAATCGTTGGAGAGCCTATCGGTGGGACAGCGCACCCGCGATTTACAGGAGTTGGTGTGTGATATTTTTGAGGAACGCGGACACCCCACCCCCAAGACCAAGCCGGGAGGCAGTGAAGGTTATACCCACAGCTTGGGGCATGGCATCGGCTTAGATGTGCATGAAGCGCCGGGGATTAGCAATTATTCGCCCGATGACCGTGTGTTCGAGAAGGGTGATGTCATCACGATTGAACCCGGCTTGTATTATCCCGATCAAGGTTGGGGTATCCGCATTGAGGATTCAGTCTATATTGATGAATCCGGCACGGCGCATAATCTGACCGATTGCACCTATGACTTGGTTATCCCGATTCAAAACCAGAACTAACTTAGATGACAAAGGCCCTCGAAATTACTCTTGGAGGGCTTTTTTGTCGCCTATCCGTCAGGTAAACAGCGGCAACACGTCTATTCAAGTCGCATAGGCGGATATATAATCGGGCCGCTTTGCAAAAATAAGACGACTCGGAGCGAATTTCGATGCGAATACCATTATGGGTCATTATGGGATGGGTGATTGTGGCGATGGTCGGCACAGTGGCGGCTGGCGTGGTCACTTATTCGCAGGCCCGTACCCGAACCGAAGAATTGAATGAAATCGCTCCATTGGAAGAAGGCGTGGATGTCGTCCGCGTAGCCGAGTTGCTTTTGGGATTAAAAGAACCAGAAGCCCCCGGTACTGGCACGGATGTCACCCCGCCGCCGATTATTCAGCCGACCATCGCAACCCAAATCACCCCAGATGCGACTGTGGTTGTGGAAGATGGTACACCTATTCCAACCGACCCCGCTGCGACCCTTGATCCGGTTGGCACGGAAGCTGCTACAGCGGAGGCTGGCCCGAATCTCAATGATTTTCAATGGCAAGATCCACGACGCGTCAATATTTTGTTGCTCGGCATTGACCAGCGGCAAGGTGAATCAGGGCCATTTCCCACTGACACTATTATGCTGTTGAGCCTGAATCCACTCGCCAAAACCGGGGCGATATTGTCTATTCCACGTGACATCTATCTGACGTTTCCAAGCGGAGTGGGGCAGGGAAAGATCAACACCGCCAATATCATCGGTGAGAACATCCAATTTCCGGGGGGTGGGCCAGAATTTGTCAAACGCACCATCGAGGGGTTAATCGGCATCAATATAGATTACTATGTGATGATAAACTTTGACGCCTTTATCACCTTTGTCAACGCGATTGGTGAGGTCGAGGTTTGCCCAACCGCGCCAATTGATGACCCGAAATATCCTGATGGAAGCTATGGTATCCGTCCGGTGCATTTCGACATGGGTTGCCAAAATCTTGCCGCCGAGCGCCTGTTGGAATATGCGCGTACCCGTGCCACGCAAAATGGCGATATTGACCGGGCCGCCCGTCAGCAAGAAGTGATTTTTGCCGTGCGCGATAAGCTGATGTCGTTGGGTGGGGCGACAGGATTATTTTCCGAAGCACAGAATATATGGGAATCGGTGAGTGCCAATATCCAAACTGATTTGAGCTTCCAAGAACTGCTGGAATTGGCGCTGGTGGCTGAACAAATCCCGCGTGAGAATATCAAAAACGGCTCAATTACCTATGGAGAGGCCATACCACAGGTCGGGCCGAACGGTGAAGATATTTTGGTGCCAATTGTGAGTGATATTTTGGCGTTGGTGTCTGAATTGTTCGCATCCCCAACTGCTACACAACCTTAAACCGAACCTTGACAATGGGTAGGGGCGGCGTTTAAAATCCTTGTACCTTACAAATTGATATGCCAATGGCTTTGAAGGGGAATAGTAGGCCAGTGTCGCAGCGAGTTGGGGATGGTGGAAACCCGACAATGGTGGATTCGACACACACCGTAATGAAAGGCCAAACTCGCCCCGGAGCCGCACAGTTGAAATGACCAAGTAGGCTGTGCCGTAGAATCGCACGTTACGCGCAATTAAGTGGATGATTATGGGCCTGTAGCTCAGCTGGGAGAGCGCTTCAATGGCATTGAAGAGGTCAGGGGTTCGAATCCCCTCCGGTCCACCAAATTTGTTAGAGATTTGTCATCAATCAGGATGGTACCGCGAAATCCCTTTCGTTCCTGTCAGTCAAAAATGGCTTGACAGTGTGGATGAAAGGGATTTTTGTTTTTACCGACGTAAGAAATGTGACCGACATCACATCAAAAAATTATAAATAAATGTCCGTTTTGCCGAAAATGCCCTTATAATGTTTTTAATAATCGGTAAAAACTAGTGGTTTCCATTCTACCTGTCGAAGGAGCGTACCGTGAGCAAAAAAGCTGAAAATAACCCTTCTGTCGCTGACCGCTTGCGGGAGCTTCTTAATACGCTTGGTAGAATACTGCAACCGACGCCGCCTGTTCCTCAACCGATTCCAGTGCGGGAGCGTTCACGGCGCTTAGATAGACGTTAAGCGACCAGCCCCCTTCAACACTTAACCCGGAACTTTTCAAGAACCGTGCGGCCCAAACCGTGCGGTTTTTTTGTTGTATTTTTATAAGCAAAGGGAGATGACGATGACTGACCAGCTAAAAACGATGACCTATGTCCCGTCAGAAATAGAAGCCAAATGGCGTGAAAAATGGGATCAGGACGAGCTATATCGCAGCCGTATTGATCGTAGCCGCCCCAAATATTACGCGCTAACGATGCTGCCCTATACCAGTGGTGACCTGCACATCGGTCACTGGTATCCAATGGCCCCATCCGATGCCCGTGCCCGTTTTATGCGGATGCAGGGCTATAATGTGATGTATCCGATGGGTTTCGATGCCTTTGGTCTGCCCGCCGAAAATGCCGCCATTCAGCGCCGCATCCATCCCAAAACTTGGACGTATGCTAATGTTAAGCGCATGGAAGGCCAATTGAAGACGATGGGGGCGATGTTCGATTGGACACGCGAGGCGATTAGCTGTGACCCTGAGTATTACAAATGGACGGAATGGTTTTTCCTGAAGTTCTATGAAAACGGCCTAGCCTATAAGAAAATGTCGTCGGTGGACTTTTGCCCGAACTGTAATACGACATTGGCTCGTGAGCAGGTCGTTGGCGAAGACCGTGTCTGTGAACGCTGCGGCACACCCGTCATTAAGAAAGACCTAGATCAGTGGTTTTTCCGCATCACGAATTACGCTGAAGAGCTGCTGGACTATAGCAAGATTGATTGGCCGGAGCGTGTGCGGTTTATGCAGGAAAACTGGATCGGGCGCAGCGAAGGGGCATACGTCACCTTCATGACCGAGGATGAAGACCCTATCGGGATTTTCACCACCCGACCCGATACGCTGTGGGGCGCGACCTTTATGGTGCTGGCTCCAGAACATCCATTGGTACAAAAACTGACTACCCCCACCCAACAAAATGAAGTTGCGGCCTATATTGAGGCGGCTGGACGCAAATCGGAAATTGACCGCACCGCCGAAGGAAAAGAAAAAACGGGGGTGTGGACAGGTGGCTATGCCATTAATCCGGTCAATCGGGAACGGATTCCAATCTGGATTGCCGATTATGTGCTACTGACCTATGGTACAGGCGCGATTATGGCAGTCCCTGCCCATGACGAACGGGACTTTGCATTTGCCCGTAAATTCAACCTGCCGATTATTCCGGTGATTCAGCCCGAAGGCGTTGAACCACTGAATGGCGATACCATACCCGAAGCGTGGTCGGGATCAGGGGTGATGGTGAACAGCGGCCTATTCAATGGCACGCCTGTGAACGAAGAAAAGGGCAGCAAAAACCCCGGTATCAAGGCTGTGACGGCATGGCTGGAAGAAAATCAAATCGGTAAGTTGGGCATCAACTATCGCCTGCGTGACTGGTTAATCAGCCGCCAACGTTATTGGGGAGCGCCGATTCCGATTATCTACTGTGATAAATGCGGGGTTGTGCCTGTCCCCGAAAGTGACCTGCCCGTACTGCTGCCGGATGATGTCGAGTTTATGCCGACCGGGGAAAGCCCTCTGCGTTCGCATCCCGGTTTCCTAAACACAACCTGCCCCAAGTGTGGTGGGCCTGCCAAGCGCGAAACAGATACGATGGATACGTTTATGTGTTCCTCGTGGTATCAGTATCGCTACCTGAGCCCGTGGGATAATAACGCGGCCTTTGATCCCGAAGAAGCGGCATACTGGCTGCCAGTGGATACCTATACCGGCGGGATTGAACATGCCACGATGCACCTACTGTATACCCGCTATTTCACCAAAGCCATGCGCGACTGTGGCATTTTTGACGACACAATGAAGGTGATGCGCCAAAATGGGGCGACGGAAGCCGAGATTGAGCGTATTTTCAATGAGCCAATGATTATCCTACGTAATCAGGGCATTATTTTGGGCGAGCCGCGCGATGGACATATCATTGTCGCTTCGGGTCACTATGAGGGACACAAATTTATCGCCGATGATGTGGCGGTTGTCGGCTCATTTGAAGATGCGCCCTCCGCAAGCACGAGTGTCGTGGTGGGCGAAGTGACCAAACGCGCCGAAAATACGCTGACCATTGAAACTCCCGAAGGCCGGGATGTGATTGTCGAAGTCGGCCCCAACACTACCTTTGATATTGCGGGCTTTGGGGCTGGCGGGGGTGTTGACCAGATCAAATATCGCCTAGACGTCGAGAAAATGTCCAAGAGCAAGGGCAATGTTGTCAATCCCGACCAGATTGTGGCGCAGTATGGGGCGGATACTACCCGCGCCTATATTATGTTCGCCTTCCGCTGGGAAAAAGGCGGCCCATGGGATAGTCAGGGTATCAAGGGTGTGGTGCGCTGGTTGGAAGATGTATGGAATATTGTTCACGCGGGCCCACCTGCGATTGCGGCGGGTGAAGATACGACCAAAGCCGATCGTGATCTGCGCCGCAAAGCCCATCAGACCATCAAACGCATTACTGACGATATGGGCGAATTCAGTTTTAACACGGCGGTGGCGGGCTTAATGGAGTTCAAGAATACTGTCCAGCGCAGCGGCAATGTCAGTGCCGACGTATGGTATGAAGCCATTGAGACGATGCTGAAATTGATGGCTCCTGTAACGCCATTCATCGCTGAGGAACTGTGGGCGCGACTGGGCCAGCCCTATAGCATTCATAATCAGCAGTGGCCTGTTTATGACCCTGTCGCTGCCGTCGAGGATGAAATCGAATTAGTGATTCAGGTCAATGGCAAGGTGCGTGATCGCATTGTCGTGTCTGCCGGGGTGACGCAGGAAGAAGCGACCCAGCAAGCCTTGGCCTCTGCCGCTGTACAGAAATTTCTGGAAGGTAAGCAGGCCAAAAAGGTCATCTATATCGCTGATCGCAGGATGATTAGCATCGTAGTCTAGTTCGGCAACAAAAAAGGGCGGTGCCATCAATGGGTCGCCCTTTTATATTCCATTGATAGTTTTCACAGACTCATCACGATACCCACCACAGCCGCGATATTGAGAATCAGCAAAATGAAGGTGCTAAACACCAGCATTCCCTGACCGCTGCTTTTGGCTTTAGCCGTGATGTCGGCTGGAATCGCGGCATAATACTTGGCTTGTTCGGCTGAGATAGTCGGTTTACGCGAATTGGTCTTTGGGGCTTTGGTTTTGGGAGCTTTCGCAGGTTTGCTGGCGGCACCTGCTACATCTTCATTGATGCCTGCAAATGGGTCACCTACGTCATCAAAACTGAAACCTGTACCCGTGCCAAATGGGTCATCTTCATCACCAAAAATAGACGGCGGCTCGTCATCGAAAATAGAGGACGGTTCATCCTCTTCGTCGGCGAGATCCGAGAGACGGGTAGTAATCTGAAATGGCTCGATGGGTTCTGCGGCGGCGGCTCGGCTGGCGGGTTTGTAGGCAGCGCCGAAATCAAATGGTGAATGAGGGTCTGACTCTTCGCCAAACGCGGAAGCCCCACCAAATGGATCACTTTCCTTCTTCGCAGGCCCATGTGTGCGGGCAACGGCATTTAGATTACTTGAAAACTCATCCCAATTGCCATCATCCAATGAGAATGCGCCAGCTGGGGGTGTCGGTGCAGCCTCGGCCTCCCAAGGATTTGAGGCGGATGGTGGCGGTGTTGGGGGCGTTGGCATGGCTGGCGCAGGTGGGGCGGCGGGAGTGCTAGGAGCAGGCCCTTGACCCAAATTGAGACTGGCAAGCCATTGGTCATATTCATCTGGACTGGGCTGCGCGACCTGCCGACCAGAACCATAGGCCGATTTATCACTACCTTTGTTCCATTCGACGCTGGTGGCGGGGGCATCTGGACTAGCGGCTCCATAAAGGGCGTCGTTCGCATCTGCTCCCCAAGGATTCGATTCAAAACCTGTTCCGGCAAAGGGATTACTGCGACCTGACGCACCCGCACTGCCCGCCGAATTGACTGCTCCCCAACTATCGTCGGTGTTATCCCATCCGCCTAGCGATGGCGATGGTGGGCGAGGCGCTCCTCCGGGATTAGCGAATTGGGGCGGCATGGGCTTACCCTGTTTTTTATAGAGTTCTTCCAAGCCTTTACGGGCACGATCATTCTTGGGGTTGATGGTCAGTACATTTTCCAAACAGACTTGCTGATCTTCCACTAAGTCCACAACGGCACTCAGCCACAGCCATGCTTGTTCGTGTTTATCATCAAGGTCAACGGCCTGCATCAGAAGTTCGCGGGCCTGCGATTTTTGTTTGGCTTTATACGCGGCGATGGCTTTTTCGACTAATTGGTTCACGTCTGGCATAACATTCACCCTCAAGAAAGATTTTACACTGCATCCCAATCATAACATGAGTGTAGTTTGTATGCTTCAAAACAAATGAGCGCCACATGTCGTTCATGCAGCGCCCATTCTGATTGCATATTTAAGACTAGAACAGACCCATCACGCGGCCATTTTCGTCAATGTCGACGCTCATGTAGGCGGGTTTCAGGCTCAGGCCGGGCATGGTGCGCATATCGCCCGCGATGGGGTAAATGAACCCTGCGCCGACGCTGGCTCGGACTTCACGAATGGGGAAGGTATAGCCGGTCGGACGCCCTTTCCACTCGGGGTTGTGGCTGAGGCTGAGGTGAGTTTTTGCCATGCAGATTGGCAGACCACCAAAACCGTTGGCTTCATAGGCTTTGATTTGTTCTTCAGCCTTCGGGTCAAAGGAGACATCATCCGCGCCATACACCTCACGGGCCAGTGTGCGGATTTTATCCTTAATCGGAATATCCAACGGATAGAGGAAATGGAAATTGTTGGGCTGATTGGCGGCATCCTCAACGGCTTCGGCGAGTTCCAGCGCACCCTTGCCTCCTTCGGCCCAATGGTTGGTGGGAATCGCGGCATGGGCGCCAGCGGTCTCGGCCAATTTCTTGACCAGCGCGATTTCAGCCGGGGTATCTTGGGTAAAGCGATTGACGGCTACCACGACAGGTACGCCAAATTTACGAGCGATTTCGATGTGGGCCGCCATATTGACCGCACCCGCTTCGAGCAGTTCCAGATTTTCTTCCAGATAGGCTTTATCGAGTTTCTTGCCGGGGGTCACTTTTGGCCCGCCGCCGTGCATCTTGAGGGCGCGGATGGTGCTGACCAAGACTACGCAGTTAGGAACTAGGCCGCTGACCCGACATTTGATGTCAAAGAACTTTTCCATGCCCATATCGGAGCCGAAACCGCTTTCCGTCACCACATATTCGCCTAAACGGAGGGCGATCTGGTCGGCTATGACACTGCTGTTGCCGTGTGCGATATTGGCGAAGGGGCCAGCATGGATAAAGGCCGCCTGTCCTTCAAGGGTTTGCAGCAGAGTCGGCATGACGGTGTCTTTCATCAAGACAGTTACCGCGCCCGCCACTTTCATATCTTCTAATGTGATGGGTTTGCCAGCGTGGTTGGTGCCAATCACAACTCGCCCCACGCGCTGACGTAAGTCTTGCAGGCTGGTGGAGAGGGCTAAAATCGCCATCAGTTCGCTGGCGACGCTGATGTCATAACCTGTCTGACGCGGTAGGCCGTCGGCGTGTGGGCCAAGACCAACAATCACATTTCGCAGCACGCGGTCATTGACATCCACCACGCGATTCCATGTGATGTTATAGGGGTCAATGTCCAGCCGGGTCAGACCCTGTTTGGCAAGCTGCTCATCGGTGCGGGTGCTTTCATGGAAAATACGGGAGTCAATGGCAGCAGCGACGAGATTATGGGCCGCGCTGATAGCGTGAATGTCACCCGTCAGGTGCAGATTAAAATCTTCCATTGGAATCACTTGGCTGTAACCACCACCTGCCGCCCCACCCTTGATGCCAAAGGTCGGCCCTTGGCTGGGTTGACGCAGGCAGACAATGGCGTTGCGCCCTAATTGACCGAGGGCTTGGGTTAGACCAACCGAGGTCGTCGTCTTGCCTTCACCCAATGGGGTCGGGGTGATGGCGGTGACTTCGATATATTTCCCTTGAGGGCGATCCTTAAAGCGTTTCAGAACATCTAAATGGACTTTGGCTTTATATTTACCATATAGGTCGAGGTCGTCCTCTTTCAAACCGACCATTTCGGCAATTTTGAGGACGGGTTGAAGCGTGGCGGCCTGTGCAATATCGAGGTCGCTTGGGACAGAAGATTTGACAGCAGACATGGGGATTTCCTGCCTTTATTTGGATATAAAAATAGACTTTTCAGTTATTCGCTGCGTTTAATCACCACGATGGTCGCATCGTCAGCTGGGGGCAGGCCATGCGAAAAAGTATAGACATCGGTAGCGATTGCCAGCGAGATTTCCTGCGCTGTATAGTGGCGATTGCGATAGATACACTCCATCAGATTTTCTTCGCCATACTCATATTCGTCACGGTTGATGGCTTCTGTCACCCCATCCGTATAGGTGACCAACACATCTCCCGGCTTTAACGTTAATTTTGCGGCATGATAGGGGACGTTGGCAAAAATACCGAGTGCCGTCCCGCCCGCCTCTAGCATTTTATAACTTCCGTCGTTTCCGACAAAAACCGGAGGATTATGACCCCCATTGCAATAATGCAGTTCGCCGCTGAGAGGGTCTAATACCCCGTAAAACAGCGTAACAAACAGATTGGCCCGGTTATCGGCGCGAATCTGGTTATTGACCTCAAAGAGCAATTGGTCTGGGGTATCTTCCGACGACATCGCCAAGACACGGAAAATGGTACGAGATAGGGCCATAAATAGGGCCGCTGGAATCCCTTTGCCGCATACATCCGCTACGACAAAACCTAAACGACCATCGGGCAGATTGAAGAAATCGTAAAAGTCACCAGCGACCTCTTGGGCAGGTTGCCAACTGGCGGCAATATCCCAACCCGGGTAACTTGGCGCAAATTCTGGCAAAAAGCTGGTTTGAATTTTCTTGGCCGTTTCAACTTCCTGCTGTAAACGGGCCTGCAAAATCGTCTGTTGATAGAGGCGGGCACGTTCAATCGAGGCGGCGGCTTGATTGGCAAATGCTTGGGCAACCTCGGCGTGTTCATCGGCATAAAAATTGACTTGGCGGCTGGTGATACCCAATTCTCCGATGACGCGATCCTCCACAATCAATGGGACACCCATCCAACTGTGCATTCCGGCGGTGGTACTAATTTTTATCCAGCGCGGGTCTTGATCTACGTCCGGGATGATAATCGGTTCCCACGTTGATACCATTTCTTGAAATAAGACATTATCGGATGTTTTAAAAAGGCGCGACTGCAAAATCTCACTAGTTTCTTGGTCAGCATAACCCCGAATGGCCCGAATGAGCATATCCTCACCATCGGTTAGCAGAATCGCTCCACCATCAAATGGCAATACTCGTTCCAATTCCTGCAACATCAAATCCAATACTTCTTGCAGTTCAAGTGTGCTGTTGATAATCGCGGTGATTTCGCGCAGGGTGTCCGCCAATTCACGCTTGGATTGTTCGGAGGCCAACAACCGCGCATTTTCGATGGCGATGGCGGCTTCTGAGGCTAACACTTTGAGAATGGTTTCATCGCGGGGGGTAAACACGCCATGATGTTTATTCAACAATTGAATGACCCCGATGATCCGGCGGCGGCCATCCCGCATCGGCGTACAAATCATGTTGCGGGTGACATAACCTGATGCTTGGTCGAAGGACTTGGCGAAGTAGGGGTTATCCTTGGTTGAAAATACATTGACCGTTTCACCCGTTTGCGCCACATGCCCCGCGATGCCCTGTCCCATTTTCAAGCGGATCTCGGTGAGACGGCCTGTATCATCATGCAAAACTTTGGAGACCAGTTCACCGGTTTGGTCATCCATCAAATACAGTGTGCCGCGATCCGCATCTACGACTTGGCGCAGTTTATCCACAATCAAACTGAGTAGGTCATTCACATCGCGGGCATTGGTAAGCGCCCAGCCGACCTCCTCAAAAACTAATAGCTCGCGTTCGATTTCGGGCTGGGGAGCACCTCGAAGCGCGTCTAAATCCAAAGTCTTTGTCATCGTCAATGTAGTTCCGTTCTCGCCATCAAATGTGTATTCTACGTTATCCATCAAGGTCCGCATAAAGTGCATTCCCATCCCCCCTTTGATACGTCCTTCAATCGGTGCATGGGGGTCATAATCGGGAATGGTCTCCGGGTCAAATGGTTTGCCCCAGTCCTGAATGACAAGCCGAAGCTCACCATTCATTTGGGTTAGCCGCATAAAAATCCGACCCTCTTCGTCCCCTTGATAGGCATGGGACATGATGTTGGTAATTGCTTCTTCGCTGGCGAGTTCAATATCGAAGTGGGTTTTTTCATCGAGATTGAGGGCCGCGCTGACTGCTGCCATGAAGCTGTAAAGGTCTTTCAGATTGTCGCGGGTTGCTCTCAGCCAGAGGTCGTAGCTCTTACCAGCCATCCTTTACTCCTATATCTATTAGTAGTTTACGCAGACAAAGACGCACTAGTTTCGTGAATTGCTGTACAAAGTATCTAATTTAACTCAACCCTATCAAATGTGAAGTTCATTTTAAACAAAAAAACCCGACTCAAATCACTTTTGAATCAGGTGGTTATGGCATATCGCAAATTTTCTGTCAAATAGTGCTAGTAGGGCAGGTGGGAGTCGAACCCACAAGAGTTTCCTCCGCAGTTTTTAAGACTGCTGCGTTTGCCATTTCGCCACTGCCCCTTGTGCGATACGCATTTTAACGATAACTGCTCGGTTGGTCAAGTAGCACTAAAAAAGATGCGAATCCACTATTTGCGCTCCCATGCCGGGTTTGTTATGCAGTACGATTTTGACCCCCTCTAACTGCCACAAGCGATTTTCTACCTCATCGGCATCCTCAGGCTTGGCTAAGACATGCACATTCGCCCCGGCGTCAATTGTAAAATACGCTTCGAGTCCACCCCGCCGCCACTCGATCACAGCTTGGATGATCGCCAGCGTCACCGGACTCCAATAATAAATCGGCGGCTGAGAGGTCATCGCAATCACATGCAGCCGGATAGCTTCCCGTTCGGTTTCTTCGCCAAAAGCCGTCCAATTTTTTTCCAAAATGGCGCGGCGGATGATATTGAGACTCTCGCCCGCCAATTTGACGCGGGTGTCATTAAAGGGGCTGGTGCTGACCAATTTGTTGCCGTCGGCTGAGCCAACCTCTTTATGAGTGGTCTGAGTGATGGCAATCAGGTCGCGGATGTCCCAATGGTCGGGCGGGGCAATCTGTTCGGCGAAAGAGGCTTCGTTGGTTTCGCCGTAATGCCATTCTACGAATCCCGCTGGCACAGACCGACAGGCCGACCCCGACCCCTGCCGCGCCAAAAGCGTTAATTCGCGTTCGGCTAAGGATAATCCGGCGGCTTTGGCGGTGGCGACGCTGAGGGCAGCAAAGGCTGAAGCAGATGAAGCAATGCCCGCCCCGGTGGGAAAATTATTTTCCGAAGCGACCCGCGCCCGTGTTTGAATCCCTGCGATGGTCCGGATGCGATCTATATGGCTAAAAACCCGTGCTGATTGTTTGGCGTCGGCGGGTTTGTTTGCCAGCGAAAATTGATCGGCAGTCAGCGTTTCATCGAATTCGACGGTGGTCAGGGTGAAGGCCGAATCCAAATTCATCGAAATCGAGCCGTTCATGGGTAAGCGGAGGGTATCGTTAATCCGTCCCCAATATTTTACAAAAGCGATATTGCTGGTAGCGATACAGGTAGCTTTTTTGAGGTGGGTTTCGGTGTTTGTCATAATTACCTAGTGATAAGCGAGATTATCACGAATAAAAGTTTTTGAACAGGTAGATTTATTGTACACCCGCCGTCTGAAAAACATCGTGTGAAAAATCCAATCAAAAATTCGGGTAAACATCAATGCCGAGCCAGCGTCCGACCGCTACAATCAGCGGGGCGATGAGCAGAGCCGGTAGATAATTTGCCATGCGTGGATGTTTGACATCTAGCAAAATTAGACTGAGACCGATGAGCAGCAGGCCACCCGCCGAACTCATCTCATTAATCATGGCCTCGGTCATGACCTCCCCGGCGAGATAACCCACCAGCGCAAGGCCACCTTGAATCACAATGATGGTGATAATTGAAAAACTGACCCCGATGCCTAACGAGGCGGAAAATGCCAGTGCCGCGAAACCATCCAAAACGGCTTTGATGGCAAGCAACTGATAATTGCCGGAGATGCCATCTTGAATTGAACCGACAAAGGTTAGTGGGCCAATGCAAAAAACGAGGCTGGCGGTTACAAACCCATTGATGAAGCGTTCACGGGCCGAATCAAAATCACTTGCTTGGCCGGGTTTACTGCGTTTGGCGACCCATACCTGAAGCCCACCCGCAAAATCGTCGAGTCCTTTTTGAATATTGATGCCCTCGCCAATGATTACACCGATGATGAGACTAATCAGCGGAATGATGATGTTGCCCGACAGCATGGCGTTATCAATGCCGACGACCAGCGTAACCAAACCGAGTCCAGTAATCACTGAAGTTTGGGTGTTTTTGGGAAGGCGGTCACCAATCATTAGGCCGAGGGCACTGCCGATGGCAACGGTAATGACATTGAGAATCGTACCAATCATATCGTCGTGTTCCTATTTAGAAAAAATACCCGCCAGAGAATTTATCAAATGAACTCTCTGGCGGTTGATTGCTTAATTTTATAAGTCTGCCGAGTTTTTATTGGGTCGGCGTCGAAACCGCTGGCGGTATTTGATTGTTTAATACCGTAATCGGGACCCGCACATCCAAAAAGGCGTTGTTGGTTGCATAGGCGACCAGACGCAGGACATACTGCCCATCAGGAGTATCAATGCTGTTCCAACCACCCAAAAACGAATTGGCGTCCGGTTCTTGGATAGTGTAGGTCTGCCCTGAAAGGGTGACGAAATTTTCAGTGCCCGCCGGAGCAATCTGGAACTCATATTTTTGGAAATTCGGCAGACTAACTTGCCCAAGTAACTGTACAGGGCCGGAGACAACCGCACCCGGTGCAGGACTATTTAAGACCACAACTGGCTGAGGCTGATCGGCGGTACATTGTTCGACAGGCGGGGTTTGCAGCGGCAGGGTTAACCCGCGTGACTGTGCCCATGCCTGACCTTCGGGCCGATTGTTGATCCAGCTAATCGCGGTGGCATCGGTGGTCATTAGATAGTTTTGCGGCTTGGCGAACTGCTGGCAATACTGATTCGCAATCCGGTTGGTGAACGGATCCACGTTAATAACTTGGAACAGACTATCCGTTCCGGCGCCAGGTGGTTGCGAATTCCAGAATACCTCAAAGTAATTTCCACCGGGGCCACAGCCGTTGGTGGGGACGGTTGTGCCAGTGTCGTTGCAGACCTGCTGCTGTACGATACCACCCGGTTGCGGGAAGCCAACGTTGGGTTTGCCTTGCAGGGCAGCGGAGATAGTCGCGTTCCACACCGGGGCGGCCACACCATAACCTGTTTCACCGCCGGTGGGCCGATTATCAGTGTTACCCATCCATACGCCAACAATCACCTGTGGTGTCCAGCCGATTGTCCAAGCATCACGGTTTTCGTCGGTTGTCCCGGTCTTGACTGCGACGGTATAACCTGCCACTTCCATCGGGTAACCTGAGCCGAATTCTTCTGAACGAGCCTGATTATCCGACAAAATCGAGCTAATCAGGTAGGCATGTTCAGGTCGGGTGACTGGAATCCCTTGAAGGGCATTGATATCCACTTGGAAAATAATATCGCCGTTGACGGTTTCGATGCGACTGATGCCATAGGGGTCACGGCGGATACCGCCATTGGCGAAGGCGGCATAACCCGCTACCATGTCAAATAAGCGAACTTCTGCCGCGCCTAGTGCTGAGGGCAAACCGACCGCAGTGGGGGATTGCAGTGGGAATTCGATACCCATCTCGGTCGCCTTTTGCTGGAAGCGTTCCGTACCGACACAATCAAGCGCTTTGACGGCGGGGACATTCAATGAATTGGAGAGGGCCCGTCGAATTGTCACCGGCCCGCGGAAGGTGCGGTCATAGTTTAATGGTTCGTATACGACAGGTGGATTGCCCCAGACCGTTGGCGTATCCCACAGGACAGTTGACGGCGTGAAATAGGGACTGGCGGCATCATAACATTGACTGGTGGCATCAATCCCTTCAAAAGCGGTGACGTAAACGAGTGGCTTAATTGATGAGCCGGGTTGTTGAGGTGTAATCGAGACATTGACCTGTCCATCAATATCCTCGTCATTAAAATTCGCACTGCCGACCATCGCCCATACCGCACCCGTTTGTGGGTCAATGGCTACCACCGAACCGTTTTCGATGTCAAATCGTCCACGCGCCTGCGCCAACCGATCGGTCACAGCTTGTTGGGCGGCGTTTTGAATGGTGGGGTCAAGCGTGGTATAGACATTAAACCCGGTCGCATAGATCGTATCCGCGCCATAGGTGATCGTCAGTTGATCCCAAATCCAGTTAACAAAATGGGCATAGCGCAGATCACGGGCGGGTTGTTCAAATGTCTTGGTTTCGACAATGGCCCGGTCAATAGCAAAATTGGGGTCGGCGTTCAAAAATTCAGGCGTCACGCACAGCGGCTGTGACAGGTCATACGGGAAAACGCGCCCATCGGAATACCCATTGTAGGTGTTTTCAAGTTGAATACAGCCGTTCCCGTTCGCCTCGGTCATCAGGCGTAGCACTTCACTCATACGCCCAATGGAGCCTTCACGATTACTGACGGGGCTATAGGTGGCGGGTGCTTGGGGTAGACCTGCCAACAACGCCGCTTCGGCGATATTCAAATCCGAAGCAGGCTTGTCAAAATAGGCTCGGGATGCAGCCTCGATACCATAGGCCAAATTGCCATAATAGATTTCGTTGAGGTACAGTTCAAGGATTTCGTTCTTGTCATATTTCCGGCTGAGTTCGGCGGCAAGGATAATTTCGGTGACTTTGCGTTGGCTAGAAACCTGTGCCGCAAAATCTTCTTCCAAAATTAATTGACGCACCAATTGTTGGGTAATCGTACTCGCCCCAGAACGTGGGCCTTCACCACTCACATTGGTGTAGACGGCCCGCAAGATCGAAAAGACGCTGAAGCCGGGATTTTCGTAGTAGGTCTCGTCTTCGGTGGCGATGGTGGCATGGATGACCCAAGGCGAGATTTCTTCTAGGGGCACGGTGGTGCGTGCACCTTCTCGCGGGTCGTTGTATTCCGCCAACACATTGCCCTGAGCGTCATAGATGCGCGTGGTCTGGAAATTGGAGGCCTGTTGACCCAGATTATCAATCTTGTCCTGATATTTGCCGATCACCGACATATAGTAGCCTACCATGCCGAGCAGCAAACATAGCGTGACGCCTAGCCCCGCGACGATGCTTGCGACTCCTATCCACATCCCATACTTAATGACATTGCTGCGTTCAAAGGGATGGTCATAGGCCGCGCTGTAATCGGGCTGAATGCCAATGTGTTTGGATGGCGTGGCGGCAGGAACATTGGCGGAGGCATCGGCAGGGCGCGGTGATTCGATCGTCGTCCCCATTGCAGCTTGGGCGGCTTGGGCGGGGGAAACAATCGTTGGCGCGGAAGCTGGTCCAGCCGATGGGATGGTTTTTTCACTAATACCTCCCCCCGGAGCAGCCGCATCGGGAGTTGGTTTGGGCTGCTGAAAATCACCCCATGTCGGTTCATCGGCACGCGGGGTAAAGGCTTGGATGTTGACCATCGTGGCGTTGGGGTCATCCTCCGGCACACGCTGTGGCAGAGGCATTCCATATTCATCCAGCGCGATCTTGGTCGGTTCTTGGGCTGGTTGCACCAGACCAAAAGCGCCAACTGCCGCCGCTGCCATCGGTGCTTGCACACCCGTTTCGGTGGGGACGTAATTGCCACGTACCCCTTGCATTGCTGCGACGACTGGCTGTGATCCGGTTTGAGGAGGCGCATCAGGAATCCATTCGCGTCCATCGAAGCGATACCAACGGTTGCTGTCTACACCTAATGTCCACCATCGTCCTTGATCGTCCAGAACCATTAGGCGGCGCAGTTCGGTTTCAAGTTGAGCGCGGGTGATCTGGCCCTGTTTAAATTGTTCACGGAGGATTTGAACCGACTGTTCCACCTCGTGGAAACGCGCGGCGGCAACCTCACGGGCCGACGGTTGTGGTGCAATCGGTTGGCTAGAGCCGACCACTTGGGGTGGTTCTTGGGCTTGAAAGCCAGACGATTGGGGGGTAGGTTTCTTTTGCATTTCGCCTGTATCTCCCAACACATGGGTTGCACTTGCGGTGGATAAAGGTGTGCTTTGAGGACTTGCCGCAACCGCTTCAAGTGGATTGGTGTCGGCTTTGGGTGTATCACTGACACCGCCTAATCCGCGCTCGACTGCTAAAATCTCACCCGTCCCTTGTTGTTGCAGGGTCGCAGCTTCTTCAAGTGTCAAACCTTCAATTGGCTGACTCGATTCTTCGGGGGCACGTTCCACATCACGCAGGCCGCTTGATTCGGATTCCAATGCAATCGAAAGTGGGACTTCCGGGGCATCCTTAAACCCCTCTGCCGATTCCAAACCAATCGGGGCTTCTAGCGGCTCAAAAGCCGTGCCTTCAGCAAATGGGGCGTCGGGAGGTTCGGCCACGTCCAGCGGTTGGGCGGCAGGCTCAATACTGGGCAGGTCAATCGGGGTTACGGGGGGTAGGCTGTCGAGATTCAATGTAACCGAGGCGCTTGCCTCAATCGTTGGCAGGTCAACGATATTACTCGGTGAATACCAACCGCCTTCACGCAGGGGGACGTTGCCGGGTAATAACTCCGGTGTCACCGCTGCTTGGTTGCGTGTGTCCAGTTCTTCGGTTGAGAGGGCGTTCGCTGGTTTATACCAACTCTGATGGGTGGTTTCTTGGGCAATTAGCCGCCAGCCCGTCGTATCACCTGAACCGGGTAAAGGTTCAGTGTCGCCATTTCCAGATGTCCCGGTATTGATTTCCGGCAGATCACTCTGGGAGTTGATGGGTAATTCGTTGGGGTTATCGCTCATACCGTAATGATGTCTCCCAAACGCAATAAATATATTGACTGCTCACTTCCCAAAGGAAAAGGGCAGCAACTTTATACCATAATTTAGCCAAATCTAAAGAGTATTATAACACCGATGCAGAAAGTGCGCCGAAAAAACGCTAACGCTGTGCCTCCGCAACAGGCTGCCAAAAGACAATGCCATCCCGGTAGTCGCGGGTGAGTTTGCCATCGCGTTCTAGCAAATCTATATGCCCCAATACTTCGGACAATGCCAGATATTTTTCATCTAAGGAAACGTGGGCAAACATTTTTTCGGTCAAATCCCACAAATGATAGGCGTGACCCTCAAAAAAACTGAGGATTTGGGTGGCGCGTTTGTGATGAAATGCAACCCGTTTTTCGACTAAGCCGCGTACATCTTCGACGGGTGCGCCATGCCCCGAATAGGCCAGTGTGATGTCGAGGGCGGCGATACGTTGAAGCTGGCTGATATATTCCAATAGGCGGCGTGGACGGGGCTGACCCTCAATCGCAGCGGGTTCAATTAGGGGGTTAGAGCTAATTTTTAGGATGATGTGATCGGAGGCCATGAGGGTTTGGCTGGCAGCGTGATAGAAGCAGATCAAATCCCCGGCATGACCCGGTGTGTGATAGACCTGCCATACGATATTGCCTGCCTGTAGCGTATCCCCTTCATTAAGCACACGGAAAACCGAGGTGGGTGGGTTGCCATAACGTTGCAAAAATTCATAGCTGCGGTTGATATTGCGAACGACCTCATCTGGCACAGCGGCCTCGTGAAAAATCACTTGAGAAAAACGCTTATGACGCTCGCGTTCGGCTAATGGGTTTTCTAGAAATTCACGGGTCATAGGATGGGCCAGAACTTTCGCCCCTGATTCTTCCGCGATCCGCCCAATTTGCCCCAAATGATCGGTATGGTGATGAGTGATGATAATTTGCTGAATATCGCGTAGGGCATAACCCACCGAGGCTAATGCTGTAACTAGTGCATCATAGGCATCGGGCGAATTTGGCCCGACATCAATCAGGGTGAGTGGGTCGCCTTCTAATAAATAGACGTTAACAGGCCCAACCATGAAGGGGGTGGGAATCGGAAATTGATGAATTGTAGGCGTAATAGACATGCGAACTCAGTTCGTTTCGGTGGCCTCAGATGATTCTTTCATCTCCACCAGTACCGTCCATGTACCCTTTTGGGCAGTTTCGCCGCGTTGATTGACTAATTTGATGTCGAGGGTTACTAAGCCACCACCCATGCGTTTGGCTTCTTTTTTCTCGATGACTTCAATATGTACGGTGACGGTATCACCCAATAAGATCGGGGCGCGGAATTTCCATTCTAGACCCATAAAGGCGATAACGGTACGTTCCATAAAGCCGAGGGCATAGGCTTGTCCGGTGGCGGCGGAAAGTCCCAACATGCCATGTGCGATGCGCTGACCAAAGGGACTTTTGCCCGCAAAATCAGCATCAGTGTGCATCGGGTTATAGTCGCCAGAGACTCCTGCAAAATTGACCACATCCGCTTCGGTGATTGTGCGCCCGCGTGAGGTCATCTTATGACCGACTTCCAATTCTTCATAGTAGAGGCCGCGTGGTGCTGTCACAAAAACTCTCCTTTAGCAGGCGAAATAAAATAGACTCAACGATGAGTTTAAACTTGACCGTGCCGTTTGTCTAGCATTTCACCAAGCGGCTCAAGAATCCTGCGGGGCTTCCTGTTGGGCTTCGGCGATTAGGCGCTCCACTTCCTTATTAAACTGCTCCAGATGCACGGGTTTTGACAGAAAACCATTGGCTTTAAATTTCTGTGCAATACGTGCTGCCTCGTGGTGGGCGCTGACCACCAATACACGAGTATGGGCCAATGACGGGGTGCTTCGTACCAATCCTAACACTGTATCCCCCGAAGCATTAGGCATCATCAAATCGAGGATGATGAGGTCAGGTAGGAATTGCTGTACCATGTCTATTGCTTCGAGGCCATCATGAGCCTGCATAAATTCGTGTCCGGCGCGGCGCAGAAACAGCTTCCACACCTCAACCATATCTGGTTCGTCGTCCACTATAAGTATACGTGCCATGCAGATACTACCCTATCTCTATCCTTGCTATAGCTTCATTGTACCCTGTATTAATACGCGATTGGAGTATTGAATCAAATTTTCACGGTAATTTCATAGCCCTCATTACTTGGTAGAATAGGGACATGAATTTTTGGAAAATGGAGCAGCAGTGATGGTAGAAAAATTTTTAGTCGGTGGCGAATGGCGCACCAGCAATGAAACTTTGGATGTGATGTTCCCCTATGATGGCTCAGTCTCTGCCACCATTTATATGGCAGGTGAGCAGGATTTAGAAGATGCGGTACTGGCTGCCCAACGGGGCTTTGAAGTTACCCGTAATCTCCCGACGTATCGCCGGGTCGAAATTTTGCGGAATCTCCATCGCCTATTCCGCGAGAATTTTGACCGTATGGTCGAGTTGATGATTATGGAAAGCGGCAAAAATCGTAAGACGGCAGTGGGCGAAATGACCCGGGCCTGCCAGACGGTGTTGGTCGCCAGCGAAGAAGCCGGACGCAATTATGGCGAGGTGCTTGACCTAGATTGGACAGAGCCGGGTGTCGGGCATCGCGGTTTTGTGAGGCGTTATCCGGTCGGTATTATTTTGGGCATCACCCCGTTTAATTACCCCATCAATCTGGCCTGTCACAAGCTTGCCCCGGCGATTGCCACAGGGAATGCCATCCTCATTAAGCCACCAGAGATCGCCCCCCTGTCATCGCTATTGATGGCCCAGTTGGTATTGGAAGCGGGTTTCCCACCTGAAGCCTTTAGTATGCTGCCATGCCCCGGTGCACGGGCCGAAAAACTGGTGACCGATCCCCGTATTGCCATGCTGAGTTTTACCGGAAGTGTGTCGGTTGGTTGGATGCTGAAATCCAAAGCGGGCCGCAAACGTGTCGCCCTTGAATTGGGGGGGAATGCGCCGGCGATTGTCCATGAGGATGCGGATTTGAATGTCGCGCTGCAAAAAACCGTGATGGGAAGTTTTGCGAATGCGGGCCAGAACTGCATTTCCGTTCAGCGGATTTTGCTGCATCGCCCCATTTATGAGGAATTTTGTGATCGGTTTATCCCGGCTGTGCAAGCCCTCAAGGTGGGTGACCCGCGTGACCCTGCTACTGACATCGGGCCACTCATCAACATTCGCGCCGCTGAACGGGTTGAATCATGGGTGAATGAAGCCGTTGGACAGGGGGCGACGATGCTCTTGGGTGGTCAACGTAACGGGGCGATGGTTCCTGCGACGGTCTTGGCGGAAGTAACCCCGACGATGAAGGTCTGTATTGAGGAAGTTTTTGCTCCCGTTGTCACGCTCTCCCCTTATGAAACATGGGATGATGCCATTCATCAGGCTAATTCCTCAAATTTTGGGTTACAGGCCGGGGTATTTACCAATGATATTCGGCGTATGATGGATGCTTGGGAACGTTTGGATGTCGGCGGTATTCAAATCAACGATGTCTCGACATTCCGTGTGGATCACATGCCCTATGGCGGCATCAAAGATTCGGGTTTAGGGCGTGAAGGGGTACGTTATGCCATGCAAGAAATGACCGAGATGCGCCAATTAGTCATTAATGTAGGATAGCCTATGCGCCTAATTGAAGATATTGCCCATCGCCCCTATCCTTTACCGAAAGGGGCATGGGTTATGAAGCAGGAATGGCATCGGTTGTTGTTTGCCCATTGGGCACTTGATCCAGCCCAATTGCAACCGCTGATTCCCAAAGGCTTGACCCTAGATACTTTTGAAGGAAAAGCGTGGATTAGCGTAGTGCCATTCTATATGCGCGGGATTCGGCTACGGGTAACGACCACTACCCCGTATCTTTCGGCATTTGCTGAACTGAATGTGCGGACTTATGTAACAGTCAATGGGGACAAACCGGGAGTGGTGTTTTTTAGTCTCGATGCGGCGAATCCTGTTGGCGTGTGGTTGGGGCGAAACTGGTATCATCTGCCCTACTTCAATGCCAACATGCAGGCACAGGTGGACGGTAACAATATCACCTATCGCAGTAGCCGCACACACAAAAATGCTCAGACGGGTGATTTTCAGGCGACCTATGCCCCGGATTCAGATGTGTATCACGCGGAACCGGGGACACTCGATCATTGGTTGGTGGAACGCTACTGCCTTTATACAACGGGTCGGGGAGGTCGGATTATGCGCGGCGACATTCATCATGTGCGTTGGCCTGTGCAGCGTGCCAAAGCCGACATCTTGCAGAACACTGTCGCCCCAATTTCATTAACCAATACACCCGACCTTCTGCACTACGTCCGCAAAATTGAGGTTTTGGCGTGGCCTATCAAGGCCGTGTAATGTGTGTTATGGAATCGTCATTGAAAAAGCTGAGCATAACTATACGACCTATGTACCTGATTTACCCGGTTGTATTGCAGCGGGTGAATCCCTTGAGGAAACCGAAGAAGCCATCAAACAGGCGATTCAGTTTCATATCGAAGGGTTATTGGAAGACGGGCTGCCGATTCCAAAATCAAACACGGTGCTGCTTAATGTTGAAGCCGCTGTTCAATGATCTGTCGGCGTAGCTTTCCGATAGGTTGACCGTCAATTGAGCAGTGCGAGGCCGTAATCAATAAATCGAAGGCCCGGGGTTATAATAACCGGGCTTTTTTTATGAATGGTATTGTTGATGAAAAACTTGAGCCTCTCTCCCAAACGAATACTTCTGCTGGATGCCTTGCTGTTGATGCTATTGGTGTGTTATGTACTGGTAGGCGTCAAAGATGTGCCGTTTCATGGCGACGAATCCACTATTATTTGGATGAGTGCCGATTACGGTACGGTAGTTCTAAAAGGCGACCTAGCGGATGTACGGTATGCACCACCCCCGCGCCGTACCACCGAACAGCATTTACGTATTTTAAATGGCACCTTAACCCGTTGGGTGATGGGATCAACGAGGTCTATCGCCGGGTTTGACCGCAACGATCTCAATGACCAATGGGTTTGGGGGCCAGATATGGCATGGAATCGGGCCAATGGGCATATGCCATCCGACCGGCTGTTGCTTATGACCCGTTTATCCTCGGCGGCACTTCTCATTATTAGTATTGCCTTTGTGATGGCGATGACGCGCTCTGTAGCGAATCAGCTATTTGCCCATCGTCTGATTTCAGCGGCGGCGAGTTGGTTATCTGCCATTCTTTATGCCCTAAACCCTGTTGTTTTGATGAATGGACGGCGGGCCATGTTTGAAGGTGCGATGTTATTCGGCGTGGCGCTGGTCGGTTGGGTTACATTGCGTCTGGTGAATCGTCAATCCTCCTTCAAAGGCTATGTACTGATAGGCGTCGCGGCCGGAATCGCGTTGAGTGCCAAACACAGCACGGCCTTCACAATAGCCCTTCTGTTTATAGGCCTCGTTGTTGACGAATTGGGTAGTTCCAGAAATCAGCCCAAACACTGGTATCAATTTTCATCGAAATTTATCGTGCTTACACTGACCGCCCTTTTTGTCTTTCTTGCCCTTACGCCGCTGTGGTGGTCAAACCATCTATTGGAGATGCCACGTATCACGTTGGATGAGCGCCAAAAAATCTTGGATGAGCAGGTGGCCCTCTTTGGTGGATATGACGGGTGGGGGGAGCGTTTGGAGGGGTTGTGGCGGCGAAGTTTTGGTGTCGAACCGCAATATTATGAGGCTGATTATTGGGGTGATTATGCGGGGGTAGCGGACGAAATTAGCGATTATGAAAGCAGTCATCTGGCGGGGATAACCTCGCCTATCATGCCGATGATACGGGTCTCGTTGATTGTGGCAGGGCTTTTTGCTATGGGGTTTGGCTGGCGGCATGGTCAGAAAAATATTGTGGGTGTATTGGCTCTATGGGCGATTGGCATTTGCCTAATTTCGTTAGTAACCACCCCCCTCGACTGGCAGCGGTATTATTTGCCGATACAGCCCCCCCTGTCGATTGTGATGGGGCTAGGTGGGGCGGCACTTTTGCAGATGGTTTTGTATTGTGGGCGATTGAAGCATGACGTGGTCTAAAAAGGTGTTGATTGTCGGCTTCTTTGCGCTGCTGATGGGTTATGTGCTCGTTGGCTATACCCGTGTGCCGTTTCATGGGGATGAGGCCGATCATCTTTTTAAGGGCCGCGATTTCATGACCTATTTTGTGGAAGGCGACCCGGATGCGCTACGGGTGAGGCCGCCTGTTGCCATTGATTCTGAACAACATATCTGCTTGCTGACGGGCACAACAACGGCCTATTTGACGGGGTATGCGCTGTGGTCGGCGGGGGTGGAAAAATGGGAATGGCCTGCCCCTTGGTACTATGGCTTGGATTATACGTGGAATGTCGAAAATGGGCGCCATCCAGAGGAATTTAAGCTGAATCGGGCACGGCTAGTTACCACGTTGTTGACCATGCTGAGCATCCCATTGGCAGGCGCAATTGCCTATCATCTGGCGGCACCCGATAAAAATAAGCCCTATATCGCCAGCCTCGTCGCTGGATTTCTGGTCGCTACCCATCCGGTGTGGTTGCTGAATGGACGGCGGGTTATGCAAGAGGCCGCGCTCGGAACTTTTTCGCTCATCGCGGTGTGGTTAGCCTTATTGGTGATTCAAAAACCGACCCCATTACGCTGGATAGGATTAACCCTAGCGGCTGGATTATGCCTCACTGCCAAACCAACCGGGGCAGTTTCGGTGGGGTTAGTTTTCGGCGCAAACGTGATGTTGCAGCTAGGTCGGTGTTTTTTTCATATCCGCAACGAATGTCCGCCTATGAATCGCCGTCAGTGGGTAGGGGTGGCGGGGATAGCATTCGGCGCGGTGGGGGTGTATATCCTATTGACGCCTGCTATTTGGGATGCACCATTTGACCGGATACGTTTGGCGGGTGAACTGCGTGTTCAAGTATTGGAGGGGCAGACCAAAGCTAGTGCTGATGCCTATGATACCCATTGGACGCAGGGGGGCGCGCTGATTCAGCAGCCCTTTTTGAGCGATTTACAATATTATGAGAGTCCAGCCTTTGAGCGTGTACTGGAGGGTGAAATCGCCCATTACGAAAACGCCCATCTGGATGGCTGGCAGATGAGTCGCCCAATCGGGGTGATATGGACCATATTGGCGGCGCTTGGGTTTGTTACTTTGATTCCGTATTGGCGATACCCTACCGCATTTGTAGGGCTGGTGTGGGTATTAGGTACGGCGACGGCATTGGGGATTAGCGTGCCATTAGCGTGGCAGCGTTATTACCTTTTATGGTCGTTGATTGGCTGTATTCTGGCGGGCATTGGCCTACAGACGATTTTTACAATACTGATGAACCGAAATTTTCGGCGGTTACGATTGAGTGATGCACATGGCTGATTGGTTAGAACCGTTTTTGTCTGTCCTCACATGGTTGCTCTGGTTTTTTGCCGGGGTTGGCATTCCTTGGGCCTATGTGCTGCTACCGCGTCGAGATTGGCGCGATTGGACAACTGTCATCGGGCTTGGTCTGGCGCTTGGCCCGTTGTTCGGCACGACATGGCTGTTTTTGCTCGGCACATGGGGCGAATTTACGTTTGGGGCCGCGATTCTTGGAACAGTCGTGATTGCCGGGGTGGGTGTGGCATTGGCATGGCGTCGGCGTGACGAATTGCCCCCGCTTGAAAATGAAACCGATGTGCAGACCGACGGCCTCCTGCCCCGTCCGGTGATGACTGCCTTGCTGATTATGATGGCGATTGGTGGTTTGGCGATGGCGTGGGATACGGCGTTCTGGCCTTTTTTACGCTATGACACCCTGTGGACATTCGGCTATAACGCCAAAGTGTTTATGCAGGAGGAGCATATCCCCGATTGGATGGATTATTATCCCCAACAGGTGCCGCTGACCTTCACCTTTGGCGATCTGGCATGGGGCAGCCACAATGACCATGCCGCCCGTGCCGCCGTACCTCTATTTTTCATCAGCAGTGGTTTCGCGGCCTATCTGGTTGGCTGGCGGGTGTATGGACGGCGTTCAGTGGGTTTATTGACTGCCGCCCTATGGATTTTGCTGCCGTCGGCGCTGGTGTGGGCAAGTTCAGGCGATTTGGAACACCCGATGGCGGTTTATTTCACGCTGGCGACGGTGTTTTTTACATTGGCATGGCGGGCCGAACTGCGCTCCTCGGCTGACCGATACGCCGCGATTGCCGGCTTGATGCTGGCCGGCGCGATGTGGACAAAACCGACCTCCGGCGCGTTTGTATTGGGGGTGGGTCTGGTCATGGCGGTAGCCGCATCAGTAGCTTATTTGCAGGATCGGCGACATTGGTTTGTCTATAAATTTCGTGTCGCAGTTATCACGGGTATTTTTTCCGCCCCCATCGGTGGCATGTGGTATATCCGCAATGTAATGTATGGGCATGATTGGACGATTTTACCAGCTCACTATTGGCGTGATTTGGCCCAACGTTCGGGAATGCAGTTGGTCTGGTTATATGGCTTGGCAGTGCTGCTGGCGATTATCGTGATTGTTGAAAATTTGAGGCGGGGGCGTGACCCTGAAACGATATTGCCGCCGATGCTCTCCATTACCCTGTTGAGCCTAGCGATATTGCCAACGGCCTTAAGCATACCCGATGGCGGATGGACACAGGCGACGGCGTGGGATTGGATCAATGGCTTCCGTGAGCCGATGCGCCGCTTGAATATGACCGAAACGGCCCTGCTATTTGCGGGGATAGCGGTGTGGTTGTGGAGCATCCGCGATTTTTGGCGCGAACAGCCGCCGATGGTGCGACAGGGTTGGTTGCTGACATGGGGACTGGGGCTGCCATTTTTCTTGGTCTATTTCTGGTCATATAGCTATCACTATCGCTTGGCGCTGACCGTTTTACCGCTGATTTTTGCGCCCATCGCCTACTTGTTGACGGGGTGGGTGATGCCCTTAATGAGCCAAAATCGCCTGCGCCAAACCGCTTCGGTAATTATCGTGATCTTCCTTGCGATTCCGGCCCCTATCGTCGCGACCTATCACACCGCCCTAAACACCTTGAATGATACTGGGGTGGATACTGACCGCGAAAAATACACCTATGCGAACCCGGCTTTGATGCAGGTCGTCCAATTTCTGGAAAATTATGCCGAGGCCAATCAGGTAGACCATCTGCGTGTGATGGCCCCCGGTGAAAACCGCCTGCATTTCTATTTCCCCGCATGGGACATCAACTATCGGGGCATCCCCACCGACATTCAGGATTTAGCCGACTACGATTTGTATGTGGCGGTGTTTGATGACGGCCTGTGGCGCGATTTTAACCTCATCCCCAATCAGGTGTGGGCATGGAAACATATGGCGTGGGCCTATCCACTGCCGCCGACGGGGCAACCCGCCACTGATGGGCCAAATGGCATAGCATGGCGCAAGGTGTTTATACCTGTGACGTTTGTGGTGGATGACGGCAACAATCGTTATGAGGTTTTCAAAATTGACACGGGTGCGCCATTTCAATCGATGATCCCCGAAAACCCCTTAGAAAAGGCGATCTTTGACGGCACGATGCAGTTACTCGGCTTTGATTTGCCCTCGACTAGCCTGACACGCGGCGAACCCTTTACACTCAAATTGTATTGGCAGGGGACGGAAAACGCGCCGCCACAGGGGGATTACAGCGTCTATGTGCATCTAATTGACCCGGCTACAGGGGAGATTCTGTCACAACGGGATGGTGGATTAATGGGTGGGTTGTTCCCAACACGCCTTTTGACACCCGGTTTTATCTTGCAGGATTTACGCGAATGGACAATCGCACCGGATGTGCGACCCGGCCCGGCGATTTTGCGAGTAGGGATTTATGTACCGGATGGCCCGCGTCTGCCTGCCTCAATTAATGGCGAATCAACGGGTGATGGGGTACTGATTGAATCCGAAATTGTGATTCAATAGAACGGCCTACTGCTGGCTTTCCATCAGTTCATCAATCGTCGTTATCATCAGCGAATAGTTGCCGCTTGGACCACCCCGCTGACTATAAATAACCAGTGAAAAACCGCCCTCGACCAGCGCAGTATATTGCAGGGCGCGACCTGTCAGTGGGCCGACGGTAAAACCCATGCCCATGAGCTCGCGGGCAACCATACCCCCGCTATTCCAAAGCTCCACCGCAAAAATGTTAGGGTCACCATTCGTGGTAAAGCTAACCACTGCTACAATTTCGTCGCGGCGCTGGGCATAAAATCGAAATTCGTGTGCTTCCTCGTGGTTCAAGACACCGATATTGGTACTGCCATATTCGATATTGCGGCGTTTGGTAATGGGCAGGCGATCTTGTTCGGGGGTGTCTTCCGTGGCTGGTCCACCCCGCAGAACATTGATATACCCAAGCGGTTCAGACTCACCAAGCAGTCGTCGTTCAAAATCGTCGAACAAATCCCCACCCGTAAAATTATCTAACAGGAGTAGGGATGTAAACATCATCGCCAACGTGCCGATGGCCGAGAGCAATACATAGGGCCAACGGATACGGCGTTTTTTCTTGGGCGGAACCAGCGAAATATGGCGTTCAGGCAGTGAGCCAGTCATCTTTTGGGTCTGTTCATCCAGCTTTTGGGCCATCTGCTGCGCCGGAATATGGTTGGGATTAATTTGCAGCACACGCCCCAAAGCCGCCCGTTTGCGCTGTGGCGTCTCGGCAATAAATACCGAAAGCCACCACGCATCAATATTGTCGGGGTCAAATTTTAGAATATCTTCCAGAATCGGACGTGCTTCTTCATATCCCCCGGCTTTGACATACCAATAGGCGATTTGGAGGCGGTGGAGATTGTAATAAATCTTCTGAGCCGTTTTTTGGGCTTCGCCGCGCAGTTCGGGGTCTTTGACAAATACATCGGCAAGGGCGGGGAGAGCAGTGGGGTCGCCGAACGCTTCAATGGAGTGAATGGCCTCGCGGCGTGTGGCAGGATTAGCATCGGTCAGGCGGCTTACCCAAATAGAAATTCTGGAGTTCATGGTGGTTATGCTTCTGATTTCAATTGCACCAATAGGCGGAAATCATCGGATAAGCCTACCTCTAACAGTTCAAGGGAGTCAGTGCCGCTTGCTAGGCGTTTCACCGACGCTGTTTCATAGTGAAAATGCTCCGATAGGGTATCCAACTGCGCCCATTCACTTTTGAGCATTTCCAATTGGTTCTGCAAACCTTTATCAATCCCGGCTTGTCCGGTTAGGTTCTCGACTAGGCGTTCCTCATGGGCATGAGAAGGTCGCCATTTAAAATGCTGCTGTAGGGCGGCCTCGGTGGTATAGCCCCGATGGAGGGCCGACCAGATGACTTTGCCGGCCCATTGTGCAGTTTGCCTAACTTGTGGATCTGGGTCGGTTTTATAGATTTCAGCAATGGTCTTTAATGCACGGGTTTCTTCAAGCATTGCCAATATCTGTAAGGCTTTGATACGAATTGAGGGATCAGCGTGGTGCAGGTCATGAATAAGTTTTGGCAATAGCATGAAAACCTACCTCAATTCTTGTGTTAACTGAACGTTCATTTATTTCTAACAAAAGGTGCTTGACTTTGCTTGTGAAACTTGAAACAATTTTAACAACAGTGCGTAAATAAATTAACTGCTTCTTACAGGGAATTTGTAACGAAAATTAGCTCGCCATATCACTTGGCGAAGGGAACACAACGAAAATGACAATGTTTGAGAAAGAAATCAAATTGCTGGTGATGGCTGCCCTACGGGATAATCCCGATACTTGCACCCAACCCATTCGGGTGCAGGTACGTGGACGCAATGTTATGTTGTCGGGCATGGTTGCCAATGAAAACGTGATTCTTGAAGCCATCATCAGTGTCGAATCAGTGTCCGAATTCCTCAACGTCTACAGCCGCCTGATGGTGCGTGAGGTCGAATCCACCCCCGCCTATCGTGAAGTGGCCGCTATCGCTGCCGTTTAGTTTTGCAAACTTTGGACTAACAAAAGGGCAGGCGTTTAACACCTGCCTTTTTTGTTGCTACAGCTTTTTCAAGACCGCCTCGAGCCGATCAATTTCCGCGTGGGTGTTGTAATGAGCAAGCCCAACGCGCACCATACCCCCGGTTGATTGTTTATCCAACCGTTCCATAATCGCCAGCGCATAATAATTGCCATCCCACACATAAATATCATGTTTGGCGAGGTGGGTTGCGATCTCAATTGGCGAATGACCCGGCATCGTAAAGACAACCGTCGGCACGCGCTCATGATAATGGTTGGGGTCGGTAATCCCGGCGATTTCGACACCGGGGCGTGATTTTAGCACTTCAATGAGATGAGCTACTAATTCGCGCTCATAAGCCGCCAACGTGGTCATGCCTGTCTTAAAATCCAACCGTCGTCCCGTGAAATTGGGAAAATGATAGGCTTCACTACTGCCATACAGCTTGCCGATTTCTGCTAGATATTCAAGCGCCGCTTTCGTCCCCGCGATGGTTTCAAAACTGGGCGTGCCTGTTTCCCAACGGTAGGGCGTCACATTTTTCGACGGGCGGACTTTGTAGGCGGGCAGTTGTTCCAATAACTCAAATTTGCCCCACAAAATGCCAATATGTGGCCCAAAGAATTTGTAAGCACTGCATAGCAAAAAGTCGCAGCCAATCGCCTGCACATCAATTGGGATGTGGGGGGCACTTTGTACGGCGTCCACCACATAATAGGCTCCTGCGGCGTGGGCCATTGCCGCAATTTGCTGGACAGGGTTAATCGTACCGACGGCGTTGGAGGCATGAACCGTAGCGACCACTTTGGTGCGGTCAGTCAAAGCGGCTTCAAGGCTGTCCATATCGAGGGTGCAGTCCGATGTACGAATATCCACCCAGCGCACCACGAGGTTATAATCTTCGGCAATACGCAGCCACGGCGAGATATTGGCGTCGTGATCCATCATCGTCAGCACAATTTCATCACCCGCTTGCAGGGTCTTGCCAATGGCCCGCGACAGGCCAAACGACAGGGTGGTCATGTTTGGGCCGAATACGATTTCATGATAATCCGGCGCGTTGAGGAAATCGGCGGCGATTTGACGGGCGGCCTCGACCATTACATCATTGCGCTGGCTGGTGGCAAATGCCCCACCCGAATTGGCATTCATGGTTGTGTAGTAATGCCCAACTGCGTCAATGACACGCTGGGGTACTTGAGTTCCCGCCGGGTTATCAAAATGGACAGGCATGCCACCACCATTGACCGGATGATTGAGGGCCGGAAATTGGGTGCGAAGGGATTCAATAATTTGTAGGTTAAGTGGTAACGACATCCAAGCTATTCCTATGGGTTGAACTTCACAAATAGGCAGTGAGTGTTAAGTGTAGGGGTAAAATACCCTTCAATCTTGAACTGGTTTTTGCCAGATGTGCGTAATAGTATCTTAGCTTGTTGGTAGATGCGAATGAGAAAGAGTGGTTATGAAACACCAGATTTTTAGGACAGATATGAAATTTCCCAAATTGACTTGGTTGGTATTGGCGATAATCGCTGCTATGCTGCTTGGGGCGTGTGGCGATGAAGAAGAACCCAGCGTTCAATCGGTGGCTGGGGACAGATCAACTGCCACCACGACTGACGATCAAACTACAGGGGCAAATGCGGCTGGCACTGATTCGCCACTCGCCCAACTGCCCGAAGCGGTTGATGGACAGGTTAGTCTGCCCGTGATTGATGGTGTGCCCGGTAGCCTCTTGTTTACGCAGGGATATTATGGGACGGCGGGAACACAACTTTCGACCCTCTATTTTATGAGTTTTGGTGAAGCCGACCCCCGTTTGATTGCTGAGGGTGTGAATCCTACAACAGTCTCTGTCTCTCCAGACTACAAGAAAGTGTTTTACTCCACTTCCGGGATACGCAATCGCCGTGTATTCGTGGCCGACCTGACGACCTTTGAAGTGACGGATTTGGGCCGGATGCAGGGGGTTGTGGCTAACATTATCGGGTGGACGCCTGACTCAGTGCTGTATGCCGAGATTCAGATTCGCGGGGACGGCCCAGTAGCAGATTTTTTCCTTGCGAAACAAGATGGCACGGGTGTCGTGGATGTGTCACCTGAAGGGTTTTTGAGTGGTACGCTGGCGGATGGGACGCTGCTGCTGAACGCCATATCGGAAGATCAAACGACCCTAATCCTAAATCGTTATGATCCCGCGACAGCTACCAGCGCCGAAATTGGATCAGTCCCGATTGATAACAACAACTTTGGGGCAACGATTGTCGCGGTAGTAAACACATTGCAAACACAAGGGCTTGCCTTAAGCGATAGCTTCTTCACCAATACCTCGATCCAGTCTGGTGGAGATATTATTTTTACGACGTTGGCGAGTCCAGCCCCCGGCGGCGTGGCCCTGTGCGAATTGTGGGAGGTGCGTAGGGCAGGTGTTCCCGAAAGCCCGCTGATCTATAGTGTCGAAGATGCGACCCTGTTAAGCCATTTGCGGGTTTTACCGGATGGTTCATTATTGATGCTGCATTGGTGGCTGGAAGACTGCAATATCAGTGAACTGCATAATGAAATTCTACATGTCAGCGCGGATGGGCAATCAGCGGTTAGTCTGACCGAAATTGACCCCGGCACTGAGGTGAATCTATCGTTTTTGGCGGGTTCAAGCGGTCAAAAATATGATGTGACCCCCGATGGGCGATATGTGTTGTGGCTTGGTGGCGGATTGCAGGTAGGTTATTCGGCGGTCAATATCACCGATTTGCAGACGGATGCGACTATAACCTTGATGCTCCAAACCCAATCCGGCTCAGCCGACAGCTTTTTGGAAAACCAGATTTTTTCGAATGTATTCTTGATCAACACTGACTAGACCCTTCTATAAGGAGAGACCAGCATGGCAGACCATCAAGAGGTACGATTGTTTAATCCCGCCACCCTCCATAAGCCGACGGGTTATACCCATATCGCGGAAGTCAACAGCGGACGGTTAGTGTTTATTTCGGGGCAGGTGGCGCTCGATATAAACGGCAATATGGTCGGGGTTGGCGATTTTTGTGCACAGACCGTACAGGTTTTCGAAAACCTCAAAGCCGCGCTAGAATCTGTTGGGGCGGATTTTTCGCATGTTGTCAAATTGACGTACTACATTGTGGAAAAGAATGCCCTGCCGATTGTGCGTGAAGTGCGGAATCTATACATCAATGTTGATTTGCCACCTGCCAGCACCGCCGTCTATGTGAGTGAACTGGCCCGTGCTGACTTTTTACTGGAGATTGAGGCCACCGCCGCCATACCCTAGTTGAGGATTATGCCAAAAATTCGCTCGATTACGACCTTTGTTGATCTGACCCCCGACGTGGCTGAGAATACCATCACCCGTATGGGAGCTTTTCTTGAAGATGCCAGCCAAGCCTTTGCCAAAACCGGCTATCAAGTCCAAACCCGCCGGATGGCAACCCAGCCTTTTTCGGCAGGACTTGCCCCGGATGGCCCGGAAAGTGTGTCTCAATTAGCGGCGGAGTTTTTTGACCTGTGCCAGAGCCACAACATCAACTATCTGTCGCTTGGGCCAGTCCGTTTGCAAGATGACCCGCGCTATATCGAGGTGATTGGTGAGGTTTTCCGCCGCACGCCGGGGGTCTTTGCCACCGTTTCAATCGCTGAGCCGGAGCAGGGAATTTCATTACTGCGCCTGTGGCAAACGGCGGTTCTGATTGATCGCGTAAGCCGTATTACGCCGGACGGTATGACTAATTTATACCTCGCCGCGCTTGCCAATTGTCCACCGGGGTCGCCCTTTTTCCCTGTGGCGTATCATGGCGGTGGGCCAGCTAAATTTGCCCTTGCCATCCAAGCCGCCGACCTTGCAGTATCGGCATTTTCCAACGCGCCGACGCCGACAATTGCCAGAGAGCGCCTACTTGGGGCGATTCAATCAACGGTGGATACACTCATTCCGGTAGCCGAAGCCCTTGCCCATAAACATGGTATTGGCTTTGGCGGGTTCGATTTTTCGCTTGCCCCGTATCCAGTGGATGCCGAAAGTTTGGGTGGGGCATTGGAAGCCTTAGGGCCATCGTTTGGCGGGTCGGGCTTGGTGGCATCGGCGGCACTCGTGATGAATGCAGTTGAATCAGCTAAGTTTCCCCGCGCGGGTTTTTGTGGACTGATGTTGCCGATTTTGGAGGACAGCGTATTGGCGGCTCGTGCAGCGGAAGGTCGCCTGACAGTCAATGATTTACTGCTGCTTAGTGCGGTGTGTGGTACGGGGTTGGATTGTATTCCATTACCCGGTGAAGTGGGTATTGCGGCGCTGCATGATATTTTGCTAGATGTGGCGGCGTTAGCCTTGCGCTTGAATAAGCCCCTGACGGCCCGTTTGATGCCATTTCCGGCGAAAAAGGCGGGCGATTTGCTAGAATTTGAATTCGAGTTTTTTGCCGGGTCACGGGTGTTGGTTGGCCCGGTTTCTACCAGCCGACCTAACAGTGCCTTTGGTCAAACTGGGCCATCACCGGAGGATTTGTTTCAAATCCACCCACGCCCCAAACCCTGACCAATTCTTAACATTCTTTTTGCTTTTCAAATCGTCTGTGCGTATGCTTAATGCGGGATTGTGATTTGACGCATGATAAGGCGGAACTGATGACCAATTCGACAAATGGGGATAAACCACAGGCGAGTTTTGGCAAGTCGCCTGCCGATAAATTACTGCTAATGCTGGCATTTTTGGCCTTCCCGGTGGCGCTGGCAGCGATGATTATTGCTACCGGGGCGGATGATGGCAATATATATGAGCGCGGCTCACTCAATAGCGCGGAAGCGGCTGATCTGGCGGCGCGTGCTTTGCATGAGGCCGAAAAAAATAATGACAGCGTGGGGACGATTCTGAGTTTCTTGGAAGGCGGTTCGGTGCTGTTGGGCTTGATTATCGCGGCATCGGCGTCGTTCTTGGTAGTCAACCTGCGCGACATTCGTGGCGATTTGGAAAAGCAGGCTAGAGCCAGCGAGCATAAAGTGGAACTGACCCGACAGCGGGCCGAAGCCGAGGTGGAACGCTTGGGCCGGGAGCTGGAATCGGCTGTCCAAAAAACCAACAAACAAATTGAAGAATTGACCGAGACGACCCGCCACCGCATTGTTGAACTGACTACGCTCATTACCGATCAGCTAGAGACTACCCGCCATAAAGCCGAAAATTCGTTCAGGGTACTGTCGCTGCAACTATTGGCGGAACAGCAGGTGCGGGCACACAACTATGAATCGGCGATTCAGAGCCTCCAAGAAGCCTTTGAACTGGATGGGGATAACCAGACCACCAACTACCTGCTGGGATATTTGTACACCGCACGGCGCAAATTTGAACTGGCCTTGCAGCATCTGACCCGTGCCCTGCATGTGAATCCTAATTTTGCCCCAGCATTGGCTGCGATGGGTTTGGCCCAGCGGCGCATCGGCGACCAAGAAAATGACCCGAATGTCCGTAACCGCTATTGGGCTGAGGCCGAAGTTAGCTTATTGAAGGCACTGGATATAGACAAGAAAATGATTGATGCCGATGGCGAAAGCTATTTCGGCACATTGGGTGGGTTATATCGTCGCCAAAATCGCAATGAGGACGCGCTACGGGCCTATGAACATGCTGTTGAAGCAACCCCTAATTCTTCTTATCCGGTCGGCAATTTGGCCTTGCTCTATAAGATTACGGGTAAGGAACAAGAAGCGATTGAGATGTTTAAGCGAGCCAAAGAAATCGCCGAAGCTATTTTAGATGACCAGCCAAGCGATTATTGGAAACGGCTCGATCTGGCGCAGACCCTTTTGGTTTTGGGCCATCATGAAGCGGCTCTACGCAATTATCAGGATGTCATTGAGCGTCAGCCGCCTGTGACTGCCCTCAAGAGTGGCGTCAGTGCATTAGAGACGTTGGCGACCTCACCCAATCCCATTCTGCATATCCAAGAAGCAATTAAGGTGCTGCAAGATGAAATCAACCGACGGGATGCTGAAGAGGGTAAATCAAGCTAGGTATTTGAGATCATGAAATGCGAAGGGCAGGCGGAAATAACCTGCCCTTTTTTTGATTGTCAGCTCTATTCAGGGGCCGCGACAGGTTCGATGGCTTCGTTAATCTGGCTGAGTTCTGATGACTGATTGAGCATAAGATTGAGGCTGATAGTCGCCCCAGCCAATTGCTCGGAGAGGATGCTGGCGTCCAAATCAACGATGCTGCCTTCAAAGTTCAGCGCATAGCTGATGGGCATTTCGTCACTGCTGACTAATACGGTGGCGACGATAGACTGCCCTTCAAAGGCACTGAATAGCGCGGCAGAGGTTGGGTTGTCTTCCGCACCAAGCGCGGCGGGTCGTTCGGCAACGAGAGCAGCAAAGTCAATGCTGACCGTGATGGCGGTGGCGGTGCTGCCATCTTCCAACGTCACTTCTTCGGCGGTGACATCGGTAGCGACCTTCTTTAGGAGTTCAATATCACGTAGAGGATTGTCGTCGGTTTCATCGCGTTCAATGGCACCCAGCCGTTCGAGGGTTTGTTCTAGACCTAGATTGCTGATGATAAGATTTTCCGCATAGGTGGGAATATCAACCTCAACCCATTCACCATTTTGTGAAATTCCGGGGTCTTCACCATCCGTCACTTCAGCTTTGGCATAGAGAATACCGTCTACATAACGAACTTCAGCATCCAAGGCGTAGCCGATTGTGCTGCCGTCCTGTTGTTTACTTGATTCGGAATAAGTCGCAATGACCAGCGCATTGGGATTGTCACCGAAGTTATAGGCGGTGGTTTTTTCTATGGATTGAGTTTGCAGGATTTCTTGGGTAAACCCGGCAATCGCGATACTCCCATTCAGAGATAATTCCTGACTTTCGGTATCGGTGTAGCTGGTAAAGTCGTCTACTTTTTTGACCGCAGCGATCATTCGATCTAGTAGGGCGAGTTGCTCTTCCGAGAGGCCGCCTTGTGCCTTAACAGGTACTGATGGTTGGATCGTAATGGCAACCAACAGGGTGATCAAAAGGACAAGTTTTGTCGGAAAGCGAAAATTCATCGGGGCGTTCTCCTTCAAGTGTGTTGGAATATATCAGGCAAGGTCATTGTATCATAATCTACATGAAGGATTCGCTTTGGCAAAATGCGATTGGGGTCATGCGGCTAAATTGGATAGATGAACCATGAATCGCGCTGTCCCATCTGGTATACTTGACCTCCTACGCTCTCTACCAGATTACCTGTTTTGGTAACTGACAATGACCTTAAATTTTCCATCACAATTAAGAAACAGACACTCTCCGATGAAAGGCATTTATGACAACGCCTAAATGGTGGACAGACGCTGTGTGTTATCAGGTTTATCCCCGTTCTTTCGCGGACGGCAATGGGGATGGTATTGGTGATTTGCCCGGTATCATCGAAAAATTAGACCACCTGCAATGGTTGGGGGTCACGGTCATCTGGTTGTCACCCTTTTTCCCCTCGCCCCAATTCGATGTTGGCTATGACATCTCGAATTACCATGATGTAGACCCGGAATATGGGACGCTGGCCGATTTTGACCGTCTGATTGATGAAGCCCATAAACGTGGTATTCGCGTGCTGCTCGATCTGGTACTCAACCACACCTCCGACCAGCACGAATGGTTTCAACAATCGTGTCTGGGCAAAGACAACCCCTATCATGATTGGTATGTCTGGCGCAAAGGGAAAAATGGCGGGCCACCCAACGATTGGGAATCTATTTTTGGCGGCTCGGCATGGCAATATGATGAAACGCTGGATCAATATTACTATCACTATTTTTTCAAGGAACAGCCCGACCTTAACTGGCGCAATCCCAAAGTCAAACAGCGTATGTTTGATGAGGTGTGTTTCTGGCTAGATCGTGGTGTAGATGGCTTCCGCTTAGACGCGATTGGGGCGATTTACGAAGACCCCGAACTACCCGACGCCAATGTAGATGTCGGCCTAGAAGAACTCTTTCTCAACTGGACGCTGGGGGTATTGGAAGGCACAACCGAGAAATTTCGCGCCAAGATTCGCTACCAAGATGATTTGCCGGAAAACCACAGCTTGATGAAAGCCCTCCGCGATCTGATTGATGAATACGATGACCGTATCCTGTTGGGTGAGACCGATGACCCGCGCTATTACGGGGACGGGACGGACGAACTCCATTCCGTGTTTAATTTTGATATTATGCGCTTCCAAAACGATGAAAACCTACATGCCACCAAGATTCGTAAGAAATTGGCGGAGCGAGCCGAACTTTTGCCGGATGGGGCGTGGGAATGCAACACGGTAGGCAATCATGACCGCACGCGCTCTTTCACGTTTTATGGCGATGACCACCGTCGGTATCAGGTCGCTTTGGCACTGGTCGCATTGCTGCGCGGAACCCCCGTGTTTTATTATGGCGAAGAAATCGGCATGACCGACTATCTCATGCAAGAGATTGAGTGGTTCAAAGACAATCTCGGCATCTGGATTTATGGGGTTTTGCAGAAAAAGCGTCAACTCTCGCCTGAACAAGCCCTAGCCTTTGCCAACATAATGGGACGCGATAAATGCCGAACCCCGATGCACTGGCAAAATGCACCCAATGGTGGTTTTTCCTCCGCTGATGTCACGACATGGTTGCCTGTCAATCCAAATTATGCACAGGGTGTTAATGTAGTGGAACAGCGTGAAAATCCTGATTCGGTGCTGCACTATCTGCGCCGTTTGCTTCAGGTGCGCCAATCCTATGAGGCACTACGTCAGGGTGAAATTGAGGTACTGGAAACCGACGACATATTATCTTTTTGGCGCAGAACCTCACAGCAGAGTTGTTTCGTCGCCCTCAATATGTCCGACCAACCCGCGACGCTGCAAGTCGAAAAACAGACCGTGCGCTCAATTTTCTCGACGCATACCCGCATCGCCAATCAGGACAACTTGGCCTCGCTCAAACTTGATGCCTATGAGGTTTATATCGGTATTCGGGAATAGATGGTGGTATGTGGGGATGAATCCGCCCCGCTGAATCTGATCAAAAAAAGGGTAGTGGTGTTTAGCCTCACTACCCTTTTATGATTTGACTTGCAGAGGATGGGTTAGCCCTTAACCGAGCCGAGGGTCAAACCGCTAACCAGCCAGCGCGAACTATAGAGGAACAGTACCAAGACCGGAATCGTGATCAAAACCGAACCAGCCGCGAATGTCCCCCATTGGGTTTGAAATTGAAGGATGAGCGAGTTCAAACCAAGCGGCCAAGTCTGCATGTTCTCTGCTTTCAGAATGACATTGGCGACCATGTATTCATTCCAAGCGCTGAGGAAGTTGAACAAGAAGATGATGGCGAGTGCAGGGGCAGATAGCGGTAAAATCACCCGCCAGAACGCCATCATGCGGGTCGCGCCGTCCACCATCGCGGCTTCCTCAAGATCAAAGGGGATGGTGTCATAGTAACCGCGTAAAATCCAGATAGACAATGGAATGGCGGTTGTGGTATAGGCTAGCGCCAAACCCAACACGCTGTTGGTCAGATTGAGACGGGCGACGATGATGTAAATGGGAATCAACAGCATCCCGGCGGGAATCATTTGTGTCGAAAGCAGGAGGAATAACCCCAAATTTCGACCCGGAAACTTCCAGCGCGAAAAGGCATAAGCACTCGTTGCAGCAATTATCACACCGAGTAGTGATACGGACACCGTAATGATGAGGCTGTTCCACACCCACAAAGCAAAATCTTGATCGTTGAACAGATTCTCATAAGATGTTAGGGCCGCACTGTCGGGTATAACCGACAGCGATGTTGAAAGGAGGTTCTGGGCTGGACGAAGCGAAATCGTCACCACGCGGGAAATGGGGTAGAGCGTAAGGGCACAGTAGAACAGCAAAAACCCGTGTGTTGGGTACGCCACCGCGATTGCCAGCCACACAGCGCCCGCTGCCATAAAGAAATTCGTATTGATCAGGGCCAGCACTAGACCTAGAACAAGGATCACAATGCTGCCGATGCCACGTCCACGCCGAATCCACAAATTCGAGTCAGCCTCGAATTCACGAGTCTCCCAAAAACGTTTTTTCCAGTCTTGTGTCATCGTGGTCATTTTTCATAGATTCCTTTCAATGCACCGCTTTGTGTGATCCATACCGAGGCAAACAAGATGAGAACGACGAAAATCACTAGTGAGAAGGCCGATGCAAAACCGAGCCGGAATTGACCATTTGGCCCGAATGCCGCATTGTAGAGCGCCGTCACCAGAATGTTCGTGCTTTCGTTTGGTTCACCCCCGGTAATCAAGAAGATGACGTTGAAGTTATTGAAAGTCCAAATCACGTCTAATGTGACGATAGGCACCGCAACCGGACGGATTAACGGAACGGTGATATTCTTGAAACGCTGGAAGGAATTCGCCCCGTCCATTGAGGCTGCTTCATAATAATCTGGCGCGATGGATTGCAGACCACCCAATAGGGTCACGACATAGAAGGGAACCCCCAACCAGATATTGACGAACGTCACTGCGACCAAAGCCGGGGTGGGCTTAAACAGCCACTGTATAGGCTCGAAGCCTAGTTCTTGGACAAGGGCGTTGACGAAGCCAAATTGGAAGTTGAATTCGCCACGCCAAGCAAGGGCGATGATGACCTGCGGGATGGCCCACGGTAGGACGATGATGGCCCGATAGATGCCTGTACCCTTTAACCCTTTTTGGTTGAGGATCAACGCCAGAATCATGCCAAAAAGCAGGTGGAAGATGACGTTGAAGGACGTCCAAATCAGTGTGGTTCGCATCAGACGCGGGAAGGTTGAATTTTCCGTTTGCAGCAAGCGCCCCCAGCCAAGAATTTCGCCTGTTTCGGGGTCTTCATCTACAAACACCTGTTTAAGATTGTTCCAGCCATATTCTAGGCTGTAGAGGACAATTTCACGATCGGTTGTTACGCGCTCTTTTGGCACGGCTTCAACCCAACCCACAATACCAGTCTCGGTGCGGATTTGATGCCAGTAACGTAGTTGGTCATCTTTAACCTGCACAGAATCGCCGCTTTGGATCTCGGCCAACGTTTCAGCCAAATGAGACGGCTCGGCATGAAGTGGGCCATCTTCAGAATTAGTGAATATGGTGCGTACTTCAGCCGGATCAGCGTTTACCCATCCAAGCAGACGCGCTTCATCACGGGTTTGGATTTGATACCAAGGGGCGTCCTGCGTACTGAGAATATTGATTTCCGTATCTTCAGCAATGGTCGTCACCACATTGCTGGTATCGTCAAACGCGGCATAGGCGCTGATTTCGGCAGGAGCAGCATAACGTTCGATGATACTATCAGGCTTGATATTGGTAAAACCGGATGTGCCGTCTTCAAGGCGTAGTTCATACCAAGTCAGTTCGCTGCTATCAAATTCCTCTACCTGTGTCCCGCCGGGTAGAGTAGCGATTACCAGATTGCTTTCCAAATTAGCAATCATGGCGGTTGTTTCAGAGACGATCACGATGTCGGTGAATGCTTCAGGCGTGGCTTTTACCCATCCCGTGACATTCTGATCGGTCTGGATAAAGTACCAGATAGTGTCCTCAACAGTGGTGCTGCTGAGATTAACGACCAGTTCACCCGCTTCCACGCTACCGAGTACCTGAATATCAGCCCCTTCTGCAACGCTCAGGATGTCCTGCGGTTCTTGGATTTCAAAGGCTTCGACGGTTTCTGGTTGTACATTGACCCAACCACGCTGGCCGCTGAGATCACTCACTTCATACCAAGTCTCAGTTTGGCGGCGGGTGAGGCGGGCATTTTGATCGGCGGTCAAGGTAATAGTCTGTTCCGTCAAAAAGTTAGCCTCACTAAAGAGTGGAACATCCCCCGACGGGCGATATAACTCGGTAACGCGCAGTTCTGCATTTATCCACGCAGTGCCTTCGCCTGTCTCAACTTCGTACCAAGTCAAGGGTTGGTCACGCAGCATATTGACTTCTTGGTCGGCACTGATTTCACCGACGACCTCGCTATCCGTGCTTTGGTCATCGTAGACTGTTAACGTTGCCGCCGGGATGTACAGCTTAATTTGGCGTGGTTCTGCCGTCACCCATCCGATAATGCCATCGACGGTTTCAATTTGATACCATGTTTCGCTTTCACGTTTTACCAAGCGTACTTGTTCGCCCGATATAACGCTTCCCAAAACGTCGCCCCCTGCCGCTGATTCAGCATAGACGTCCGCATCCCCGGACATGAAAAAGGTGACGTCTGGAATCCAACCCACTTGTCCACTGGATGTTTTGATTTCCCACCAGTAGCGTTCGTCTTGGACTTTAAGCGCGGCCTCAGCCTCACGTTGACGCTGAACACAGGCGGCATCTAAGGGGTTACAGACCGTGCCCGTTTCAGAGGTGGCAAAACCTGTCAGCGCCGTATAGCCGACTGCTTTGGAACGGCCAGTGACACGCACTTCATCACCATCTTGTAATGTAAAGGCTACCTCAGCCGTCTCCGAAGGCTCTGCGCGCACGGGGATTTCATCGAGGTTGATGTTTGCATCGGCATTCAGGGCTGCCTGTCCAAGCGAACAGGGCGCATTCGTAATATTCTCTTCTGAGATATAACAGGAGATGGTTTTTAGGCGCAAATCTGAAAAGGCGAGTTGAATATTAAAAACGAAAGGATAGACCGTAAAGATCGCCAATGCGACAACCGCCGGAGCCACCAACGTAAAAGGCAGCGCGTACTTTGTCTTAAAGACTCGCGTGAGCAAAAGGTAGAGTGCAGGTTCTAGAATGATGATTGCGAGGACCGTCATACCCAGTAGCGGTAGGAGATCAAGCAAGCGCTCTACGGCGATGTCAAATGTTAAGCCTTGCATCACAAATTCCCTATTCTATAGTTCCCTTAACATCAAAAAACAACGAGCAGGACAAGAAACCTCCTGTCCTCCTCGCTGTTATTAATCAACTATTCAATTGCGAATGCTGATTTGCTTATTGCAGCTCGGCAATACAGGATTCAGCAAAAGCCTGCGCTTCAGCAGCGGCATCTACCGGTGCTGCGCTACCGCTCATCACGGCCTGATATTGCTGGGTGATGGCGTCGAAGATGCAGCGCATTTCAACGTTCACGGGTTGAGGAACGCCAGTCGCGAGGGCGGCGGCGCTTTCACCAACCAGACGGTCTTCGGCAAGCGCTGGATCATCGAAAGCAGCCAGCAAACCGGGCAGACGGCTCTGAGCCAGTGTGTATTCCAACACGGTTGCGACGTCGGTGGTGTACCAGGTCAGGAAGGAAACGACTGCATCCAGTTTGTCGCCTTCGGTCGCGGCGGGGATCATGGCATAGGAACCGCCCACTAGCGGGGCAGGTTGACCACCCTCGAACATGGGCCAAGGAGCCAAACCAACATTGTCGGCCCCGAGGGTTGCAATCATACCGGTCTCGCCGCCGAGGCTCCAGTCACCATTGATGGTCATGGCAGCTTTGCCTTCTTTGAACAGACCGTCGAGGCAGTTGTAATCGCATTCGGCGGAGGTCACACCGAGTTCCTTGAAGCTCGCCAGCAGTTCCAGCGTCTTGATCAAGGAATCGTTATTCAGGTCGGGGGTAACGCCATCGGCTGCGAAACCAACAAACGGCACGCCGTCGGGGTTGATTGCCTGCATCCATGGCAGAACCCAGAAGCTCTCACCGTGGCTGAATAGGAAGGGGGTGAAGCCTTCAACATCGGCGTTGTCGGCGGCGAGTGTGGCGCTCATCTCGATCAGTTCTTCAACTGTCGCAGGAGGCGTCTCAATGAATTGCTTATTGTAGATCAGCATCAGGTGGTTGCCAGCGCTGAAGGGGATACCCCATGTTTCGCCATTCAACACGACGGTGTTCAGATAGACGCTCGTGTCAAACAGTTCGTCGAGCGGCTGAACCAAACCAGCTTCGGTGAAGGGGCCGGCATGGTCGGCAACGGTCCACAGGAAATCAGGCAGACCTTCGCCAGCCAACGCGGCGGATTGCATGTTTTGACGCAGTTCTTCCACGTCCAATGTTTCGATGGTCAGCGTTGAGCCGGGAGCATTTTCAGCTGCCCAAACTTCGAAGGCTTCTGCCATCTTGGTATCGGTGTGGAATGTCTCGCCTTCTTTTGACCACATCAGCAGGTCAACAGCAGGAAGTTGAGCATTATTTGATTTGGAGGTACGAACGGAATCGGCAGCCATTGAGGGGGCAATGGCCGTTACAAGCATGATCACAACCAAGGTTGCGATACTAAAATACTTAAAAGACTTTTTCATTTGAGATGTCCTTTTACATGTATGTAGACAACCGGCCTACGATATTCGGTAAGAGATTACCATAGAGTTTGGATTTCCGCATGGACAATCCTCACATAATTTTAGTGCTTTACGTTAGCCGCTTCTCTTGATGCCCCGTATGGTATGTTATGATTTTGTCAAGGTGGCCTATGGCTGTTTTAGCTGGCATGATTTACTTTCGCCGTTCGTGTTTGCCGAGAAATCAAAAGCCCCTCCACATCTAGGAAAGGGCTTATTTGGTGTAGTATCAGGAGCAAGCTCGGATGGGATAGAAATGGTTAAGCAGGCAGGATGATTTCAACCAATTGGGTCGTCCCTGCTTGGGCGATTGGTAAAAACTCGCCCTGCCAATCTATCCCATTGACCCGACAGCCTACTTTTTCAGCGATATTGGCACGTCGCACGGTGATGTCATAAACCGCCCCGCGATAGTGACGTTTTACATGGTATTGATTCCAAGTGGGGAGCAGTTCGGCCTTGACGCGCAGGCCATCCAGTCGGCTTTCGATACCCAACACACCGTCTGTCAGTGCCCGTAGATACCATGCCGCCGATCCGGTATACCATGACCATCCACCTTGCCCCGGTTGCGATGCCAATGGGCCGGCCACATTCCCCGGCATGACATACGGTTCAGCCGAATACACATCGGGGTCTTCACCGCGCACGGGTGGGCAAAAACTACGCCAAACCTGATAGGCCGATACCATGCCGTTTTGTTTGCGTTCTGCCAAGACCGCCCAACATGCTGCATGGCAGTAAACGCCGCCATTTTCCCGTGTACCGGGGGCATAACGCGACAGATAGCCGATATGTGGGTCGGGGATGGAATAGGCCGGGGCAAGCAGCAGTGGGCCATAGGGTGAAAAGAGCTGATCACGCGCCGACGCCATCGCCAAGCGTGCCCGATCAGCGTCCGCTGTACCACCGAGTACCGCCCATGTTTGGGCATTCAGGAAAATTTGACCCTCCGGCGAGAGATGCGACCCAACCAATTCACCCGCGTCGGTGGTGGCCCGCCAATACCATGCCCCATCCCAAGCGTGCTGATTGACAGCGGTACGGACGGCGGTAGCCTCCTGTTCAAAGCGGGTTTTGATTGATGCCTCTTCGATTGGGAGTTCGGCCCATGCCCGCAGCAGATAATGCAGGAAATGCCCCATCCAGACGCTTTCACCTTTGCCCTCCGCACCGACGGCATTTAGACCATCATTCCAATCGGCCTTCAAAATGTAGGGCAGGCCGCGTGGGCTGCGCCGACTGAGCGCCATTTCAAACGAGCGCATACAGTGTTCTTTGAGCGTACCCACTCCACCATCATAATAGGGAATCTCAGCATCCAAGCAGGCAAAATCACCTGTTTCGTACAGGTAATGCAGCGTTGCAAAGGGTATCCACAATAGGTCGTCGCTGTAATCGGAGCGTATTCCGGTGTCAGCGATGGGATGCCACCAATGAAGCACGATGCCATCTTGATATTGGTGGGCGGCGTGCAAGTGGATTTGGGCCAATGTCTTTTCCGGTTGACCCAACAGCAACCACACAAGGCTGTCTTGCAATTGATCACGGAAGCCATATGCCCCACCTGTTTGATAATAGGCAGTACGGGCTTTGATACGGCCTGAAATCGCTTGATATTGCAGCCAGCCGTTAGCAAAAACATTCAGGGCCGGGTCAGGCGTCTCGATAGTTAGCGCTTGGGTGATGCCGCGCCAGTATTTTTTGACGACCTCTAAGGCATTTTGGACGGCTACCCCATCTCGATATTTTTGGCTGAGGGCGAGGGCTTGTTCGGGGTTATCGGCTGCCCCAAGCGTATAAACAATTTCGCGTTCCTCATCGGGGGCAAGGGTGATGTCATGCCGTAAGCTACCAATCGCATCCCCCCAACGGCCCATATGTTGACCGGATTGGCCTGTGCGAACAGCGGCGGGATTGTGTGGACTGCCATGCCGTCCTAGAAAATCGCGTTTATCGGCATCATAGCCGCTTGGTATCAACGATGCGCTGTGGAATGCCATATAGGGCCACGACAGATTCCAATGCGTTTTGGATGGGACGGGCAGTTCCCACATCACTTTGGTCGCCAGAAGCACACCTTGCTCGTGATAGCTGGTTTCAATAAACGTGCGGTGAAATTCCCGATGCCAGTCGGGGGCATTGCCTAACAACCATTCAAAATAGGTGAATAGCTGCAATGGGCGGGGGGTATCGCTCTCGTTTTTCAGCCGCACTACCCAAATTTCACACGGATCATCTTCCGGCACAAAATAGGTGACGTTGCTGGCGATGCCGGCCTGCCGCCCTTCAATGATGCTGTAGCCCATGCCATGCCGCACACGATAATCCTGCAAGTGTTCGCCGCACGGTTGCAAAGTCGGCGACCAAAATTCGCCGGAGGCCGCATCCCGGATATACAAATATTTGCCCCACTCGTCGCGGATTAAGTCTTGATCCCAGCGGGTGATGCGATTCAAACCGGCATGGGTGCGCCAGCTATATCCGCTGCCCGCCTGTGAAATGACGAAGCCATAATCGCCGTTCGACAACACATTGACCCAAGGCATGGGCGTTTCGGCACAGGTAATTACATATTCAAGGCCGTCATCACTGAAATAGCCATATTTATTCGGCAGTTGGGTCATGAAACAACTACGCTCCTACAAAAGTTTCGTTCTTAAGGATATTACGCCGATATTTTGCCAGATCATCGGCGGCTTGGGCCTGCAATGTTTTGTCGTAGGGAAACAGGTCGGGAATGGATTCGTAAATATCTTCGGCATCCCGCAGTTGACCATCCGCCTCATATAATTCACCTAGCCGCAGATAAATCATGCCCATATAGGGGTTGGTGCGTCCGATATTTTCTTGGACAAATTGCTCGGCGTCTTCAATCGTCAAGCGTTCGTAAACAATCTCGTGGATGCGGTCTTTGGCACGTTGGACGCCGTCGGGTACAGGATAGGAATAATCATTTTCCCAGATGCGCTGTACCTGCATGTACCCACCATACTCTACATATTTTTCTTTTTCTTTGTCATATTTTTCATAGCCGGTCAGGGCATCCAGATAGTTGCCTGCCTCAAAACTGGCATCGGCATCATCCAGATAATCGTTGGTCAGGCGGTAGGCGTTCCACCACGCAAGGCCATAGGTGGCAGCAAAAACGACAATTAGACCGACAAACAGCAAGACCCACCGATACCGCTTTACCCGGCTTTGGGGGGTCGGTGCTGTAGCAACAACTTCAGCGAGGGGAGCTTGTGTAAGGGTTGTTTGAGCCATTGTTCCATCCCCCTCTATTTACTCAACGACACGTTGGCAAAGGCCTTGACAAACTGCTCTTGGATGAAAAAGTACACCACCACAATCGGCACGGTGATAATTGTGGTAAGTGCCCAAATTTGCTGGGCATTTTCACCCGGTACGGTGCCGCGAAATTGTAGCAGGCCCAATTGCAGTGTCCATTGTTCGGGTCGATTGAGATAGAGCAGGGGGCCAAAAAAGTCGTTCCAACTGCCCATAAACGTCAAAATGGCAACGGTTGCCAATGCCGGACGGGCCAGCGGCAAAATGATCCGCAAAAAGATTACCAGTTCGCCTGCGCCGTCAATCCGTGCCGCCTCGACTAATTCATCAGGGATGCCGGACATAAATTGGCGAATTAGAAAAATGTTAAACACCGACACAATTGAAGGCACAATCAGAGCCTCAAAATGCCCTACCCAGCCGATGCGATACATTAACACATAGGTCGGGATGAGGAACAACACGCCGGGAATCATCATGGTAAGCAGCATGAAGCTGAAAATTTTATCCCGCCCCGGAAAGGGAATTTTAGCAAAGGCATAGGCCGCCAACGCGCTAAAAATAGTGTTGAGGATGGTGATTGACCCCGCCAAGAAAACCGAGTTCTTGAACAGTAGCATCACATCAAGTTCATCAAATACGCCTGTATAGCCCGTAAAGACGATCTTTTCCGGCAGGGCGGTTGGGGAGTGCATAATCTCTTGCCCGGTCTTTACTGAGTTGTTGATCATGTAAAAGAACGGGTAGATGACGAAGAAAGCACCCAGCAACAAAATGGCATAACTCAAAATCGTGGTGGGCGAAAAAGCCTTTGCGCGTTTCAACATGCCCTCCCTAATTCTCTTCGCTACGGAAGAACTTAAATTGTAAGAAGGTCAGCGCGGCGATGATATAGGCCAGCAGCAACCCCAACGTGGACGCAAACCCGACATTGGAACGGTCAAATGCTTGGGCATATAAGTACAGCACAGGTGTTAGGGCTTGATTGTTGATCCCGCCATACACATTAAAGCCGATACTAAAAACCTCGCCGAACATTTGCAGGCCATTGATAACATCTACCACGAGCAGGAAAAATAACTGGGGTTTGAGGGTAGGCAGGGTGATAAAAGTGAACATTTGCCACCCATTAGCACCATCTACTGCTGCTGCCTCATAGAGCCGAGCATCAATCGAATACATACCTGCCAGCAAAATGACCGTGCTGATGCCAAACCATTTCCATGTGTTGATGAGCGCGATCACAATCATGGGCCACGTCTCTTCGGACTTCCAGAAAAACGGCCCATCAAGTAGATGTAAATCTATGAGGTATTTTTGAATCGGCCCACCCGGACTGGCAAGGTTATCGCCAATTGTCATCAATACAACGGTGGAGGTGATAACGGGCAGAAAATAGATAGTTCGCAGCAACCGTCCGCCAAATTTGACATTAAATAAAAGCGAGGCGATCAACAGGCCCAAGCCATTTTTGAGGAAAATAAACACCGACTGATTGAGGACGATGTTAAAGATGGCCTTCCAAAACAGAGGGTCTTCAATGCCACGTACCCAGTTACCGATGCCGACAAATTGGCGGTTTTCGGGGTTCACAAAAGAATAATTAAAAAAGGTCAAAAAGAATGAGAGAATCAGCGGGTAGATTCCAAAAACGATATACAAAACCACCCAAGGCGAGACAAACACATAGCCCCACCAATTCCGGCGCATCCGATGTAAAAGAGTCGTGTGTCGCTTTGACGAAACGCTGGCGATACTGTTTTGGCCCTCGGCAGCAATCGCGCTCATAAGACTTTGGCTTCCCTTCAATTTCTATTTAACGGCACTACAGAACCTTAGCCCAAACCCCTCGCCAGATAAAGAATGGGAGGGGTTTGGAGTAGGGAGAATGCTTATTCGGTGGCAATCGCCTCGCGGGCTTTTTCAGCAGCGTAACCGACTGCTTCTTCGAGTGCTACCGAACCTTCTACCACGATTTCCTGATAAGCACCCTGCAACGCTACGGCGACTCGTTCAGCCGTTGCAAATTGTTCGGGCACATACCCATTTTCCAGCACCTGCACAAACGGCAAGCGGCTGGGGTCTTGGAAATAGGCATCCTCTTTCAGGCTGGTCAACACAGGCAGATAGCCCAGTTCGGTGATGAATTGGTAGTTGTTGGCATCTTCCATAACGAATTTCAGGAAATCCCATGCGCGGGCTTCGCGTTCGGGGTTGGTCTTGAGAATCATCATGGAGCGTCCACCGTAGGTCGTAAAGCTGGTGTCGCCTTCATTCGGAACTGGAATAGGAGCGACGCCGACATCTTCGCCAATGACCATCTCACCACCCACCGCGTTTTCGAGATTGGGTTTCCATGAATAGCCATATTGCATCCACATGCCAATCGCACGCCCGAAGAAGTTCTTTTCCATAGTGGGTGGGGCATACTGTTGGGCTTCGCGGAGGAAACCAAAGAATTTGTCCAGCGCACATTCTTCCCGGTCGAACACGATGTCCGTCGCCAAATTGTTCAACAATTGGCATTCACCCTGATTGGCGTTGAGATAGACTGGTTGGAGCATATTCCAATACCAGCCACCCCATTGCAGGGCTTCGTTCCACAGCACCGTGCCATAGACTTCATCGCCGTTTTCACGGTTAGGCAGCGCATCAATGGCGGCGGCGGCGGCAAGGAATTCGTCCCAAGTGACAGGGGGCGCGTTGGGGTCAAGGCCTGCTTCTTCAAACAGGGCTTTGTTGTAGATCATCAGGGTAACGTCCGCGCCAACAGGGACATAATATTGATGACCATACAGTTTTTGGAGGGAGGCGGGTTCGACACGGGCAAAAAGTTCATCTGCGCCGGGTAGATCATCCAACACAAGGGCGGCGTCTTGTTCCGCCAACGTGCCCAATTGTGGGCCAAAGGAGGTGATGATGAGGTCGGGTTGGTTGCCAGCGGCAATCAAGGCTTGGAACTGACCACCTTCGGGTTCCAGTTCTAGGGTGATATTCACATCGGGGTTGGCTTCGTTGTATTTAGCAACGAGACGAGTCATGGTGTCTTGCATCGCACCAGCTACAACTGACACGCGCAATTCATTTGCCATCGGGGGTTCATCTTGGGCGCGAGTGATGCCCAAATTTGGAGCAACAATGGCGGCAATAACAACGAGTACGATCAACGAACGCACAAAAAAGCGTGACATGGTTATTTTTATCTCCTCAACTCATTAACGATCTTCAGTTTGGTTGAACTGGGTTGCGTTTGCTCTAAATTTACCTTGCCTCCTTCTTGTAAAAGCGCTTTTACAATAGGCGAAATTTTTTTGGGGAAGCGTCTTCCCCGTACAAGCCAACAAGGCTTTTTACAGACCCTGTTAGAGACTTACACAATCAACATCCGCAGGATTTGCGAACTACCAACGACGCGGGCAGCAGCATCACACGTGGGGAGGCTAATGTCCGTTCTTCTACATTGACTTCTGGCCCAATCATGGCAATCGCACGTTTGGCGGCGTGCCAGCCCATTTCATAGACTGGCTGTTGAATCGTGGTGAGGGCAGGTGACACATAGCTGGACATCGGAATGTCATCAAATCCCACCACCGCAATATCGTCTGGAACGCGCAGGCCGCTTTCTTGGATGGCCCGAATCGCGTCAATTGCCATCTGGTCATTGGCTGCAAATACCGCCTCCGGTAAAACAGGCCGCTGCAATAATTCCATCATGGCCCGATACCCACTATCTTGCAGATAATCCCCCGGCATGATGTATTCTGGACTGACACTCAAACCATGTTCAGCCAAGACATCCTGCATGGCACGTAACCGTTCGCGGCTGTCGGGGGTGTAATTTGTCCCCGCGATATAGGCCAAACGCCGATAGCCATGCCCCAATAAATGCTCCGTCATGGCGTGGCTGCCACCATAATTGTCGGACAAAAATGCTGGGATATTCTTCCCAACATCCTGCTGGGCCAATACAATCGGCACTCCGCGTGCGGCGATTTGCTGAATCTCATGAATGTAGACATCAATCGCCACCAATACCATCGCGTCCACATTACCCCGCCGAAACAAATCCAGATAGCGGTGTTCGTGGGCGGGTCGCGGTTGGCTGGCAATCAATAGGCTGTAGCCCTCGTCTGTTGCCGCGTCCTCAACACCCCGCACGATTTGGAAAAAAAACGGATCGTTCACTTGAGGAATGACTAATCCCAGCGTGTTGCTTTCTTGACTGGCAAGACCACGTGCAAACGCATTGGCGTGATAGTCGAGTTCCTGAACGGCTTTTAAGACTCGTTCTCGTGTCGCTGGACTCACCCGATCTTTATTATTGAGGACTCTTGATACCGTACCGATTGAGACCCCGGCATGCTTTGCAACGTCAAAAATCGTAGCCGTCATGATCGTCCTGCCCAACTTTTTGTTAAAACGTTTTTATTCTAACAAGTGGCTCTAAAATGTGCAAATCTTTTTTTCTTGCCTACAAGTTGGCTAGATTTTCGACATTTTTGTAAAAGCGCTTTGACAGATTTTGTCTCTGGATTTATACTCATCTTCAAAATAGATTTTCCCCGCTGAATAGGCGGCATAAACAGAGACTTAGGTAAGGAGCTAGAGGCAATATGTTACGAAAACTTGTACAGGTTATGCTGTGCGGGGTGATGGTTGTTACCCTTGCAATTAGCATACACCCCCCCGTCTCGGTTGCGCAGGATGACGGCGTCGTTTGGGCAGCATGGGATGCCAAAGACGTTGCTTCCATTGGTGACGATAATTCTGGTTCTACTGTTGCGGTGACCGATGCGGTCACAACTCCGGCTGGTACTCCTACTTTGGAAGTGACTCCTAACGGCACCTCCGAAGAGACCAAACTCGCCGTGCCGTTCACAGGTGCCGATTTAGCCGATTTTGTCGCCTACAGCACGGTGACATTGGAAGTGTACCTCCCCGAAGGCAACGCCGTGAATCCCAACAGCTTCTTCATGGGCATGGCGGATGTCGGCGGCGAATGGACATGGGTCGGTGGCATTTTTGGCGCAGCGGCGGAACTCACCGCAGGGTGGAACAGTGTCGTTTATATGCTCGATCCAGCCATGCGTACCCCGGTTGCCGATCACAGTTACATGATGTATATGTCGTTCTTTAATGCGGATGAGGCTGGAACAAAAACAGTTCTTACCCAAACCTTCAATCTAGGTAGTGCGACTCTGAGTGGTGCGGATGGTGCTGCCGCTGGTGGCAATGAAGGCGCGGGCGAGAGCATGACATGGGCGGCATGGGATGCCAAAGATGTTGCGGCCATTGGTGACGACAACTCTGGCTCAACCGTTGCGGTGAGCGAAGACGTTCTGACCCCCGCTGGCGGCCCAAGCGTGCAATTGACCCCCAATGGCACCTCCGAAGAAACCAAGATGGCTGTACCGTTCACGGGTGCAGACTTGGCGGATTGGGCGACCCTTGGTGTGTTAGCCATCGAAGTTTATCTGCCCGAAGGCAACACCGTGAACCCCAACAGCTTTTTCTTGGGGATGGCGGATGTCGGTGGTGAATGGGCATGGGTCGGCGGCATTTTCGGCACGGCTGAAGCGCTAACCACAGGCTGGAATACCGTTGTTTACCCGCTTGATCCAGCGATGCGTGCCCCCGTTGCTGACCACAGCTATATGTTGTATATCTCGTTCTTCAGTGCCGATGAAGCGGGCACCAAGACCCCGCTGGTCGAACCCATCTACATTGGTAGCGCGACCCTGAGTGGTGCTGAAGCCGCCGCTGATGCTGGTGGTGAAGAAGAGACTACAGTTGCCCCCGCAGAAGGCTCGATTGGTTGGGCTGCATGGACCGCCAAAGACATTGCCATGATTGGTGATGACAACTCCGGTTCAACCGTTGCCGCTAGCGACGTGGTCACAACTCCAGCAGGCAATCCTAGTTTGGAAGTAACCCCCAATGGCACGTCCGAAGAAACCAAACTGGCGATCCCCTTCACGGGCGCAGATTTGGCGGACTGGGTAGCCTATGATCAGGTCGTACTCGAAATCTATCTACCCGAAGGCAACGCCCTGAACCCGAATAGTTTCTTCATGGGCATGGCTGATATTGGTGGTGAATGGACATGGGTCGGCGGTATTTTTGGTGAGGCCACCGAACTGACCACTGGCTGGAACAGCATTGTCTACACGCCCGATAATGCCATGCGTGCACCCATTGCTGACCACAGTTACTCCTTATTCCTCTCCTTCTTCAACGCCGATGAGGGTGGCACCAAGGCCCCCTTGACTGAACCCTTCTATCTGGGTGGGGCAACCCTCGCTTCGACTGCTGCTGTATCCCCCGCTGCCCCCGAAAGTATTTTGTGGGCGACTTGGGAAACCAAGAACCCCGGCATGATCGGCAACGACAACACGGGTTCATCGTTTACGGAAGGCAAAGATATTCTCACAGCGTCGGGTGTCTCATCGCTACAGGTCATTCCTTCCGGCACAACTGAAGAAACCAAACTGGCCTTCCCTGTCAGCGGTGCGAACTTGCAGACATGGTCGCTGGGCCGCATTGAACTGGAAATCTACCTGTCCCCCTCCAATGCAGTTAATCCCAATCAGGTATTCATGGGTATGGCGGACATTACAGGCGAATGGGCATGGGTCGGCGGTGTTTGGGGCGTTTTTGAAGGTGACACTGAATGGGCCAAGATCATTTTTGATATTGACCCTGCCATGCGCAAGCCCAATCCCAATGGTGCCTATTTCATCTATTTCGCATTCATGTATGCCGATGAAAATGGCAACAAAACCATCTTGACCGAACCCTTCAATCTAGGCAGCATCCATACCATGCCCGTCCCCGGTGAAGCGGATCAAACCCTTAGTTGGGCCGCATGGGAGGCCAAAGATATTGCGGTTTTGGGTGATGACAACAGCGGATCAACGTTTGCGGTTAGCAATGACATATTGACCCCCGACGGCGCTCCCTCCCTCCAAATTATGCCCAGCGGCGGCTCGGCGGAAACTAAACTGGCGTTCCCAATCACCGCAGCAGATTTGGCAGATTGGGCCAAGTACACGCAGGTTGAACTTGATGTCTATCTGCCCGAAGGTAACGCCATGAATCCCAATAAATTCTTTATGGGGATGGGTGATACGACGGGCGAATGGGCATGGGTCGGCGGCATGTTTGGTGGTGCGCTCCAACTGACAACCGGTTGGAATCGCATTGTCTATGTACCCCTTGTTCCCATGCGTAATCCCAAAGAAGGCGGCACATATGAGTTGTACCTGTCCTTCTTCTTTGAAGATGCCAGCGGCAAAGTTCCGCTAACCGAACCGATCTATCTCGGTGGGGCCTATCTATCCGCCCCCGAAAAAGAAGTGGTCGCGGGTGAATATTCCCAAGAGGGTGTCTATCAATCCGAGGTGGATTTGCTGCTCACCTTTGATGATGTGGCCCTGCTGGATTCCATCGGCACCGAGACCTTCAGTTTCTTCTGGGATCAAGCCAACCCTGCCAACGGTTTGGTAAAAGATCGCAATACTGAAGATTCACCTGCCAGTATCGCCTCGGTCGGGTTTGCATTGGCAGGCATTCCAATTGCGGTGGATCGCGGTTGGATCAACTACAATCAAGGCTATGAACGCGCCCTTATCACGCTGCAAACCTTTGCCAATGGTGGGGTGCAAGGCGATCACGGTTTCTTCTATCACTTTGTGGATATGGCGACGGGTGAGCGCGTGTGGAGCAGCGAAATTTCCTCGATTGACTCAGCCCTGTTTATTGCGGGTGCCTTGACCGCTGGGGCCTATTTCAAAGATACCGAAGTCGCGACCCTTGCCCAACAACTCTATGAAAACATGGATTGGGAATGGATGATGGCAGGCGGCAACATGGTCTCGATGGGCTGGAAACCAGACATTGGCTTCCTCTCCGCCACGTGGGATCACTTCGATGAAAGTCTACTACTCTACATTCTGGGTATCGGCTCACCGACGCACCCCATCCCTGCCGAGTCGTGGGCCAATTGGGATCGTCCTGTCAGTCTACAGGGCGAATACATCTATCTTGGTGCAGAACCGCTATTTGTCTATCAATACCCGCTGGCCTTCTTTGACCTGCGCGGTAAGGAAGACGCCTACGCCAACTATTTCAACAACACGACCCGCGCCTGCGAACGCAGTATCCAGTTCGCCGCCGATAACGCCGATGCCTATGCCACCTATCAGGGCGGTATTTGGGGTATCAGTGCCTCGGATGGACCACGCGGTTACAAGGCCTATGGCGCGACGGGCGGCAACCACGACGGCACGATTGCTCCGTATGCTTCAATTGCCTGCTTGCCCTTTACCCCCGAAGCCTCGCTCGCTAATATGCGTGCTATGTTGACCAAGTGGGGTACGAAGGTGTGGCGTGAACACGGGTTTGTCAGCGCGGTCAATGATGTGGATCAATGGTATTCCTACGACCACATCGGCATTGATCAGGGTGACATCCTGCTGATGATTGCCAACTATCAAGACGGTTTTGTGTGGAATCTGCTGTCCCAAAACCCGAACATCCAAAACGCGATTAATGCGATGGGCTTTGTGGAAAGCACAGGTGACTATGCCGTGACGCCTAGTTATCTGGAAGCCTTCAAAAACGGCACGAATTAAACCGTAATTACCTTTCCTCGCTTCCCCTTGCTAAGTTGGAGAGTGGCGGGGGTGAGGTTAGACATTTCATGGGGGTGGTCAAATTAGGCCACCCCTCTTTATTTCTCATGAACATCACAAGGACTTGTGCTTATGGCTTTTCCAAATGATTTTTTATGGGGGGCGGCTACCTCCAGTTATCAAATTGAGGGGGCATGGAATACCGATGGGCGCGGCGAAACGGTATGGGATCGCTTTTGCCATACTGTCCCCAGCAAAGTCGCCAATCGTGATTCCGGTGATGTGGCCTGTGACCATTATCACCGCTACCGTGATGACGTTGCCATGATGCGCGAATTGGGATTACATGCCTATCGTTTTTCGGTGGCATGGTCGCGGGTATTGCCTGCGGGAATCGGCCCGATTAACGCGAAGGGTCTCGATTTTTATAGCCGCTTGGTGGATGAATTATTGGCATCCGGTATCCAGCCCTATTTGACCCTCTATCATTGGGACACACCTCAAGCTCTGCAAGATCGCGGCGGGTGGGTCAATCCTGACAGCGTGCAGTGGTTTGCCGAATATGCCGAGGTCATGACGCGCCATTTGGGGGATCGTGTGCAGCATTGGACAACCCACAATGAGCCGTGGATTGTCGCGTTTGTAGGCTATTTTTATGGTGGACATCCTCCGGGCACGACCGATTTAACCACGGCCTATCAAGTGGCCCATCATTTGTTATTGGCACATGGCGCGGCGTCTCCCATCATTCGCCAAAACGTGCCTAATTCTCGACTGGGTATCTCGCTAAATCTCAATCCAATTTACCCCGGTGCAGCGGAAACCGAGCATATGTCAGCCGCCTTTCGTCAGGATGGGTTTCTAAATCGCTGGATGCTTGACCCTTTGTTTAAGGGCGTCTATCCGGCGGATATAGTGGAACTCGTCCGACCCTATCTGCCGCCGATTGACCTTGCTGCGATCAAATCTGCTGCTGTGCCGCTAGATTTCTTGGGGGTCAATTATTATCTCCGCAACGTTGTTTTGGATGATGAAAAGGAACTTCCCCTGTGCCTGCGTCATATCATGCCGGAGAATGCCGAAACGACGGCGTTGGGCTGGGAGATTTTCCCCGAAGGATTGACGACTCTCTTGGTGCGTTTACAGCAAGATTACGCCCCCGCCGCGATTTATATCACCGAAAATGGCGCGGCATTTGATGATGTGGTTGCCGCCGATGGCACCATTCATGACCCACAGCGCATCGCCTATTTTGAATCACATCTTGCCGCACTTGAACAGGCAATTGACCAAGGGGTAGCCGTCAAAGGTTATTTCGCGTGGAGCCTAATGGATAATTTTGAATGGTCGCACGGCTATGATAAGCGTTTTGGCTTGATTCATGTAGACTACGCGACCCAGAAGCGCACCTTCAAACAAAGCGCGCTGTACTATCGTGAGAAGATTTTATCAACCACAAGGGGATAGGTTATGCAACATGCCATTTATGACCACCTGATTTTTGATAACAGCGGCACTTTCGAGAGCCACTTTTTCAGCCATGTCACCTTTTCGGGTGAGAGTGAGGTGCGCCACATCAATTATCATTTACCCTTGAGCCATACCCATTTTTTTAGCCCCCCCAATAGTCTGGAACTAACATGGCATTCAAAAGCGGGTGGTCATTGGCAGGCGGAACTTCTAGTGGAGTATTGGCGGGGGCGCGAAACCGGACTCAAGGGCAATACGCTATCGTTCTGGTGTTATACCCCAACGCCGATTCCACCGGAGTCTTTGCCCTTGGTGTGGTTAGAAGTACATGGTGAGATACGTCCCTTTTTTCATCTGAGATTGGCTGTTAAAACGCTGCCCGCCCAGCAGTGGACATACGTCCAAATTCCCCTCAGTGCCCATTTTGATATATCGTTTAAGCGACCATCTGGCCCGGAAATCACCAAAGTGATTTTTTCGCAAAGCGGCCTCAGTGACGCACGCTATACCCTCTATATCGACGACGTGAAAATCGGTTATGCGCCCCAGCATCAACCAGTTGCCCCGCCTACCCAGATTTCCGCCACCGCTTATGATCGACATGTCGAACTCGTGTGGGCCAAAATCACCGACCCCGCCGTGCAATATGTCCAGATTGAGCGGGCCGAAGCAGGGCACGATTTCAAGCCGATTGGAATTCAATACCCAGCCTATTCGCGTTTTGTAGATTTTATCGGCCTGCCACACCGCACTGTCGCCTATCGCATTACGGCTGTCAATCAGGCTTATCAAGCATCAGACCCGGCAGATGTGCATATTGAGGCCACCACTCGCCCATTGAGTGATGACGAACTGCTTACGATGGTGCAGCAAGCCCATTTTCGCTACTACTGGGATCAGGCCCATCCCGATGCTGGATTGGCGCTTGAATGTATCCCCGGTGATACTAACATGATCGCACTAGGCGCAGCGGGTTTCGGCTTGATGGCGTTGATTGTGGGGGCCGAGCGGGGATTTATCAGCCGCGCCGAGTTCACCCAGCATATTCAAAAGGTGCTGCGATTTTTGAGTGGGGCGGATCGCTTTCATGGCGTCTGGCCGCATTTTCTAGATGGTCACACGGGCAAGGTCATCCCGTTTTTTGGCGACCATGATGATGGGGGTGATCTGGTTGAAACTGCTTTTATGATGCAGGCTCTGTTGACGTTACGCCAATATTTTGACCGACCGACACCAGAGGAGCAGGAAATCCGTGCCACGATTACCCATCTCTGGGAAACCACCGAATGGGATTGGTATCGCTTCCCCGACGACCCCAATTTTCTAGTCTGGCATTGGTCACCCAAACACGGTTGGCTGATTAATCACCCGCTGATTGGCTGGAATGAGGTCATGATTGCCTATCTGCTGGCGATTGCCTCCCCCACGCATTCCGTTCCGCCAGAGATGTTTTATAACGGGTGGGCTTCCCAAACCGAACGCGCCCAACAATATCGCATCGGCTGGGGGCAAACGACCGAGGGTAGTTTATATGGCAATGGTACAGAGTATTATGGCCTCAATCTTCCAGTTGGAGTGGGGTCAGGTGGCCCATTATTTTTTACCCACTACTCGTTTTTGGGCTTCGACCCGCGCCATAAACGGGATCGCTACGCCAATTATTTCGACAACAACCGCCGCATCAGCCTCATCAATTATCGCCACTGTGTCGCCAATCCGGGGGGATATGTTGGCTATGGGGAACATTTCTGGGGATTAACCGCCAGTGATGACCACACGGGCTATGTACCCCACGACCCGAACAATGACAACGGCACAATCACGCCAACCGGGGCGTTAGGCGCTTTTCCATATACCCCCGAAGAATCCATGCTGGCCCTCAAACATTTTTATTTTGACCGGGGGGCAGAGCTCTGGGACATCTATGGTTTCCGCGATGCCTGCAACCCCACCGTTGGCTATCTGTCGAGTATTTTCATGGGCTTGAATCAAGCGCCGATTGTGGGCATGATCGAAAATCACCGTACCGGGTTATTGTGGCGGCTGTTTATGTCCAATCCTGAAATTCAACCGATGCTGGACAAAATTGGCTTTGTGCCTGATTAAAACGCATCGCTTCTCACTCTAAATCTCTGTACGACATGAGGCGTGTCATCAAATACGCTTCTTTTTTCATTATTTGACACGACTTGGCATATAACGCAAAATCAACCGGTGGGATTACAGCTTCTTTTCGACAAAACAGCGCCGCGCCGGAGCGTACCCTATGGCAAACGATATTTTTATCTCCTATTCGCGTAAAGATGGCATCTTTGCCCAAAAATTGGTAGATACACTTCAAAAGCGCGACCTAGCCGCATGGATTGATTGGGAGGACATCGCTAAAGGGGATCAATGGCTGACGGCTATTTATCGTGGGATTGAATCCACCAACGCCTTTGTGCTAATCCTGAGTCCGGATTCGCTTATCTCGGAAGTCTGTCACCAAGAAATTGCCCACGCCCGTCAGCACCACAAAAAGTTTATTCCAGTGATCCATCGAGATTTTCAGGTGGATGATCTACAGGCCATTTGGGGGCAAAACAAATGGAACGATGTCGCCCAAGCCAATTGGCAGTTGATTCGGCATATCAACTGGGTGCCTTTCCGTGAGAGCGATAATTTTGATACTTCGTTTGCCACCTTGATTGAAACCATCCACACCGACCTCGACTATGTAAAAATGCACACCCGCCTAACGATTAGGGCAGTGGAATGGGACAATAATCAGCGCAACGTCAGCTACTTGCTGATTCGGGATGATCTGGAAGCGGCAGAAAATTGGCTTTCGACGAGCGCCAATGTCAATCCACGCCCAACGGATTTGCAATCGCAATATATTCTTGCCAGCCGTGCTGCCGAAACCCGTCGCCAGCGCACCTTATTGGTAAGCGTCACGGCGGCCCTTCTTATGACCATCGGCTTGGCGATATTGGCAGTCTATTTGTTCCTGCAATCACAGGACAATCTCTCCCTTGCCGAACAGCGTGGCACACAGGCCTCCGATCGTGCCGCTGAAGCCGTTTCTGCTGCCAGCACTGCCGAAAGTAATGCTGCCTCACTGCGAAGCCTTAGCCTTACCACATCCGCCGAACAAGCCCTCTCAAATAATGACCCCGAACTCGCCGTCGCGCTGGCTGTCCAAGCCAATCGGCTAGAAAATCCACCTGCCGATGCACTGAGTGTTTTGTACCAAGCCGCCTATGCGCCCTATGCCATTCGGGATTTTGAGGGGAACGCCAGAATCAAAGTGGCCCTGAGTCCGGATGGCAAAACCGCATTCGGCTATTTTTATGAATGGGGTATTGGGGCATATTTGGAAAACCCCGCCGAAGGGCTGTATTTATGGGATATGGCAACAGGTGAACGGTTGCGATCCGCTACCCTCGAACAACCCGAACTGGTAGGTTTTGGGGTGGCAAATATCGCCATTAGCGCCGATGGCAAGCGAGCAGTAGTGATAGGATTTGCCGGACTTGCGGTGGTTTGGGATATTGAAAACTGGCAGCAACTTGCCATCCTAGACCCGGCTACTGTGTTAGGGTATGTGGGGCTTGAACAGGATGGCTTTGGGGTAGCGATCAATGCTGATGGCTCACAGGTCTTATCAGGATCGTCCGGCGGTGTGATTCGATGGGATGTCAGTAGTGGTGAAGTCATTCAGGTTTATACCGGGCCGATTCCGGAAATGCCCATCGCCCCAGAGCTTATTGTATGGAGTCCCGATGGTCGGCTGATGCTCGTTTCGGGCTATAGCGACATATCTGGCGGGGCGTTGGTGGATGTCGAAACGGGTGAAATGATGCATGAACTGATGTTTTCGATGCCAAACCGACTTTCAAGCCTATTCAGCGCCGCTTTTAGCCCGGACGGACGCCTACTGATGACCGGGCATCGAGCCTATGGCGCAGTGATTTGGGATGTTAACGAGGGTGACATCAACTATTTGATGCCAAATGCAACCGGAGGGAGTGCAATTGCCGTTGCCATTAGCCCGGATGGCTCGTTTTATGCCTTGAGTGATGGTGCCAATGTCGAAATATGGGCGTTGTCGCTGGCTGATAATGAACCCTATCGTTTTTTGACCTTCCCGCAATCTGAATTTGCGAATATTACCAGCTTGGCGTTTGGTCCGGATAATCATACCCTATTGGCGGCCTATGAAAGCGGTGAGGCGACTCAGCTTTTCCTGCCTGCCATGACCCTCTGGCGATTTGTCAGCGGTGCTGCCCTACCCGTGATTTCCCTACCCACTGCTCTGCAAGATCATAGCGATTGCTGTGGTCTCTATTTTTCGGGGACGGGCGAACTGCATGAGATTGACTTGAATACCGGGGAGATACGCCATACCCTAGAAAACCGCAATCTGTCCGATGTGATTTATAGTGGGGACGGCAAGCGGGTTCTCGTTGGTGAGACCGAAGGCGGCAATTTTGTGCTGTGGGATCTGGAAACAGGCCATATCATTGCAATGCCCGAAAACCTAGAGAATATTCGGTTTGCTGCCAGCCCTGATGGGCGCTATTTTGCGGCCTATGGTTATGATGGCAATGCCTTTGGGGTGTACTTGGTGAGTGCGGAAAATGGTGAGGTGCGCCAACTGGCCTATTTGCAGGATAACCCGCTGACCGACCTCGTTTTTGCCAGCGACTCGGCCCACGTGATGGCGACTACCAGCGATTTTTTTGCGGACTTGTTGATCTGGGACGTGGCGACGGGGCAAGGTGAAATCCGCACACCGAATTTCAGTGTTTTGGATACCGCACAAGTCAATTATCAGGGGATAAATGCCCAAATCCACCTAATACCCGATGGCCCAGATTTGCTGATTGTGCCGGACGGCTCGGATATGCTGCGGTTGGATGCCATGACGGGTGAAATCAAGGTCGTCTTTGCCGATAGTAACCGCAGTTATTTCTCAGTTAGTGTCAATGACCGGCTTGTTGTGGCCGGGGTTTGTTTGGAATCGGCAGCTTTTGGCTGTAATCAAATGGGCCTCCGGGTATGGGATGCCCGCAGCGGCGCAAAGTTGATGGATATCCCGACCGTTGTCTCCGAGCCGTTATGGGATTTGCACTTGGGAAAATCCATTCTTTGGTCGCAGTCAAGCACAAAGCTACATCGCTATCGACTTGAAACACCCATCGAACTCATCGCACGCCTCGAAGCCGAGGGCCGGGTGCGCCAATTTACCATCGAGGAATGCCGCCGCTTCGCTCTCCCCTGTGCGCAGAACTAATCCGCTCGCCTAAAACAAAAAGGCGGATAGTTGTTTTGCTATCCACCTTATTTATGATCCAAGGCGAGGGAGGAACTCGCCTACTGGAAAATATTCTTAGGCTTCAGCGCCCTTCTTGATGGGGTTGCCGATGAGATTGCCCCATTCTGTCCACGAGCCGTCATAATTCCGCACGTTTTCATAACCCAGAATGTATTTCAGGGCGACCCATGTGTGCGACGAACGTTCCCCGATGCGGCAATACGTCACGATTTCGTTGTTGCTGCCCGTGATACCACGATTGCCATACAGGGCTTCCAATTCTTCGCGGCTCTTGAATGTGCCATCTTCGGCAACGGCCTGAGCCCAAGGGATGTTGGCAGCACCGGGGATATGACCAGCGCGTTGGGCGGTTTCGCTCATACCGGGCGGGGCAATCACATCGCCTACATATTCCGCCACCGAGCGCACATCTACCAAACCAAATCCATTGGGGCTGATCTTATCCAGACGCGCCTTAATGTAATCACGGTCGGCGCGATAGTCGGCATTCACAGTGGTGACAACATAATGGGTTGCGGGATAGCTGGCGACGTCGGTGACCAATTCGCGGCCTTCATCCACCCATTTCTTGCGTCCCCCGTTAATCAGGCTGACGTTTTCGTGCCCATACAGTTTGAACAGCCAAAAAGCATAGGCGGCGAACCAATTGTTGTTATCGCCATAGAGGACGACCTGCGTATTCGGGCTGATGCCTGCCTTGCTCAGCAGTGCCCCAAAATCTTCTTGGCTGATGATGTCGCGGCGCACTTGGTCTTGCAGTTGGGTTTGCCAGTTGAAGGCTACCGCACCGCGCAGATGCCCTTGTTCATATTGGGTGGTGTCTACATCAACTTCCACAAACCGGATATTGGGATTGCTCAGATTTTCAGCGGCCCATTGCGTAGTAACAATTGCTTGAGTCATGAGGTCTTGCTCCTTAGAAATGTTTCGATGATTGGTTTTGGGTACATCATTGGCCTAACTCAATGGTTTTGGGTACTGCGTTTTTTCCTCCCCGTATAGCTGACTTCACAAGCAAAAAAGCCGACTCAGGCGGGTCGGCTTTCAGTAAATTTCTCGGCAAAAAATGGTGAGGTTACTGCCCTAGACGCCTGTCAACGCAAAAATAGCTGCACATACAACACATACAGTAGGGCATCATTGGGGTGGTCATTGTTGCGTTTAAGTTCACCATAGTGGCGTTACGATAACATGGCCTCGGCGAAATTACAAATCTCGGTTTTGGGCAAATCACCAAAAAACTAAGCTCTAGTTTCTTCGTGGCTTTGTCCAACAGCAAGTGGTAGGGTGAAGTTAAAAATCGAGCCGCCTTCGGGGTTGTCCTCAATCCAAATCCGCCCGCCATGTGCCTCAATTGCCAATTTGCAGAAGGTCAGCCCCAAGCCTGTGCCGCGTCGTCGTCCAGCTTGCTCCTTAATCTGCACAAAACGGTCAAAGAGGCGTTCTTTGTAATCGTCAGGGATACCCGGCCCATTATCGGCGACTCGTATCCGCAAAAACTGCTCGCGTTTGCCGTTCTGACTAGGCGACTCATCAATTTGGGCATTGATGTAAACATGCCCATCGCTTGGCGTAAATTTAATGGCGTTGTCCATCAAATTCAGTACCACGCGCTCAATCTTGTCCATATCCACATTCAGCGGCGGCAGGGCTTCATCTACGCGATTTTCGATCGCTACTTCCATTTCTTCAGCCAACGGCCTTAGGTCGGTGATGACCGCTTCGGCCAGTTGATGTAGACTTCCGGCAGACCGATCAAGTGAGATGGTGCCGCTTTCCATTTTGGATACATCCAACAGCGAATTGACTAGATTCAGCAGTTTTCGGACGGCCTGTGACGCAGTGGTGGTCGTTTGTTTCAAGACCTCGCGGCTAAGAGCGTCTTCGTTGGTGGCGATGTTGTTGATCAATTTGAGTGTGGCGTTAATCGCGGTCAGGGGACTGCGTAGATCATGCACAATCATGCTGGTCAGGTCTTCGCGGGCCTGTGACAATTCACGTTCCTCAGTCATATCTTGAATGACCATCAGCCAGCCCATTGCCCGACCATCTTGGCCCTCAATTGCGACATCGGCCCGTTCCAAGAAGCGGTATTGGCCCAAAACGCTGCGGTCATAGGGGGTGTGATGCGACTCCGGTTTCCATGTGCCTGCCATCAATCCCAGTGTTAGGCCGCGCAGCATATTTGTTTCGAGGCCCAATTTCTCGGCGAATTGAATCGTGGGTGTAGACAGTAGTTCGCGCACCTGTCGGCCTGTAATTTGTTCGGGGTCAAGATCAAGCATCGTTTTGGCGCGTGGATTCGCCATCCGCAACATGCCATCACTGTCAATCAATAGCACAGCTTCGGTCATGCTGTCCAAAATCGCCTGTAAACGGTCACGAGTGGCTTGGATATTCTGGAACAACAGGCGGTTATCAATGGCAATGCGGGCTTGTGCGCCAACCTGCATCAAAAACAGCATGTCTTCTAGCCCAAAGCTGTCGGCAGCATTACTTTCCAGCAGAATCGTGCCAATGGTCTGAATATCACGTAGGAGAGGCACACATAACAATGAACGGGTTTCTTTGCGCGGGGTGGCAAAGGCCGGGTCAGCTTTGACATCCGGTACGAGGGTGGCATCCCCAGTATCAAACACGTGCTTACTAATGCGATTCAGGCTTTCGGATTTTGCCAAAAGTTCTGATGTATACCCCAACGCCGCTACCTGTTCAGCCGGACGATGATCTTCTTTTAGGGTCAACACGGCGGCATGTGCGCCAGTCCCCTCGGCAGCACGTTTCAGTACCCGCTGGAAAATTTCATCCCGTTCAAGCTGGCTAGAGAACAAATCGTGGCTTAGTTCTTCTAACAGCGTCAATTGGTCAACGCGGCGGCTGAGCGCGGCATCTTTGCTGCTATAGAGTTGGGCATTGCTGATGGCAAGTGCGGCTTGATTGGCAAAGGTACGTAGAACTTCAATATCTTCGTCCCCGTGAGGGTGGGGCATATCATAATAAACCACCAGCACCCCCAAAATATCTTCGGGGTTACGCATGAGTACCTCAACCCATGATCGCTTACCATCCTTATCCAAAATGGGTCGCATTTCAGCGGCGCGGGTGTCAGTACGCGAATCAGTGATAATCAGCGGTTGTTGGCGATGCGAAAGATTGGTTTCACTGGCCAGCAATGGATAGGGCGGGTCATGTTTAAGTCCGTTTGACCGCACCTGTGCTAATGTGCGTTTATCTTCATCCCACCACATAAAAATGACCGACGCCGAGGCACCAACAACTTGTTGAGCATACGGCCCAATGCGATCCAATACTTGTTGGGCATCCAGCGTACTGCTCAGTTGGGCGCTGACCCGTGTTAGGGTGCGTAATTGGCGGATGCGGTCAGATGCCTGCTCATACAATTGGGCGTTTTCAATGGCAAACCCGGCCTGCACTGCAATCGTCATCAGCAGTCGCTCGTCATTGGCGGTAAATTGGCGCTGGGGGCCATCTGACCAAACAATTATCGCGCCGCTGACTCGTGTTTGGGCAGGTAGAGGCACCCCCAACCACGAATAGGCCGGAAACTCAATGAAACCACCATCCATCTTTTCGGCTGATGACCATGCTTCTTGTTGAATCAGCAGTGGGTTGCGGCTGGTGATGATTCGCTCAATCAGGCCCTTACCCGCTTCACGTCCGGGGCGTTGTTCCGGTTGCCCGTCGCGTATATTAAGCGGAAAACTGAGGTGGCGCGAACCGGGATCGTACAGAACCACCGAGAAGTTTTTGATGTCGAGCAGGGTGGCAACCTGCAAATAAATCGTCTGCAAGAGGGCCTGTAGCTCCAAATTGGAGCGCATGGCGTTGCTGACCGCCGTAATCGTCATAATCTCTTGCAATTGGCCTTCATAGCGATGCTGAATCTGGCTAAGGCCCTGTACACCGACGACCAATAGCGCGAAGCCAATCACCATTAAACTAAACGCCAACAGCGATACGCCGTGATAGGCCACCGCCCCCAAAATGGCTTGGGGTAGGGGGACGAGTAGGACACTAATTAGTGATTGCCAGTTGAGGCGCACTACTTCATCCAGTTGGTGTACCGGAATGGCATTTTGGCGCATATTAAGGGCAACCGTCGCCAGATAAACCGCCAGATAGACCGCTACCAGTCCTAAAATCGGTAGAGCGTCTCCCGCACTGAACGTTTCAAGTGGCAAATCACCATCAAGTTGCCGATAAGCCCAACCCGCTACCGCAAGGCCGAGGGTCAGTTGGCTGGCGGTGCGCAGGGCGGGTTCCCATGTTTTTTGCAAAAGGATTTTACGGTTGCTTTCGCCTTTGGTATGCAGCCGCCGCGCCTCTCGAATCAGGACGCCGCCTAATGACCCGATGGCAACGGCCCAAAGTGCTGCACCCATGTCGTTGGGTTCAGCGAGGGTTAGGAAGGCCATAATCCCGACGGTGTAGGCCGCGTTGATTTCGCCTTCGGTGAATGTCAAGCCAAAATTGAGTGCAAAGCCTGTTAGGACGGCGAAAAGCACCCACAGCACCAATGTCTCACCTGTGACATTGGGCGGCGTGATGAACAAGACTATCAGGGTAGGAATAGCCAGCAGCCAACCGGGGCGACTGCTTTGGCGTGGGGTCAACATTGGAATCCTATTTCATCTGGGTCAACAACACCCATGCAGTTTATAACCCTATTCAAAGGTTTGCAAAAATAAATGCCCTAAATTTTTTGGTCCATATCTCATTTTGATCGAATTGTAGTGGAATTGTCAATAAGTGTTGATTAAAAATAACAAGATTAAATTAAATACGTGGGTATCCTTATGATTTATTGTACCTCAATTCTTGAGAATCTCACCCTCCAATTATTAAAAACGCGATACTGCAAGCAATTCGCATACCTGTTGGCTATAATAAACCATATGTCAGCACCAATTATTGAGCGTTTCGACCATCCAACCCTTCAATCCCACTGGCAGCCACTGCTCATTGGCAATGGTCAGTTGCGATGCGACGCCTCGCAGTTGATATGTACCGTTGGGCCATCTGCTGAAAACGCCTATCACGATGCCCAAATTTACGATTATGCCCATCTACGCCGCCGCGATTATTTATGGCGACCCCCGCTAAAGATGACGGTTCGGGCGTGGGCCTCACATCCGGTAGAAGAATTACGTGGAACGGCGGGTTTCGGATTTTGGAATCAACCGTTTATGCCGACGGGGAAAGATTTACCACGATTGCCTCGTGCCGTCTGGTTTTTCTTTGGGTCACCGCCGAATAACATGGCACTTGCCAAAGATGTACCGGGGTATGGCTGGAAAGTTGCGACCTTTGATGCGCAAAATCCAGCTTTTTTTGCACTATTGCCCTTTGCGCCCCTCGGCTTTTTGTTGATGCGAAACCGAGCCATTTGTCAACGGACATGGCCTATTGCCCAGAAAGCAATCGGGGTATCCGAAAAACTGTTGACGGTGGATATCGCCACCCCGCACACTTACGAACTCATCTGGCGGCCAAACAGCGTGGACTTTTCGGTGGATGGTGAAAGCGTACATCATGCGCCGTGTGCCCCGCGTGGCCCATTGGGATTTATCGCGTGGATTGATAATCAATATGCCATTGTGACACCACAGGGCCGTTTTGGTTATGGTTTTATCTCTTTACCGCACGAACAATCATTGACGCTGGATTCGATTGAGATACAACCCTTAGAGGAAACCTAATGACCTCAACCAATGGCCGTAAGATCATTGCATTTGTCCAAGATGCCCCTCTGCGCCAATTAGTTGAAAAAGCGGCAGCCGAATTGGAAGCCGAGGTCGTTTGGACGCTAGATACTACGCAGGTTGTAAAACAGGTCGCTGAAATACGCCCCTTAGCCATTCTAGTCCATCTAGCGCTGTTGGATGATGTGCAGCACGTAATTCAGGCACTTAGAACAAGCCCTGCTACACGGCGTATTCCGGTGATTGCGTTTGATTATCATTTCGATGAAGAAATAATCGATCAGGCTGCCGTAACCATTTATCACGATTGGTATTTTAATGCGCAGGATGCGATAGCCGAAAATATGCGCCCCACATTGGCCGGGATGATTCGGTATAGCTTGGATGAGATGGAAAGAGATTCTCAGAAATTATTAGACCAATGCGCCCAACCCATGCCGCCACTAGTCAAACAGGGGCTGGAAGAGTTTAACGCCGGGGAATATTACGAATGCCATGAAACCCTTGAAACAGCATGGATGGCAGAATCTGGCCCGGTGCGGGATGTATATCGCGGCATTCTACAGGTGGCGGTCGCTTACTATCAAATTCAACGCGGCAACTATAACGGGGCGATAAAGATGTTTTTGCGTTCACTGCAATGGTTAGAACCCTTACCCGACCAATGTCAGGGCATCGAAATGGCCCAATTTAGGGCCGACGCCTATCAAGTACGCTTGGCAATGGAAGCACTTGGCCCGGAACATTTTGGCGAGTTTGACCTGAATTTATTGAAGCCCATTATTTATGAAGTTTAGGAGTCAAAATGAACAGGATGATTTACCCTGACCGATTTGCTGGCAAGGTGGCATTAATCACAGGCAGCGGGCGGGGCATTGGCAAGGCGATTGCACTACGAATGGCGGCAGAAGGGGCGGATATTGTGGTCAACTTTTTTCGCAACCGTGAACCCGCCGAGGAAACCGCCGCCGAAATTCGCGTATTGGGCCGACGGGCCGAAGTTGTGAAAGCCAATATTGCCGAACAGGATGAATTAGAAACCCTCTTTAAAGCCACCCAAGAAGCCTATGGGGGATTGGATTTTCTCATCAACAATGCCGCTTCGGGGTTTAATCGCTCCGTGATGGATCAGCGCGTTAAGGGGTGGGATTGGACGATGAACATCAATGCCCGTTCCGCCTTATTCAGTTCTCAACTCGCTGTTCCCATGATGGAGGCACGCGGTGGTGGGGTAATTGTCAACCTGAGCAGTATCGGGTCGTTTCGTGTTTTGCCGGAATATGTGGTGGTGGGTGCGTCGAAAGCGGCATTAGAGGCCGTCACCCGTTATTTGGCGGTTGAACTTGCCCCACGCGGTATTGTAGTGAATGCGGTTTCGGCGGGGATTGTCGAAACCGATGCCCTCCAACATTTCCCCACCATGAAAGAGGTGATGCAAGACCGATTGGACGCCGCTGCCGAGTTTACGCCTGCGAAACGCAATCTAAATACTGATGATGTCGCCGGAGTGGTTGCCTTTTTATGTACACCCGATGCTGCGATGATGTGCGGGCAGGTGGTGCTGGTAGATGGGGGTTTTACACTGGGATTTTAGTCATAAGGGCCGAGTTTTAACCCCGGCCCTATATATACATCACGTTATTGGGCGAGTGGAATCCGAATCCAAACGGTTGTACCTTGCCCCACTGCGCTTTCAAGTACGGCATTGCCATGATGAATTTCGAGAATGCGCTGGGCAATAGGCAGGCCCAAGCCAAAACCCTGTTGTTCAAGGCGGCGGTGATCCATGCGTTCCGACTGCTGCATGATACCCCAGACGCGCCGCAGGTCTTCATCACGAATACCGCGTCCAAAGTCTTGAACTTCGATTACCCCCATATCACCATCGGCATAGCCCCGGACATAGACGGTTTTGTTCGGGCCGGAAAACACAATTGCGTTGCGGATGATTTCCGAAACAGCCTTGGACAGAATATCCAAGACGCCTTCAACGTGCAGTCCTGATTCAATTTCAAATCTGAGTGTGACATTCTCTTGGCGGGCCAAGTCTTCAACCGAGGGGCGGGTAGCTGAAATCAAGTTGCCCATATCCACTGGCCCGTGTTCAAGTTCATAGATACGTTTGGTCTGCCCGCTAGAAATATCGGTCATGGTCACAGTTTGGTCAGCCAGTCGATTCAGCCGCGACGTACCGAGTTGGATCAACCGGAAATATTCCTCAATGCCGGGGGTGTCTTGAAGCAGTTGTTTCTGCTCCATCAATTCTTCCATCAATAAATCGAAACCGCCCTTCACATAGGTTAGGGGCGTGCGGATTTCATGAGAAACCACTTGCACAAGGTCATGGCGAATCTTTTCAATTTCATGCTCCATCGTGCGATGGACGTGTTCGGTAATCTCACGGCTGCGTTTGAGGCGATTATTGAGGATCAGAATAAAATCTTCTGGTTTAAACGGCTTAACAACATATTGATCCGCCCCCATCAACCAGCCCTGCCGAACCTGTACATCTTGATCCATTGCGGTAAGGAAGATAAATGGAATATCGCGGAGGTTGAGTTTTTCACGCACGGCAGTGAAAAAATCGTAACCATTCATGCGCGGCATAGCGATGTCGCTGACAATCAAATCCGGCTTCCGCGAATTCTGATTCAAAATTTCCAGCGCCTCCACCCCATCACTGGCGAGTGTCACTTCATAACCATGCACTTCTAACAAACTTGCGGCACTTTCCCTAAAATCAGGATTATCTTCCACAAATAAGACTAAATCAGGCACAGTGGGGGCATCCATACGAATTATTCCTTCAAATCACTTCATGGGTCTACAATACACTTTTTTCATTCTAACACGCTTTAACAGGACGATTTCTGAAAAATATATAAAATATTGTGGGCCGTTTTTGCGAAAAGGCCGAGATTATGGCTTTGTTAAGGGTTTATTGCTTGTCAATCCCTCCACTGGGTAGGTATGGGCTAGGTAAAACTGTGCTAAACTGAAACTGTGGGCTGACCAAACTTAAACCCTATCCTTACCAAGTCTCTAGCATAATACATGGCAACTCTTGTAGACTATCGCCTCAACCGTCAATTATCCAGAGTAAGCAGTCGCATGAATCCGATTTCAATCACATGTAAGCACGAAAGTTTTGAAAGCTGTTTGGCCCTTGCTGCTGCACAAGGAATTGGCCTAGAAATTCAGTCATTTGCCTTTCCTCCTTTGTTAAATGATGATAATTGGGAGGAGATGGTCGCCCATTATGCGGCGCGATTGAAGAGCTTTCGTGGCCCGGTGGCACTGCATGGGGCGTTTATGGACATGGCTCCCGGTAGCCCTGACAAAATTTTTCTACAGCTGACCCGTGACCGCACTCTGCGTGATTTTGAAATCGCCCAACGCCTAAACGCCAAAACCCTGATCTTCCATGCCAATTTTATTGCGGCGATCCATAACGATGATTACCGCGAAGGCTGGACAAAACGGATGGTCGAGTTTTATAAGCCGATTGCTCGTGAAGCCGAGAAGCGCGGCTTATGCGTAGTATTGGAGAATATGTGGGAATTTGACCCATCTATCATTCGGCGGGTGTTGGAAGAAGTCGGGTCATCGGCGTTGGCGGCCTGTTTAGATGTCGGCCATTCGCAGCTTTTCTCGCATCTCCTGTTAGAAGATTGGCTGCAAGACTTGAATGGCTGGATTGCCCACATTCACATCAATAACAATTATGGCGAGATTGATGAACATCTGGCGCTCGACGATGGCGTGTTGGATTATGAGAAGGTTTTGCCGCGTTTGGCGGAACTACCGCGCAATCCCACCGTTGTCCTTGAGATCGAACGCCTTGAGGACATTGAACACAGCCTGTCGTTTTTTAAACTCCCGTATTCTGGTTAAGCATGGCCCGATAGACCGCCACAGTTTGCGCGGCAATTTGGGCCTGTGTGAAATTTTCTAGAATACGCTGGCGACCTTGTTTACCCAGTGTGCTGCGAAAATCGCGGTCTTCCATAAGGCGGCGCAGATGATAGGCTAATTCTTCGACGTTATTTTCCGGGAAGATTAACCCCGCGTTCCCTACAACATCTGGAATCGCCGCGCTGTCTGAACCAATCACCGCTACCTCGCTTGCCATCGCCTCAATAATCACCCGTCCATACTGCTCTTTCCAATTCGGTAGGGTGCGCGAAGGAATTACGAGGGCATCCAACTGCTGTAGGTGAGCCGGCATTTCAATTGACGGCACAAGCCCAACAAACTCAACCCGGTTTGCAATATTTAGACGTGCGGCTTGTTGTTCCAATCGGTTGCGTTCTGGCCCACCCCCGATAATTTTCAGCCGCCACTCCAAATCAGTGAGGGTCGCAAGGGCGTTTAGCAACAAATCCACCCCTTTTTCGGGCACCAGCCGCCCCGCAAAGCCTATCACGAAGGGGTTATGGTGAACAGGGCGTTCAACAGGTGCGAATAATTCAGGGTCTACGCCAAATTGAGGGATAACCGCCAGTTTGCCTTGATAGCCTTTGGCACGCCAGACCTCGGCAGAACTGTCTGTCCCCACAAGGGCATAATCCACTGCTCGAAGGGCCGTTTGTTCCATCCATGTAAAAGGTGGAGGATAACGCCGAATGATGTTTTGCCATGAAAAAAAGAGGGTTTTGGCCTTTGTTCTGCGAGTAGCACGCAGTGCCAACCATGTTGCCAGATTATAGGGTTCTTCATCAATATGCACGATGTCGGGCTGAAATTCATGCAGCTGCTTGGCGAATTCGGGATAGTAATGCAGATGGAAATTCCCATTCAGCCGTAACGGGGTAACGGTCAATTCATAACCGTCGGTAAAAGCTCTTTCCAATTTGGTTTCACCCCGTTCGTCTTTCCACGAAGGCGGCACAAGGACACGTAATGTGATGTCAGGATGACGGGCAATTTCTTCAAGTTTACGCTGATAGATGCCGACGATGCAGGCTTTGGAAAGCATGAGGACGCGCATGGGCGCTCCTTACAATAGTTGACGGTTAGCACGCGCCACATACAATACGGCCTGAGAAGGCGCTTGTCAACAGATGCGTCAAAATTTACAGAATTCGGTTATTGGGTCTTGGGTAGAGGATGTTTGTCCCCTACCCGATACCAATCATGAGGTCAACCATCGCGCATTTTTAGATAGCTGTGATAGCGACTTTCGGCAATCTGCTGTTGCTCAACCGCCGCGATGATAGCGCAGCCGGGTTCGGTCGTATGCGTGCATCCCAACCCGAATTGGCATGTTCCGATTAAGGGGCGCATCTCGCGGAAAAGATAGGCGAAATCTTCGTCCGACCCGGTTGTCCAAATGCCAAATTCGCGCATTCCGGGGGTATCCACAATGCCACCGCCCATTTGCAGTGGAAACATTTCCTGATGGGTGGTCGTATGTTTACCCTTGCCCGTGCGCTGGTTGACTTCATTGACCCGTAGGCCGAGGCCGGGTTCAATTGCGTTGAGTAAGCTGGTTTTGCCAACCCCGGATTTACCCACAAACACCGAAATTTTGTTGCTCAAAACCTCCCGAAATTCATCCAAGCCTTGTTGGTTGGCGGTGCTAGTTAGATAGACCGGATAACCGATTTGCTGATAAATTTCAAGTTCCGGCGGCGGGACATCCAGCAAATCCATTTTGGTGATGCAGATCACCGCCGGAATTTCGGCGATTTCGGCAGTCGCAAGATAGCGATCCAGCATATTCCATTTGGGTGTGGGATTTGCCGCCGCGAACACCGGAATAATCAGGTCAACATTGGCGACGATGATCTGCTCCATAGGCTTTTGGCTTCCCCGATCTTTGGGATCGGCTGCCAAGCGTGACAATTTGTTGCGACGGGGTAAAACCTCCACGATCATGCCTGTGCCGTCGCCTGAATCGGTTAATACCACCTGATCCCCAATCGCGATGGGGTCAATGCTTTGGATGTCATCCACCGCCATCACCCGCTTGCTAGCCGAGGTGGGGTCAGAATGCCCAAACAGATAGACCAAGTTTTTCCGCAATTTGCTGGAAATGGTACAGACCAAGATTTGGTCATCCGTATGGACGGTATAACTACCAATCGTTTTTTTGAATACAGTCCCTTGTATGGTAGGGGTCATAACAATTCCTTGAGTTCAACGCAAAACCTGATGTGTCAAAATGAAAAACGAGGCACGCAGTCATAGAACCCCAAAAGGGTCGCCGCGTCCGCCGGACACATTCTGATAGGTTGATGTTTAGTCTTGGGAGTAGGGGACTAACACACTGTGGAATCAGAAGGCACGCCGGAAATGGTTACAAATGCGACATTGGCAATCATCATGACACGCCTCCTTACTAAAAGTCTTGGTGGAACTCCTTTTACCCTATCATAGACCATAGGTGTGTGTCAATTAAGACAGTACCGATGGGGATATGGGATTTGCGCAATTGGTATATAATCCCTTTGACATGTGTTTTTGGCTCACCCTGACTTTGAAGGATGTGTAGAGTTGGGTATCTATACGTCAGCAGCAAGTGAAATACTGGATCGCCTATGGGAAAGTTATGATGGCTTTGCCGCCTATTTCCATGCGCGAGACGTCAACCTGCGTGACTTGGGACATTTACTAGAAGAAGTGTTTGTGCCAGCCTATCTGCACGTGAAAAGCAACCTAGACCGGGGCGCTTTACATTCGCTCAACCACGAGATTACCGAAAATGTATTGGGTGGTCTATTGAACAAACCGGGTTTTCGGGCTTTGTGGGATGAATGGGATGACCATACCCGCCAGACGTTTTTACAAGAGCCGATTGAAGAATTGCTGGGTCGGATTTTATTTGAGGAACACGCGGATCGGTTCGCCCAAGTATTTATTACTGCCTATGAAAACTATCATGCTTGAAAAAATTTCTCAAATAAATATTGTGCAAATTGTTCCAATAGCTTGTATTTCAATTAGAACAAAGCTACAATAAAAATGTTAAGATTTGGAACAATTGAATAAATATTTGGGAATTTTGCACGATTGGCAGTTTCAAAATTTAAGGAAACTATTCCAGAATATCCCTTGGAAATCATTTTTGGAAGTCCGCTAAAAATTACAATATTAAATCTATTGCGTGTTCTCTTTTTAATTCGCTCTCCTAAATGTTATCTTTTCCCTTATCAGAGATGTTCTGATTTGGGAATTTAGCTTTTTAAAAAGATTCTTTAAGGTAGAGAGTTTAAACAGAGCCGCTCGCGGCTCAAGGATACAAAATGAAGGCATACTTAATTGTTGATGTAGATGACCTATTGGCCCGATTGCACGAGAAAAATCTCGCGCTTGATTTACATGAAGTCGCTACGGCGCTGCGCAATGGGGCCACCCTTGCATCTGGTTTAATGAGCGCCGATGAGCTGGTGGCGGTGGCTGCTGCGGATTGGAACCGTCATCATTTGTTGCCGGGGCGGGTATCGCCTAATATCCAACAGATTTTCGTCACAACGGGCTTCCATATTTTCAATGTGCCCGAACGCGCATTCCTTGTAGATGCGTTGGTCGTCCATTATTTTGCCGAGTCGGACATAGTGGATGAACTCGTGTTGGTTACCACCCGGGCCGATTTTGCGGGATTACGCACGCGCGTGAATCTTCGCCCTCATGCGCGCGTGCGGATTTGGAGTGATCAATCACCGGAAGTCAACGGCATCATTTTCCAGCCGCTTGAAACGATTTTGGGTATCCCGACCAAAACCGTCTCGATGTACATAGATTTCGAGAATATCACCATTGGCCTGAATGAACAGGGCTATATCATTGATATGGATCGCCTGATTGATTCAATGATGCGGCAGGCACGGGCACATGGTCGCGTTACTCAGATGGCGGCTTATGCCCCTTGGGGTCAGCGCGGCAGCCTACCCCCATTGGTGGATACGCAGGGTCGTGAAGTGTCGGACGATGTGCCAAGTCGCTTGGCTCTGTCGAATATTGACCCTGTGTTTAATCTACCGGGCAAAAACAGCGCCGACATGCGGATTGCCAAAGATGTTTTGGCCGACAGCGCCTCATCCAACAGCTCGGATATTTTCATCGTCGCCAGTGGGGATCGTGATTTTAACGATGTGTTTGGGGCACTCCGCGCACGGGGTAAACAGGTGATTGTCTGGGGGGTACATGGCAGCACCAGCCGCCTATTAGAGAATAATCCCGCCATTTTGTTGGAATATCTGGACGACTTTACCCATTTTCAGCGCCATACCGAACTCGGTCAGATTTATGAAGATGCGACGCGGGATGCGGCTGGAGAAGCGCTGGCGTTCCGACCCTCCCAATGGTCAAGCGTGGTGCTGCAATGCGACCTGCTTCAGGCTGAACGCCCCCGATCACCCCTGACGCTCGACGACCTGACTGACCAATTGGTAGAAGTTCATACGGTGACGAGTCCGGCACGTGGCGAAGAATTATTGAAACAGGCCGAAGGGCTTGGGTTGCTGCGTATCAACCACGATAACATTGTGACCATCAATGACCAGCACCAAATTGTCAATATCACCCGCCTGATTCGTGAACGTATTGTCCATCGTGTTGCCAACACGCTCAGTGTGCGGAACTGGGAATATGTGAATTATGGGTTCTTGCTGAAGGGCATCAGCATGGATTTGGATCTCAATGGCCCCGGCATGAACCTTGATGACAATTGGCGCTCGGAGTGGATTGATGCGCTGGTACGTGAGGGCATTCTGGTGCGCGAATTGGTGGCCCATCGCCATAATCCCGAGGATTTAGTGCCTGTCATCCAACTGCCAGAAAAGCCTATAGTGACGGCCCAATCCTATCTCCCAACAGCCGAAGACCCGGAAAATGAGACCCCCGCAACCGATCTCGAAATCCAAGAGATGACGTATCGGGTGGTGGTCAGTGTTGAGCAGTTCACCAGCTTCCGTAAATTTGACTGGTGTCCGCTGGGTAGCCTGCACAAACGGCTACGGCTATTTGATTCGGGCACAGCCTTCCAGCGTGCGGTCGAAGTCATGATGGAAGATGGCGCGGTACTCATCAACGAATATGAAAACCCACAGAGCAACTATCGTACCAAGGGCATTTCGCTGATTGTGGATTCGCCCGCTGTGCAGCGCGTGTTACTAGAACGGGATGCGTTTGTGCGGATGCTGTTAGATCTCTATCAACAGCACATCCCGATTACCGCCGGGGCGATTCAGGCCTCAACGGGCTTGGACTCAGACGTGCTTCAGATGTGGATTTCGATTATGGAAATCGAAAATATCCTCAATTTGGTGCCGGGCCACACCGATTTATACAGCTTGTTCCGCACCCACCACACCGTCAATTTGATTGCTGAGAAGTACGGCATCGAATAAATCAAAAAGGGCAGTCCAATTAAGGCTGCCCTTCTGAATATTCCCCAATTGAGAAATCAATACGCCTTCGCAAAATAGGCCATACGTTGGGCGGGTTGACCCGTCACAATATCCGGCCCGGTTTGACCGGGGTAGGGTTGTTCGAGTGGGAAACAGCGGCTCACAGCCTGATTATCAGCTTTGATTTTTTCTTCCGTTTCCTTATCCCCCCCAAACCACGTCAATGCCCATCGGCCCGATGCAATCACCTCACGGAATTGGTCATAATTGCCAACGACCTCGACCAGATTGCTATCGCGGAATTCGGTCGCCTGCCGCAGCATGTTATGGTGAATATCGGTCAGCAGGTCGCTGGCACGGGCGGCTAATCCCTCTTGGCTGACAAACTGCTTGCCCTCTTTGCCGGGGACATCGCGCCGCGCCATCGCCACCGACCCTTTTTCGACATCTTTCGGCCCAATTTCGATACGTACCGGAACGCCGCGCATCTCCCAATCATTATATTTGAAGCCGGGGGAAAGATTTTCGCGCCGATCAACAGTGACGCGGATTCCGGCGGAAACCAGAGTTTGCTGCACACGATCAACCACAGGCGACACCAGTGTTTTTTCGTCGTCGTTCTTGAAAATCGGCACAATCACAACCTGAATCGGGGCAAGGCGGGGTGGCATCTGCAGTCCCTTGTCGTCGCCGTGTGTCATGATAATCGCGCCGATCATGCGGGTACTCATGCCCCATGAAGTCGTCCAGCAATGCTGCCATTCGTTGTTGACATCGGTGTATTGAATGTTAAAGGCTTTGGCGAAATTCTGGCCTAGATTGTGGCTTGTGCCGGATTGCAGCGCCTTGCCATCACCCATCATGCCTTCGATGGAATAGCTGTGCAGTGCCCCGGCGAATTTTTCCTGATTGGATTTTTGCCCGCGAATGACCGGGATGGCGGCTTCATTGACGGCGAAATCGGTATAGACATCCAGCATCTGAATGGTTTCGGCTTCGGCGTCTTCATAGGTGGCGTGGGCGGTATGACCCTCCTGCCACAAAAACTCAGTGGTGCGGAGGAAGGGGCGGGTGCGTTTTTCCCAGCGGACGACATTGGCCCATTGGTTGAGTAGCATAGGTAGTTCACGATATGACTGAATCCAGCGCGACATGGCCTCGCCGATAATCGTTTCGCTGGTGGGGCGCACGACATAGGGTTCGGCTAATTCTTCGCCACCAGCATGGGTCACAACAGCCAATTCAGGTGAAAACCCCTCGACATGCTCCGCCTCTTTGGTCAAAAAACTAAGCGGGATAAACAAGGGAAAATAGGCATTTTGGTGGCCTGTCGCCTTGAAACGTTTATCGAGGCCAGCGCGAATGCCTTCCCATAATTCATAACCATAGGGCTTGATAATCATACAGCCGCGCACCGGGGTTTTGTCGGGGGCATCCACCAAGTCGGCGCGGACTACAATTTCGTTATACCACGCGGAAAAGTCTTCGCTGCGTGGCGTGACTGCTAGATTTGCCAATGCAAACACTCCTTAAAAATCACAACAAAATAGAATGGTACCTACACCATTTCAGGTTGTTTTTGCAGATATACGGCGGGTTCAGTATTTTACCATAGACTTTAAAAATCTCTCAGAATAGCTCTCAATATCCTCTCTGAGAGTTTTTGATAGTCTTTTAGAATAGGATTTGAATTATTCAATCTACACGAGGAGTACCCGCGTTGGAAAATCAACGCTCGTCCCGTCTACCGGGGTTCTATCAAAAATTGCTGGCTGAACGCATCGGCATCATTGCCGAATGGGCCGGATTAAACCAAGCCGAACAGGCCATTCTGGAAAATGCGACGGGTCTATCCCCGCAGCAAGCTAACCAGATGGTCGAAAATGCGCTGGGAGTATATGGCCTGCCAATGGGGGTCGCCACCAATTTTCAAATCAATGGCAAAGATTATCTGGTCCCGATGGTGATTGAAGAACCGAGTGTCGTGGCGGCCTGCTCATTTGCGGCGAAGATGGCCCGTAGCGGAGGCGGATTCACCACTTCCAGCGATGAACCGATCATGATCGGACAGATTCAAGTGCTGGATGTCGAAAATTTACAGGTGGCGGCTGACCAAGTCCTTGCCGAACGCGAGTCGCTTTTAGCATTGGTGAATGACCCCGACTTGACGATTGTCAAGTTAGGCGGCGGTGGGCGAGATATTGAGGTTCGCCAATTTAAACCAACGACCATTGGCCCGATGCTGGTCGTGGATTTATTCTATGATACCCGCGACGCGATGGGGGCGAATGCCATCAATACCGCCTGCGAAAAATTGGCCCCAGCGATTGAAAAAATCACGGGGGGACGGGTCAATTTGCGGATTTTGAGCAATTTATCAGATCGGCGCAAGGCCACTGCGAGTTGCCTTATGACCGCCGAAGCCCTGACCACCGAAGCTATGCCGGGGGCGTTGGTCGCCAAGTCTATTGTTGAAGCGGCGGTATTTGCCGAAGTTGACCCCTATCGCGCTACGACCCACAACAAGGGGGTTATGAACGGCATTGACGCTGTGGTGATTGCGACGGGCAACGATTGGCGGGCGGTGGAAGCGGGGGCACATGCCTATGCCGCACGCGATGGAGGCTATACCTCGATGACGCGCTGGTGGCAGGATGAAAATGACAATCTACGCGGGATGCTCACCTTGCCAATGGCGGTGGGGACGGTTGGTGGCGCGACCAAAGTTCACCCGACGGCTCAAATCGCAATGAAGATTTTGGGGGTATCCAGCGCCCGCGAACTCGCCGAAGTGATTGTCGCGGTGGGTCTGGCCCAAAATTTTGCCGCGATTCGTGCGCTTGCCACCGAGGGCATCCAAGCAGGGCATATGGCGCTTCATGCCCGGCAATTGGCATTGGCTGCCGGGGCGCAGGGCGAAATGGTCAATCGTATTGTCGAAACGATGATTGCCGAGGGTAACATTCGCCTAGATCGGGCGAAAGTGCTGGTTAAAGCTGCCCTCGATAAACCAAGTCTGGCTTAAACGAAAATTCCGAAAGGGTGGGTATGAAACATCCACCCCGATGCACAACCTTTGATGGATAGATGGAGAAAGACATGACAAATCAATCTAACCCCCTCCGCGCGGCGGATTATCTGATGAAACCCGATGCCCCAGTGGGTATCGTGGGGTATGGGGCTTATATCCCACGTTATCGCCTACCTGCCAGTGAGGTGGCCCGTGTGTGGACAAATGGACTGGGTGGCACACCGATTAATGAAAAGGCCGTCGCGGGGCTGGATGAGGACGTGATTACCATGTCCATCGAAGCGGCCCGGAATGCGCTGGCACGCGGTGGGATTGACCCCCGTCAAATCCGCGCCGTTTGGGTTGGCTCAGAATCGCACCCTTATGCCGTCAAACCGAGCAGCACAATTGTGGCAGAGGCGATTGGCGCAGCGCCCAATATCCAAGCCGCCGACTGGGAATTTGCCTGTAAAGCGGGTTCGGAAGCGATGCAGGCCTCAATTGGCATGGTTGGCAGCAACATGGTCGGTTACGCCCTGAGTATCGGCATGGATACCGCGCAGGGCCGGCCCGGTGACGCCCTCGAATATACAGCGGCGGCGGGTGGTGCGGCCTATCTGATTGGGCCAGCCAACAACAGCCTCGCCATTTTTCAGGGGTCGTATAGCTATGTGACCGATACCCCCGATTTTTGGCGGCGTTCCCACGAAACCTACCCTTCGCACGGGGATCGTTTCACGGGTGAACCCGCCTATTTTAAACACACCGTCACGGCGGGCGAGACACTCATGGGGTTGATGGGCACAACGGCAAACGATTACACATGGGCCGTTTTCCATCAGCCCAATGTCAAATTCCCCAGCCGTGCCGCCCAAATTCTCGGCTTTAGCGAAGACCAGATTAAACCCGGCCTTCTCTCCGGTGAAGTCGGCAATGTATACGCGGGGAGCAGCCTGTTGGGGTTAACTGCTACTCTCGATGTCGCCGAACCCGGTGACCGAATTTTGATGGTGTCCTATGGCAGCGGGGCTGGCTCGGATGCGTTTGATATTTTGGTGACGGATAAGATTAGCGAGCGCAAACACCTCGCCCCCGCCACCCGCACCTATATCACCCGCCGCACCCAGATTGATTACGCCCTATACACCCGCTATCGTGGCAAGCTCCGGGTGGAATAGTTTTTCTTCTGTCATCACCCTCTCCTTATGGCAAAGTGGGGAGAGGGTATTTTTTTATACTTTCACGAACAAGTTTTCCATAATTTGACTGCTCGATAAAATGGTAAATCTTGTCTGATTGCATCCCCTACCTGCTTCCCGTATAATGACCCATAATTAAGAGGCAGTTGCCGTAAATATTGATGATAAAGGAGGCAAGCGCCCCTATTGGTCTGTTGGCGTGTTGGGCAGACCCTCGGCGCGAAATACCATGAGCTTCAGTGATGTTGCCGCCAAATTAAAAAAAACGGGGATGCTCGAAAAAGACAAGGCGCTCCCCGAACAAAAACCACTGGATTTAGAAGAACTGTATACCCTGCGTGCGCGAATGATGGGGGTATTGGTTCGGGATGCACGGCTGGCAATGGGTTATACCATTGAAGAAATCGCCAATCATCTGAATTTGCCCGACGAGACGATATTGGCATGGGAATTTGGACAGGCCGTCCCCAGTTTGCCGCAATTGGAACTGGTCGCCTATCTGCTGCAAGTCCCGGTCAGTCATTTTTGGGGCAGCGATACCTTTATGCAGCAGTATGGTAGCCGCCAGATTGACAGCCACGAATACAGCATACTGCGTGACCGCATGATCGGCGCACTGATTCGGGCGGGCCGCCAAGCCAAAAACCTGTCCACCGCCGACCTCGCCACCCAATTGGGAATTAATGGCGAATTTCTTGACGCCTATGAATATGGCACGCTGCCGGTTCCCATGACCCTATTGGTTTCCCTCGCCAGCGCGTTGGAGGTCAACGTCAATTATTTCTTGGAAAGCAGCAGTCGCGTCGGCGAATTTTTGGAAATCCGTGAAGCTCTCAAGACCATTGAGGAGATGCCGGAAGATATTCGGGCCTTTCTCAGTTCCCATACCAATCAGCCCTATATCCGGTTGGCGATGATTTTTGCCAAATTACCAGCGGATTCACTGCGGGCATTGGCCGAGAGTATGCTTGATATTACGCTCTAGTTCTATTTAGGCAGTTTTTTGTAGGGGCAGATCAATTGCCCTTATTTTTTTGCAATGGAAGGAACAACTATCATGAGTACAGGCAGCGAACTGCAAAGTAAAGGCACTCGCTTATTTGAAAAAGGCAAATATCAAGAAGCCGTCGGTGTTTTTAATGAGGCGATTGAAGCCTATCGCACCGAAGATAATGCGGCGATGGCAGCCGAAATGCAAGTCAACGTCGGCATGTGCAAGCGCGAATTGGAACAATACGAAGACGCGCTGAAAGAAATGCAGGCTAGTTTGGCCTATTTCGATGAACATGGCCCGCAAATTCGCAAAGCCCAAACAATGGGTAACATGGCGCTGGCCTATGCCAAGTTGGGCGACACCGAACAGGCCCAAACGATGTACCGGGAATCGGGCGCGATTTTCCGCGAAATTGGCGAAGATGAGCAGTATGGCGAAACGATTCTGGCGCTGGCAGATATGTATTTCCGCGCTGGCGATTTGATGTTGGCAGTTTCGACCTTCGAAGTCGGCCTCGAATATGTCAAGAATCTCAATCACCGCCAAAAGATGATTAAGCAGTTGGGCATGTTGAAGGCCCGTTTGACAGGTGAGAAAAAGGCCCAAGAGGGTGCCTCATCGGAAGCGACTACCGACAGCCGCCGTCGCCGTCGTGGAATAAATGCCCGCCGCATTGGTCAGGGCAAGATTGAGGAATCCGAGGAATAGTGTTTACGGGGAACCACTGCGTTCCCCTCTTTATTTAGCCAGTCAAATCACTGTATTTGTTACGCATCGCCACGCTTTCCACCAAACCAATCCCGAACAGCAGTGTCACCAATGATGACCCGCCGGAACTGACCAGTGGCAGGGTTAACCCCGTCACAGGCAAAATGGATAGGTTCATGCCGACTGACACAATCGTTTGGAAGGAAATAATGCCTGCGACCCCATAACACATCAGTGCGCCAAGCGGGTCACGAGCCATTACTGCGACCCGTGCGATTCGCATCACCAAAAAACCGATCAAAAACAACACACCCGATGCACCCACAAACCCCGATTCTTCGGCGATGACACTGAAAATAAAGTCCGTATGGCGCACCCGCAAAAACCGACCCTGTGTCTGCGTCCCATTCGCATAACCTTTGCCCAACAACCCGCCTGACCCGATGCTAATCAAGGCTTGGTCACGGTTAAATTGGGCATCTTTATTGCCTTCGGGGTTCACAAACGTCAAGATACGCTCTTTTTGATAATCCTGCATGTTGATCCAGATGACAGGCATCATCATCATGCCGACTGTTCCGATGATGGCGAGATGTTTAACGCGCAAACCTGCTCCCCAGATCATCGAAAACCAGATGACAGTGAAAGCGATCACATTACCAAGATTAGGCTGCAAGAAAATAAACGTCATCGGGACGGCGACATACATCAGCGACACAATCACGGTTCTAAATTGATCTAGTTTTTGATATTGCTTGGTGAGGTGCTGAGCGAGGGCAATGATAATGAGCATTTTGCCGATTTCTGAAGGCTGCACTGGAATCCCCACGTCGAGCCAACGTTGTGCCCCGGCTGCTCCCAATTGGCCGACGGCGGCAACCAAGCCCAATGCAAACAACAAAAACCCGTAGATATAGGGCTGCAATGCTCCCAACAGGCGATAATCAAGGCTGGCAAGGATAAAAACCACCGCCAGTCCAATGAAGGTATAGGTGATCTGGCTGCTGACACGCCCGATTAAGTCGGTATCTACCGCGCCGAGAGTGGCACTACGGATGAACAAAATTCCGATCAACACCAGCAGCAGGGTCGCGCCAAGAAGCCAATAATCGAAATTGCGCCACAATGAAGTCGTTTGGGACTGCGTGCGGGGTAGGGTGCGTGAGGTTGACCGATAAGTGGATGCCATTGAGTTTTTCCAATACCTCTAAAACCGACTGCGCTGCGTAGGGTAGCGTGTGCAAGAGGGTGTGTCAAGCATCTTCTTGCACGTTTACCCACCTAGTCTAGGTCATCATCCTCCAGTTTAGAACTAGAATTAGAGGTTTGTAGCGAAAAGGCAATTCGTCCGGGTTCTTCATTCGGTTGCTCAACCGATTTGGCGAGGGGGATGTCTGCCACTAGATAATTTTCCCGTTCACGCAGTTCCAGCTTCATCTCGACTGCACTTTCATCAATTCGGCAGTATTTTTTGATGACATCAATGATTTCCGCCTGCATTTCGCGCAGTTTTTCGGGGGAGAGTTGGCTGCGGTCTGTGACCAACACAAAGCGCAGACGTTCCATTGCGGTTTTGGCGCTACGTTGATCTTTCCGACTGAAAAAACGGTCTACGATGTTGCTCATGCTCATCTTCCTTTTACCCGCCTCCAAACAGCTTGCGGAAGCGTTCGAGTACACCTCCGTTGCTATCCAGATTCATGAAAGGGACTTTTTCGCCCATCAAACGACGTGCGATGTCTTCAAAGGCTTGTTTGGGGCGACCTGTCGCAGCGACGCCTTCATTACTGCTTTTGATAATGATCTCATCATCCGGCACGACGCCGATGAGTTTAATGGACAGCAAGCTCACCACATCTTCCACCGAGAGCATATCCCCCCGACGTACCATGCCCAATTTGATGCGATTGACAATGAGGCGCACGGGCACGGGCCTGTCTTCGGCTTCCAACAACCCGATGATGCGGTCAGCATCACGCACGGCTGAAACTTCGGGATTGGTAACGACCAGCACTTCATCCGCTGGGGCGACCGCATTTTTGAAGCCCCATTCAATTCCGGCAGGACTGTCAATCAACACAAAGTCATGGACTTGTTTAAGTTCATTGGCGACGGTAATCATGTCTTGGGGCGAGATAGCGGTCTTGTCGCGTACCTGTGAGGCGGGAATCAGCGCTAGTGAGGGATAATCCTTGTGTTTGACCATCGCTTGTTTGAGCTTGCAGCGGCCCTCGACCACGTCCACCAGATCATAGACGATGCGGTTTTCGAGACCCATCATCAAGTCAAGGTTGCGTAGCCCTATATCAGCATCAATGGCGACGACCTTTTTATCCAGCGAGGCCAACGACATTGCGAGATTGGCGGTAGTGGTAGTTTTGCCTACGCCACCCTTGCCTGATGTAATCGTGATAACCCGTCCACTCATCTTAAAACGCTCCAGCGATAATCGCTAATCTGTCCAAGGTTCGGCTTTGATCATGCCGTTTTCAATATAAGCCCGTTCAGGATTTTTGCGCCGTTTCTTGCTAGGGGGCGAGACACTAATCAAAGCGGCGATACGGAGTTGGGTGGGCTGCAAATCTAAGGCACACACCACACACGTCTCATCACCGTAGGCCCCCGCATGAACCACCCCGCGTAGTCGGCCCCATACCAATACATCTCCACCTGCCACAATCTCAGCCCCGGCGTTGACATCACCCAGCACCACGACATGTCCATTATGCTGTACCGATTGACCACTCCGCAGTGTGCGACGGATCATTACCCCTTCTGTGCCATGCACGTCAGACTTAAGCATGGGGGCTTCCGGCGAGGCCTCGGCTATTTTGAGGGCATCCGGTAGGTGGGCAGCAGTATTAGGTGCCTCAACCAGTTCGGTTGCAAGGCCCAGTTTTCGGGCAGCCCCTTGCGTAGTGGCACTGGTACTGAGAATCGAAATCAAATTTACATCCCGTTTTTGCAGGATGTTGAGTAGATTAGCCAATTCATGCCGACGGACTGCACGTTTGTCTACATCCAATACCAAACTTGCCCCTTTAAAAAAGGCGACTTGTTGGTCAATACGCATGGCAAGGTCAGCGATCACTTTCGCCCATTCATCATCGGGTGGAATCGTGACGAGTAAGCCCTGTCGAATCCCTTTGAACTGAATAACCCCCGACATAAAAGTCAATCTACTCCAAACATGTGCGTTTTTCTATTATTGGTTATTGTACGGAAGGTGCGACATTCGCGCTACTGATTTGACCGGACTTGGGTTTTGTCCCATGTAATGCCGCTCAATAAATCTGGCCCACCTTGTATCCACAACCCCCAACGTAGGGCTTGACTCGTTGGGGCATAAGGCAAATCCCACATCCATTCTTGATTCAAATGCAGGGTTAGATGGTTTTGGGAGGCCACAAAATCAAGGCGGATGGCGTTGGTTGCCCCACGCAGATGGATAAATCGGAACGGTTTCCAGTACGTCAAGATTTGTTGGGTTGGTTCAGTCAAAGGGGCACAGGTATCGAGACGGACGATAGCTGCTTGCGAACAGTGACGCGCGGTGACATAACCCGCGCCATTAATCCCGATGATTGTCCATGTATCATTATCATTTTCCAGCGCGATGCCCCATGCGGTTAAGGGGTCGGCGGTTTGGCTTATTTGTGCGGAAACTTCAAGGGTAAAAGCGGGGCCGTTTAATGAGTGGGGAGCTTCAAAAAAGAAGGTATCAGTCGGTACGATGATCTGCGTTTCGTTTCCGCCTGCCCATAACAATTGATCGTCAGCCCATTGAAGCGGCATTTCGTGCGTTGGATTTGTGGCCCTCTGTGACAATCGCCATGCCAGTAAACCAAATCCGATCAGGCTTGTCGCCATAACTATCACCAACAGCCAGAAGAATCGCGGGGAAGGTCTCATAGTCCGTCAGCATTACGAAAGGCAAACGGCGTATTTGGAGTAGGTTTGCAGCCAATGAGCGTGTTATAATGCGCCAATATCATTCGTCTTTCACTGATGAGGGTTTTCCCTTGCAGATACGCACTTATCTTATCTTGACCCTAATGATTCTGGCGCTGTCGGTTATGCCACTCGTCGCTACACATGCCCAAACTACGACCTTTGATATTTGCGTCCGCGATTTTAATGACGCCAATCAAAATGGGCAATGGGATGATGGTGAGCAGCCATTTGCCGGTATTGGGGTGATGCTGCGTCAAAATGACACCATTATTGGGGCGCTGACCACTAGCCCGGATGAGGATTGTTTTCGCAGTCTTGCCCCCGGTAGTTATCAGCTATCGCTACAAGGTGGCGCGACCCTATATCAAGTGACCACTGCCGAACAAATAGAGGTCACGTTGGTGGATCAAGCCATTACTGTTGATATTGGCGCGATTGTGCCACCCGCCGTTACACCTTCTGCAATTGAGCCGGGGAACGAAGTCTGCATCGTGGTTTATCAGGATGCAGGACAGGTTGGGGTACGTGAAGAAGGCGAAAATCCGGTGTCGGGCGTGGATGTCAATTTATTGGCCTCAGATGTCATAATCCAAACCTTGGTGACGACAGCCGAAGGTCCAAAGTGTTTTAGCGGCCTGCCTGCTGGTGAATTTCGCATCATTGTACCCCCATCGCCCAATCATCTGTTAACGACCCGTAATGACGCCGCAGTGAGCTTTTTGGATACTGGCAACCGCATCACGGCCAATTTTGGGGCGCAAATGATTGACCCACTTGCGGATGGCCTTACCCGTTCCAACGTCGAGGAAACCGAAGGCGAATTAACCCTTGATCAGAATACCCGCCTGCTGTTTTCAATTGCAGGAGCGGCGGTGGCGATGTTGTTTATGGTAGGAGTTGGCGCGATTGTAACGGGGATGATGCGTCGCAAATAAACCCGCTACCGACGTCGAACAAGGGTATCCCGCAGTGCTGTCTGTAGACACCCAATATCCGCCCCGTAATCGGTCAAATATTGGCGCAGGCGGGGTTCCAACGTCATCGCCAATAAAATATGCTCCGTTCCGGTATAATGCGATCCCAAAGCCTCTGCCCGATCCACCGCCCGATCAATTAGATGGTCAAGCATAGCCTCGGCTTCCATGGACTGCGCGGGTAGCTGTGGAACATCTTGCGCCAATTGGGTTACATCAAAATCACATTGGGGTAGCAAGCGATAGGCCACACTGCGCCGTTCACGGGTGAGGGCCAACAGCAAATGCGCCGGACTGACTGAATATTGCTCATTCGATTTGGCGAGTTGTTCGGCGGCATTAAGCACGCGGCGGCCCAATTCGCTCAATTTTGCCATGCGTCGGGCGGATTCAATGGTGATTTCGGAGAGGCCTTCCTGTAACAAGCGTTTGGCCTTGCCTCGAATTTGGTCGGGCGAGAGGTCGAGTCCACGCCACAGCATCCCAATTTCGCCTCCACCACAGCGAATCAACCCCAAGAGGATATGCTCTGTACCGATATAGTGATGGTCAAGCCATTTGGATTCGGCAACCGCATAAATGAGGGCCTCGCGCCATGCCCCGGAGAAGGGTAACCGTTCTGATACTGCCTTATAAGAAGGGTGCAGTTGGTGGATGGTGTGTTCGACCTGCGAGCGCTCAATAGCTAGCTCGGCCAATATCTGATAACCCAGACTGCCTTCCGTCCGCAGAATGCCACCAAAAAGATGGTCGGTGTCCACTTCGGCGTGTCTAAATTCACGGGCCAACCAGTGACTGTAGGCCAGCGAACGACGGGCATGTTGACTATAACGACTGTATTGGGGATTTGAGGCCATTGGCTTCTATTCATCCAGTTTACGATGACCTCTATTATACAAAATCGGCGTAGAATGCCCCAATCGGAAATTGGACAGGATTTTTGGGTTGGGTCTACAGGGATTGAAAGTCGAAATTCAAATCGGTAGGGTACATCTATTCAGGCAAAAAACCGCGTAGCCAATTTATCCCCGCATCCTCATCGTAAAATATCTTGCCAACTACGCGGGCATGGGGGTCTTCATTTTGGAGTTGTAGAGCTTTCTTAAAAATCACCTGACCAGATAATTCACGAGAGACAATGACGGCTAGACGGGCATACATATTCGGACGCGATTCGAGCATTTGCTCAAAATCTTGTTGATTACGGGGCGTAATGGCAACTTTGAACACATCGTATTGGTTGCTGTGGGCATAGGTCAGGCCCACCCCTTTGGCATTGAGTTCATGTACAGCTAAATAGGGCTGGTCATCGGGCCAACTTTCAAGATTTTCGATCACCATGCGGCCCCACTCATCCCACGTCCTTTCCATGACACTAGATAGGCGATAGACAACAATTCGCCCTCCATCAAGCCAACTTTGCTCAATATACGCCATATTAAATGTCCCTAATTGCGATGAAAACCCATCAATTTCAGAATAACACAAGAATTAGATGTGGGGATGTTTTTTACACAACCATCATCAATATTTTACATGATTGGGAGGACGGCTGAAGATCAGAAAATCAGCGTCAGGCCCAATACAATCAATAATAGGAGGACGATTTTGCGAAAGACAAGCGGGTTGATGTGCTTATCTAAGGCTAGGCCCACCCCAATGCCCAATAAAACAGCAGGAACCGCCAGCAAATAATGGCTAAGAACACTTCGGGTATAATGCTGACTAAAGGCGTGGGTGGCAATCACAATGAGACTATTGAGCATAAAAAAGCCCTGTAGGTTGCTTTTGAACTCACGCGGCTTCCATCGGCGACAGTTGCCATAAATCACGACAGGCGGGCCAGCCAGATTATACGCCCCACTGAGCAGGCCGGATAGGAAGCCAAAACCATACCCCCAACGCAGATGGGCGATTTCGGGCAAACGAAATTCTGATAACCCATAGATGCCGTAGGCCACTACAATGACGCCGAGTGCCTTAAGGATAAAATCGCCATCCATGTCACGCAGCGCGATCACGCCCAATGGCGCGGCGATCGTCGAGGCCAATGACAACCGCCACACGGCATGAAAATTAAGATCATCACGATAGCGGATGAGTAACAAGGCCTCAGCGGTAATGGCAATCAGCGCCACTAGAGGAGACGCCATTCGAATTCCCAATATTTGGGTAAGGAGGGGCATCGAAATCAGGCCGAGACCAAATCCGGCAACACTTTGGGTAAAAATTGCGAAAAAAACAACCAACAACACGAGTAGTTCTGTCATACCAACCTATTGCGAATTACGCGAGAATGTGCAATTATTTGGGCGCGGAATCCTGCCTATTTGGAGAATTATTGCAATGAAAAAGAGTATGATCTGGCTTGGGCCAGCGTTTATGGGTGTCGTAATCGCCGTCGTCACGGTGGCGATCCTCATTGCGACCCTTGCCCTGTCCGATGACGATTCAACCCAACACACTGGTACTGAAGTTCCAGCCATCAGCGAGACTGTTGAAACCAGTGATGATCCTACTGAAGAAGTGCCCGCCGAAGCCACCCCGGTTGATATTTTCGGCGGCTAGGACTTAGGCGCTTGGCTTAGCCTCGTCTTTCTTGAAGGGTAAAACAAAAGAGACCTGCGTTCCGGCGGGTCTTTTTTCATCCGCCGTCACTGCTTCGACCCATATCTTACCACCCAACCCATGAACCAGATGATGGGCCAGATAGGTTTGCCACTGCATTCGGCGCCAGCGATTGTTGGCGAGTTTACTGACCCAACCCGGACTGAAAAAATAAGTCAGGTCGTCGTTATTGCTGACCTGATAGGCATCCCGGACTTCGACCAGTACCCCATCATCCGACTTTTTGGCACAGATCACCAGTGGTTGCTCGGAGGATTCTTGCACCCCGGCTTGGAGCAGGGCAAGCAAAATCTGACGCAGTTTTAGCTCATCGCCTTCGACGGCGGGGAGACTTTCCTCGATTTCGGATTGCAATGACCCAGTTTGATCAGGCCGGGCACGACTGAAATCGCGGATGACATCTTTGAGCAACTGATTAAGGTTCAGGGGGTCTTTCTCATAAACCATTTCGCCGCTGATGAGGTTCATCACATCCAGAATATCGTTCAACTGCCCTAGTGCCTGCCAACCTGCCGTGCGAACCGCCTCAATATCACCGCGTTGAGCATCATTGAGTGCGCCGGACAGACCATCGAGGAGGGCTTCACTAAAGCCGATAATGGCGATAAAAGGAGTGCGATAAGTGGCTGCCATCCGCACCACCGCCTCAGCAATTTCCTGCGAATCGGTGCTGCTGGGAGCATCAGGAACATATTTACTCATAATAGGAAAATTCTCCTGTGTTGCACTACACAACCACGTCTTTATTTTCAGGTGGATATGAATTTCCTGCAAGCCATATTTTGGGATACTAACCAAATGTCACTGATTTGTTGTTATTTTCGTACCTTTTAATATTGTTTTTGCAAACTTCGCATATGATATAGATAAATCAATTTATGCAAAATACCCAAAGAGATGATTGAGAGGAGTTGATAAATATGATCGCACCGCGCTATCCCCCTACCACAAATCCACGTTCGACGGCAGTAGCCGATCAAGTGAAGGCTGTGCCTGCCGTAAATCCGGAGGGAGAAACGGATATGAAGCCACAGGTTACCTTGCATGTGCTTTCAACACGTCAGCAGTTACATATCGCGATTCAGGATAAACTTATTCTGGGGCGTTGTGCTGAGCCGGAAACCGATGGAACGCCCAATATTGATCTTAGCCCGTTTCTTGGCTATCAATTAGGGGTTTCGCGTCGGCATTTGATGTTGGTTCGTCAAGAAAATGATGACATTCTCGCGTTTGACCTCTCCAGCAGCAATGGTAGCTTTATCAATGGTCAGCGCATGTCTGGTCACAAAGGTCACGCCCTCCAAGATGGCGATGAACTCATGCTCGGTTCATTAGCAATTCGAGTATATTTCCGCAATGAGATTCCGTTCGCCCATCTACAAACCCGCCAATTAATCCCTGTCCAGCTAGAGACTGAGGATGAATTTGAAACCTCCCCACTAGCAGGGCCTGTACCCAGTATTCGGGAAACATTAACTACGCAGACCCGTCAACTTGCCGACATTGAAGCTCTCGACATCGAACTATCCACTAAGAAATAGGCCACCAAAGTAACATGAACTGTATTAACTAGGCCGGTCTGACGGAAAGATCGAGCACAGATCGGCCTATCTTAACCCCAACCACAGCCCCACGAATACCAACATATAACAGATGCGCGAAATCAATCCACTTGATTAGCTGGCAGGTGCTGGTTTAAGGTCTGGCAGAGCCTGTAATGTCCGATTGACCGTATTGAGCAGCAGACAATCGCCTGAATCGAAGCGCAAAATAGTCGCTAGTCCGGTCGGTAAGACATCAATATCTATCAATTTTGCCCCGGCGGGTGCGCTGTCAAGATTGATTTCCGCCGAAAGCCCTGTATCTACACCTTGCACGGCCTGAATATAAAGGTGACCGTCATTGGTTAACCACAACAGTCGAGTATCGCCTGCGACATAGTGAATTTGGATGACCTGATACGGTAGGATATTGGCTGGAACAGGAATTGGTGGCGAAATGCTGCGATCAGCTAATTCCATACTGAGTGTATCTGGGCAGCTATTGAGCGTATTGCAGACCAGAATCCGCGTGCCGTCGCTAGTCGAAGGGAGATGAACCCCCGTCGAATCGAACGCGCTTGGGACAAATTGCGCCCCCGATGGCAACCCGAGTTGGGTCACTTGGCCTTCGCTCAATTGCCACAAATCTTCACGCAGAACGTTATAGCCATTATCCATTGTGCGGGTGAAATAATAGAGTTTAGAGCCACCATTTGCCCACACAGGGCGGCGGCCTTCGGCAATCGCATCTACACGACCTGAAAACACATCCACAAGGTAAATGAAATAAAAGGCACAGTTGCGCCCACCCGCGTCTTGGTCGAGATAGCGCACGGTCATCGCCACCGTATCCCCATCCGGTGACCATTCAATTTCACTGAGGTCGGTTGTCCAAGCTAAATTTGGCACGTCAGGAGATTGGCAAGATGTTTTGGAACGGGCGCCGTTGTGTTGCCCATAAGGAAACAAATCCGTGATACCGCTTCGGTTGATTACGTGGACGGTGCTGACTCCGTAATATGAACCGGGAGCGCCGCCGCAGGTGGGAATAGATAGGACTCGATGGCGTACTAGTAACGCATTCCCTCCATCCGGTGAAGGCTTAATCATGAAATCACCCTCTGGCACGACGACATCACCCGCAGTAGTAATCGTTTCCCATGCTGTACCCTTCAATACATCAGGGCAATTGACCAAACGATCCGCGAGGGCAAGGTTGGCGGCATCAATATCGGGTTGCTGCCACAATTGGCTGGCGGGTGCGGAATCACCCCCCGGTACTTCATAAGCATCGCGTTCGGTGACAGCACCGGAAAAGCTGACATACCAGCGATTGAGTTGGCGAGGGTTTGTCGTGTCGGGAATATACACTTCGAGGCCAATTTCGTAGGGTTCAAGATAATATTCGCTGACATCGCCCTCGGCTGTCCAACCTGAGCCACCATTCGCCATTTCGATTGACCACCATACCAAACCATCTAGGCAAATCGGGCCTTGTGACACGGTGACAATTGCGCCTTCGGGTAGGGCGCTAATCACCTGACTGCCACTTTGGTCTTTACCGGGGCCGTCACGCACCGTGTTGCCAAGCCCATCTCCATTGAGTACCACCCGTGCCGTTTGTCCCGATTGCAAACGTGATGGTACAAGGCCACTGCATGGGTCTTGGGCCATTGTGGTTGATTTCCCCAGTAGCCCGGTCAAAACCATCATTAAAGCCACTAATGCCAACCAGAAACGGCGCATAACGGCCTCCATTCTTTAAAGAGTTCTGCACAAAAACATATTATGGAATGGATTATAGCCAGAGTTCCAAAGCGAAAAAGTGCCGTAGGTTAAAAAACGATGACGCGGTTGTCAACAGTGGGTCAGGCTTGACGGGCAGAAGGGCACTTGATAGAATGTACTGAACAGTCCCATTCGTCTAGAGGCCTAGGACGCGGCCCTCTCAAGGCCAAAACACGGGTTCGAATCCCGTATGGGGCAATTTATTACTTAATATTAATTATAATTACACGGTCCTCACTGCCCAATTTGCGTAACTCCCGTATGGTCAAAAAACTACATCTACAGGGGTGTTTTTGACTATGCCGCCTTGCGGTAGTAGTCGTGAATGATACCTCCTAGCACGTTACGCCTAGAGATTGTTCCATTTGTATCGGGCGGGAATTGGGCAATCGGGATTTGCTGATTAAGGCCTTGATGCGGGCGTGCTGTGTTGTAGTAGTTGATATATTCGCGCATGACACGCCGTAAATGGGTCTCATTCAGGATCAGCACTTTATCTAAACATTCTTCCCGAACAGAGCGTACCCAGTGTTCCATGGAGGCATTCGCGTTAGGCGCACGTAAAGGTGTGTGGATCACATGGATACTCTCGGCAGAGAAGACGGTATCAAACGCTGAGGTAAACTTGCGATCATTATCATGAATAAGAGCATGGATATGCTTACCTTGTGCTTCGAGTTCCCACATCATCTGGCGAGCCTGTTGCGTCACCCAGCCATTGTTCGGATGAGCAGTGCAACCTGCAAAATAGACGCGGCGCGTCCCTAACTCGATAAAAACAAGCACATATACTGTTTTCAGGAACAAGGTTTCACTGGTGAAGAAATCACAGGCAAGCAGTTGGTCTTTGTAGTGGGACATAAGGTGTCGCCAAGTGAGCGATGGCTGACGCTTCAGTGCAGGTGGAAGCCCCTGCCGACGGAGAATATTGGCAACGGTTTCTCGACTGAGCTTAAAGCCCAGCTTGAGCAATTCCCCTTGAATTTTGCCGTACCCCCAATCGCTCTCGCCTGCCAGTCGCACGACTAAGGCTTCAATCGCTGGATCCAGACGAGGGCGACCACCCGCGTGCTCATGTCGGAAAGTCCATTTGCGACGCACCAGCTCACGATGCCATTTGATTACGGTCTGCGGTTGAACAATCCTTATCACCTCCCCAAGCGCTTTGATCGACATACCTGTTTTTGCTTTTAACTTGACTGCTAGAATCGCCAGAATCAGCTTCTCGCTTCGGGACAATCGCATTGGCTTCTCTAACCGACGCTCCATGATGGCGAGTTGCCGCCGAAGCAGTAGAATTTCCAAGTCCTTTACCTGTTCAGGTTTCCATTTCAAACGCACATATTCCAGCAAAGTTGAGACAACCTGCATCACCATAAACCAAACCATAGACCCGGCACTTTCTCTGATGGATGATGACTGTGATTGTAACCGTGGATGACCCGGCACACTGCAAAAATAAAAGAGGAGCATTATAGGAACAAAATGAGGTTTTTTGACCATACGGGCAAATGCTTGATGGCAATCCCTGATTTCTCCTTGAAGCTGAAATGCCATCAATTTACTACTTCTCTTATCCTCAATTCCACACAATCTGCGGATGAGCCGTCAAACTGGAGGAAGCTCACATCCCTTCACCATTTCCCTTTTTTCGCCAGATTTCAATGTAAACCAGAAAGTCGCACCTTGGCCCGGCTCAGAATTCACGCCGATGCGCCCACCATGGGCTTCAATTACACGACGTGTGATGGCTAACCCAAGCCCTGTACTTTTCTCGCCCCCCGTAGGTTTGGCTGACAGGCGTGCGAAATCTTGGAACAACCGCTTTTGATCATCAAGCGTTAAGCCTGGGCCTTGGTCTTGCACCGCAACAAGCCAATCACCCTGTTCTGGCTCTGCCCGGACGACAATTTCGCTGGCTGCCGGTGAATATTTCACCCCGTTTGAAATCAAATTGTCCAATACTTGTCGCAGGCGCATGGGGTCAGCGATTGCTTCACCTCGTGCAACGGGTTCCAAACGTACAACACTCCCTTTCGCTTCAGCCAATCTATGGTGACGCTGGACCACTTCTCTGAGGAAAGATTCAAGATCAATGGGTACCGGGTTTAAGGTGAATTTTCCTGATTCAATATGGGATACATCAAGCAAATCGTCGAGCAGATCAAGCATATAGTGGGCTTGTTTATCAACCTCGGCAAGTATTTCCTCGTGTTCTTCTGGCGGCAGCACAAATTTTTTATTCGTGAGCAGTGACATCGCCATCAGAATGTTGCCGATTGGATTGCGCAGATCATGGGCCGCCATACCTAAAAATGAGTTTTTCAAGTCATTCAAACGGCTCAATTCATCATTTTTCCGTTCTAGCTCTAGTTTCTGCGCCGCCAATTCAGCGACCAAACGTCCTTTCTCGACCATGACCGACAACTGACCCGCAATCTGTTGGAAAATATCTACATGGATACTGGCATACATATTACGTCGACGACTAGAGAAGAACATAAAACCAATCGGTGCGCCATTGGCAATCAGCGGGCAGGTCAGCGAGGAACAAATGCCTTCTTCAAGAATCAACTTGGTGGATCCTGACTCCGGTTTCTCGTTGGCATACGCATCAAGATCGTTGATGATACGTGGTTGTCCACTGTTGATAATGATCTCTAAAGTACTGCCTGCAAGCTGTGCAGTGTAGCCGCGTCCCAATAACAACGGCGCGTAATCCGCTTTCGCCCAGCGGGCTTTAATGCTTTTTCCATCATCCTCAATGAGTGAGAAGCCAATCCGATCGTAGGGGATAAAGTCCTTGAAGTCCCGATAGACTCCCTCAAGGATTTCGTCTAAGAATAATCCTGCATTGACTCGGGCCGTAATCTGGACAATTTTTTGTAGCTCGCGGTAACGTGTTTCGAGATTTTGAGCGAGTTCTTGTATCGCAACTCCAATGCGCCCAATTTCATCCGTAGGGAATCGGATTTCTCGTGTTTGTGGGATCAGAACATTATTTGTATCATCTATTGACATAATCAAAATTACCTCTCCGCTTATCGATCGCCAATTTGAGTTTGTCTTGCTTCGTGGAGGGAAAACGCGGGCTACAAGGTTGGATAGACAACCAACTTAGGCCCCATTTTTGTACAGACTCCAAGCCTTATTGCTAGCAACTGTTATGGGGAGATAGATCACGGTCAACGACAAGTCCTAGTTCAAGAGTAGTATGACCCAATAAAGTTTCGCACGGGATTACTACTAAATCGGCAAAGGCCTGATTAACCTCAATCCGGTGACCTTCATCAAAAGTCCCAATAGTTTGGGGTAGTGGATTGGAATGAAAGACCGTGGTGAATTCTTCTTCTATATCACGTCGTTCCTCAGCCATTCTTCCTTGTTTCTGTTTCTCATCAGTCACTTGATAACAAGTTTGGCAAAAAATACCCTGATGGTTCAAGGCCTTACTCTAGGCGCGGCAACCAGAGTAACACACGAGTTCCATGACCGAGTTGGCTTTCAATCGTACAATCTCCTCCATGAATACGAGCACTCTCTCGAACAACGGCTAAACCTAAACCAGTGCCCTGTTGTTCGTATTCGTCTCGACCAATTTGGTTAAAACGTGCCCATACAAGTGGGAGGTATTTTTCGGCGATGCCGACGCCTTGATCAATGATCGAGACAATGATTTGCGTCTCGTTTTGATTTATCTCGACCCATACCTCGCCATTATTTGGAGAAAAGGCTATTGCGTTGCGAAGTAATTCTTCAACCATGGTCACCAGATATTCGCTTACCCCCCAAATTTTGGCGGACGAATTATCGGATTTGACCTTAATAGTTACATGGCGTTTGGCAAGCTCGGGATCGGCCGTTACGTTATTTTGGGCTGCGGCTATGATGGTATCCATATTATGTTGGTTGCTAGATAGTGCATAAGTCCGTTTCATGTGTCCGCTGTCAATTTGCAGGAGGATTAACGCTTTAATGGTTAAACGATGCAGCCGATTCGAGCCATTTTGGATCACGCCTAACATCTGCTGAACTAAATCGTCCGAAGCATCTCCCAAATATTCCGCGAGGAGTTCTGTTCCACTATGAATTGAAGTAAGGGGTGTCCGTAGCTCATGCGCCATCATATTGACAAGTTTTTGCCGCGCCTCATCAAGATCGCGGTTAGCTGCACGCCGAAATGCTTCGACTCGTTCCAGTTTATTTTCGATAGCAATCACTAGATCATTGGCTAGAAATGGCTTGATAATATAGTCATCGGCGCCAAGCTGTCGACTAGTTCGAACTGACTCGCCCGAGGTGAAGGCAGTCATGAATAGGAATGGGATGCCATTCAATTGTGGCTTGGATCGAACCTGTTTTAGAAATTCAAAACCATCCATGTCTGGCATGGCAATGTCACTGACGATGATGTCCGGAGGTAATATTGAGGTGTTAAGGATCGTCAAGGCCACTTGTCCATTGATTGCCTGTATTACCTCGTACCCATGTATTTCTAATTCAAAGGCAACACTTTCGAGCAGGAGTGCATTGTCTTCAGCAAGGAGTACTTTTGTCATTGCCCATCACCTTTCTCAAGTGGTAACGCCGAAAAGTCCGTACAGGGCCATTTCTGGCTCCAAAGGGTTTGCATCCTTCAAATCTTAGCACCGTGGGCAATTCACTTTGAATTGCCTCAGTATCCTCAATAATCGTGACTGTTTTCATGTCCATACCTATTTATTTGCATGAGGAAGCGTGACGGTAAAGGTCGTTCCCTGTCCTTCTTCACTCTCGAAGGTGATGGTGCCACCATGTAAATCGACCGATTGTTTGACAATCGCTAACCCCAGCCCGGTCCCGGGTATTTGCTTGGCATTGCTAGCACGGTGGAAGGCTTCAAACAAGCGCACCTGTTCATTATGGGGAATGCCAATGCCTTGATCTTGGATACAGAATACGATCTGGTCAGGTTCGCAGGCTACGGTAAATGTCACGGGACTTTGCTCAGGGGAGTATTTGATGGCATTCGAGAGCAGATTACCCAAGATATGTCGAAGAAGTTTGACATCTACATCCGCAGTCTTGCCGAAGCCTTGACTGAGCAAGTTAATTGGGTGGGCGGTACCGCTGGCGAGTTGGACATCGGCTGCGAGGTTTTGACAAAAGGCGATCAAATCTAGCGTCATTGGATTGAAGGTGAGCTTGCCAGATTCGACCCGCCCAAGCGTGAGAATATCATCCAGCATAGCGACCATCATGATGATCTGGCTTTGAATCTGATCAAATTGAGTTTGTCTTTGTCCATCGGTCAGTCTATCACTGTGGTTCCGGATTATATTTGCTGAGCTTTGGATCACGGCTAGCGGATTGCGGAGATCGTGCGCGGCCATCGCTACATAGCGTGTTTTGAGTTCACTCAGGCGCATTGCTTTTTCTAGCATCTGATGGATCTGGTTTTCCATCTGCTTACGCACCGTAATGTCACGTAAACTGCAAACGACACCCTGTGGTTTTCCATCCGCTTCTACCACGGGTGATAACACTACGTCCACTTCAAAAGAGACCTGCTCTTTATAATGGACAGTAAGTTCCAGTCGTTGTGACTGTTGGGTCGCTAAGGCTCTGCCGAAAGCACCCTCCAAGCGAGAGATGAGGGGGGGGATAACGAGGCTGGTCAGGGGTTGGAAAAGCAACTCGTCGGGTTGGCATCTAAACGCCTGATCAAAAGCCGGATTCACTTGGCTGATGGTGCCATTGTTACGGCATAGAATTATGATGTCGCTGCTGCTATTGAGAATGGATTCAATATGGTTTTTGGAGTGATTGAGCTGGGCTGTGCGCTCCTGAACACGCCATTCCAATTCGGCAGCACGCAGATTGAGTTCTTCATAGAGACGCATGATTTGGAGGGCGGCGGCGGCACGCTCGGAAAATACCTTGAGGACCCGTTGATCCTTTTGGCTAAAAGCATCGAGCTTATTACTCTGCAAATCCAGTACCCCTATGATGCCTTCGGCAAAGTGTAATGGAATAACCAATTCTGACAGGGTTCGGGTGTCACCGCGGGCATAGTACGGTGATTCACGAACATCGGGGGCATAAATGGGCCGGCCCGTTTGGACAGCTTTTGCCACGAGGCTTGGGTCATCTAAGTTCAAGGGGGCGGTCAACTCAACCCCATAGCTACCCGCCCGTGCGAGCCGTAACATGCTGTTGTGGGTTTTGTCAACCAGTAGCACGCCACAGTCGGCCTGACTGAATTCGCTGACCACGGCCTGCGCGATCTGGTGTCCCAGATTGAGCAAGCTATCGGCTTTATATAAGAAAGAGGTTGCATTATACAGTGCCGTCAGTTCGCTGGCCGCCTCCTTACGTTCGGTAATGTTCTCGTGGGCAACGACAACTCGTACTGGCCCCTCACCTTGAAAACGAGTCACTTTGACGGAAAACCAGCGCCGCTCGGTGGGTGAGTGACAGGGATATTCAAGCTCGAATAGGGTCTTCTCACCGCGCAAGACAGTGCGGATGCCCGCGGCCACTTGATTGGCCTCCTCGCTGTCCTCGCCTGTCGCAAGGTCACAGACCTCCAAATAGTTTTCACCTTGATAAGCACGACTGTTTGGGATTGCCGAATTAGCACGTGCAAAATCCACCCATGCTTGGTTAACGGCGAGGATCGCACCGGTTTCATCAAGAATCGCAATATGGGCGGACAAGGCATCTAGCGCCGAATGTGCAAAGCGCTCAGCCTCGTTTGCGGCCTTTTCGGCACGTTTGCGCTCAGTGATGTCCCGCCCTATTCCGACTAGCCCAATCACTTGCCCGTGGTTATCGCGTAGCGGGACTTTGGAGGTAAGCATCCAGCCCTGATTTCCATGAACATCTACGAATAGCTCTTCCCGATCGATCAGGGGCTGGCCCGACTCAAGAACGGACTGGTCATCGGCGTGATACTGCTGGGCTATTTCCAGTGGATAATAGTCAAAGTCGGTCTTGCCGATGACCTCAGCGGTTGAGGCGGCTCCCATCTGGCGGGCATCGGCTTCATTCTTGAGGCTAAACCGACCTTCGGCATCTTTGGCATAAATCCGATCGGGTAAGTTGTCGATCAAGGTACGCAGCAAATTGCGTTCTTGTGTAAGTGCCGCTTCAGCGCGTTTGCGGTCACTAATGTCCTGTTTAATAGCAATAAAGTGGCTGATCTTACCTGCACCATTCCGCACCGGGGTAATGCTTTGTTCTTCCGTGTATAAACTGCCATCCTTGCGACGATTGATGAGTTCCCCGCGCCAGACCTGACCTGCTAAAATAGTGTCCCATAGTTCCTTATAAAACACGCGGTCGTGCAGCCCAGAGCGTACAAGCTCACGCGGGTTGCGCCCCCTGCTTTCCTCTTTGGAATAGCCTGTTAGTGCCGTGAAGGCTGGGTTGACCCACTCGATATTACCAGCCACGTCCGTGATCACGACACCATTAGCAACGGATTCCAGCGCAACCGATGTAAGGCGTAATTCCTCATCGGCCCGCTTGCGCTCGGTGATATCCTGCCCGTAGATGTTGGCGTAGCCCTCGTCAACGATGGGGGCGAAGAGCAAAGAATAGATGGTATCACCGCAGATGACCTCGATCTCTGTGTTTGTGTCTGCTGTGAAAACCTCTGAGATCATGTGCCGTACATCTTCAGGTAGGTGTGTACCAATCTCACAGCCCCAGAGCGATAGCAAGCGGTGGCTGCTCGCGTTCGCATACAAGAGGGTGCCGTCATAGGTGACACGCAGCACAGGACTAGGATTCTCGCTGGGGAATTTGGCGAGGTGCTGAATTTCCTCAAGTGCCAGCTTCTGCTTGGTGACATCAATTACCGAGGATTGATACCCAATGATCTTCCCGCTCATCTCTCGGACGACAGTCGCAAGACCGTAGGCTATGAAGGTCGATCCGTCCTTCCGCTTGGCGATATATTCCCCCTCCCACTGTCCAGTATCAGTGAGGGAACTCACGATGGTTGCAGATTCGTCCTGATTGAGAAGAAAATCGGACAGTTTTTTGCCGATAACCTCTTGAATACCCAAGTAACCCCATAGACGCAGGAAAGCAGGATTAGCTTGGGTAATGACGTCATTAAGATCGGCAATGCTGTTAGCCGCGATTGAGGCATCGAAGACAAGATTCTTCAGCAGGAGTTCCGCCTCCGCTTGACGTTTCGCTTGACGTAGCTTCTTGGACTCCAATGCATTTTCCACCGCCTGGCCTAACCGTGTCATGCGATCTTTGAGGATGTAATCGGCAACCCCCTGTTTCATAGCGGACACCGCCGCTTCTTCACCGATGCTACCGGACACAAGGATGAATGGAATATCTAATCCATACTTCTGCAATAGTCGATGGGCAGTTAGTCCATCAAATTGGGGCAGCGAGTAGTCGGCCAAAATAATATCCGGTGCGTGGTCTAGCTGGGCGAGGTAGTCGGCTTCAGTGTCCACGCAACGCCACTCCGGCTCAAATCCGGCGCGCCGCAGTTCGTGCAGCATTAACTCAGCATCAGCCGCACGGTCTTCAAGAATCAAGACTTGCAGAGGGGTGCGCATGGTACTTTCTCCTAACTTCTCGTTAACGTTTTGGCGCTTGGTTGAGCAGCAGCCAATACATACCTAACTGGCGTACCGCTTCGGTGAACTGCTCAAAGTCAACCGGCTTGGCGATATAACTGTTGACGCCCAGTGCATAACTTTCCACGATATCCTGCTCTTCGCGTGACGACGTAAGCACTACTATGGGAATGTTTTTGGTCCGGGGGTCCGCTTTGACTCGCCGCAGGACTTCTAGCCCATCCACTTTGGGGAGTTTTAGATCGAGTAAAATCACCCGAGGGCCATTATCAATCGAGCGATGGACATAGGCACCCGTGCAGAAGAGGAATTCGAGTGCTTCGGCTCCATCACGCATCACCTCAATGTGATTCGCTAGATTATTTTTCTTAAGGGCATGGAGCGCCAATTCCATATCATTAGGGTTGTCTTCGACCAACAAAATCTCGACGATGTCATTCCCGTTCATTTTGGCTTTCTCCTTCAAGTGTAAAATAGAACGTTGCACCCTGATCCACCTTCGCCTCAGCCCAGATACGCCCCCCATGCCGATGGAGAATGCGCTGGACAGTCGCCAGACCGACCCCCGTACCTGCATAATCTTCGGCACGGTGCAGCCGCTGGAAAACGCCAAACAGCTTGTGGGCGTACTGCATATCAAAACCCACACCATTGTCTCTTACATAGTACACCTTTTCACCATCTGTCTGGTGATAATCCACCTCAATGCGAGCTACCTCACGTGTTTGGGTGAACTTGAGTGCATTGCCCAGCAGATTGGCGAAAACTTGCTTAAGTAAGGCTGGGTCAGCTTCGCAGGAGGGCAAAGCACCGATGGTGATCTCTACCACCCGCTCCATCTCGAGGGCATATAAATCGTCGAATACTTTTCGGGCAAGCAGCCCAAAGTCAACCGGTTGCTTGTTCAGTGGTTGACGACTTAGGCGCGAGAAGGTCAACAAATCATCAATCAGGCGGCCCATCTGCTGGGCGTTGTCCCGCACTAGATGCAGATAGCGTTGGGCTTCAGAAGGGATACTCGGTACGTATTCTTCGAGCAAAATGCGCGAGAAACCATCCATCGCACGCAGCGGCGCCCGCAAATCGTGCGAGACCGAGTAGGAAAAGGCTTCTAGTTCCTTGTTAGAGGCTTCGAGCTGCGCGGTACGCTCGATCACCCGCTGCTCTAGTTCGGTGGCATGGTGCTGGACCCGTTCATATAAATCTGAATTCTGAATGGCAATGCTGAGTTGATCGGCGATGGTCATCAGAATAGACTGATCCTCTTCGGAGAAAGCCGCTGGTTGGCGGCTGGCAACCGTTAGCACCCCGACCACCCGTTCTTGGAGGATGAGTGGCAACAGCAGGCGTGACCGTATCCCTTCGTGTTGGAGAATCGCCGTTTCTGGCCAATTCCCATGCTCGCCAATCTCGGGTTCCGAGAAGGGGATGCGGTTGGTCACCAACCACTCGATCACCGATCCTAGCACGGGTCGCCATGCACCGGGCAGGATCGCTGGTTGATGTTGTGTCCACTGGCGAGTTACTTGCCACTGATCGCCTGTTTCGCTCAGCCGCACGATGGCCGTCCGATCAAGCGGCAATAGCGATTGCATCTCTTCTACAAAGTTGTCGTAGACCTGACCGATATCGATACTAGAAGAGATGATGCGGTCGAGTCGGTTGATCGCTGCCAAGCGTTCGGTATAGCGATGCAGCACCGCTTCCGCCTGCTTCCGCTCGGTGATGTCCTGTACAATCCCGGTGAGAACGGCTGGGTTGCCCACGGTGTCAAGCATCATCTCACCCGGTTCCGCCCATACGACCCGCACCGTCCCATCGGGCCAGACCACACGATATTCCAATGGGCTAGGTCGCTTATCTTGGATAACCGCTTCATTCGCCCTTTCAACCGCCGCACGATCATCGGGGTGAATAGCATGACCAATCACCTCACTTAAATCGCCAGTGAAACTTGTCTTTTGAATGCCGAAGATGCGATACATTTCATCGGACCATTCCAGATGATTGGACTGAATATGCCATGCCCAGCTTCCCACATGAGCGACGCTCTGGGCTTGTTTGAGGGCGGCTTCAGATCGGCGGAGTTGTACTTCCTCGCGCTTACGTTCGGTGACATTCCGACTGATTTTTGAGGCGCCAATAATAGTGCCCTGTTCGTCTTTGAGTGGTGATAGAGATACCGCAACAAAAACCTCGTGACCCTCTTTATTTAGACGGATGGTGTCATAATTGTGGACTGTTTCCCCAGCCGCGATCTTTTGAAGAAGCATCCCTTCCTCACCCTGCTTATCTGGCGGAATGACCAATCTTATCGACTGGCCGATTATTTCCTGCGCGGAATAGCCAAAAATGTCCTCCGCTCCCGCATTCCAACTGGTGATGGTTCCATCTAGCGTCTCACTGATAATTGCATCATTGGAAAACGCGATCATGGTAGCCATTCGTGCGAGTTGCTCTTCCGCCTGTTTTCGCCGTGTAATGTCACGGAAGTAGACGGATAGGCCTCTTCGGGTCGGATTAACTTCGGCCTCGACCCACGCATTCAAAAACGACGAGAAGGTTTCAAACTGGACGCATTGTTGTTCGTCGAGTGCTCGGTGCATTGCTTGATAGGCTTGGGTGTTGACCCCTTGAGGAAATTCTTCCCAGATGTTTTTCCCAATGAGGCCTTCTCGTTTTCTGTTCCAAAGCTGTTCAGCTTTCCGATTGACATAGATAAAGCACCAGTCTGAATCGAGGCCATAGAATGCTTCGTTAATGCTATCGAGAAGGTCAAAGGCCTGATCAGATGCAAGCGATAATTTATCCATCGCTCGGCCATGCTGAGGCGCAGACTGATTAGGTTCATCTTGTCGGTGATACTGCTTCTCCGTTTCGTTCATAGATCTTCTCAGATCCCCTTGACCTTGTTGGTCCTTGTTTCAGAATGCCACCTATCTCAATGATCGAGTGACCGATTTGCCCTAGATGCAGGTGTCACAGCGTAAATACCCTTTTGGCTGGTAGTGAAAATCCCCCCAACCGGGTTAGTTATAGCAAAGTTGAGTTGTAACCGATATAAGTGTGGAAGTAGGCGGTGCCGAGTGATAGACTGACAATATAGCCATTGGAGCCCATAGTTGGGTGATTTGATTCGTATACGTGGCATTTTAAATTGCATCCCGCTCTCAGACTAATACACTATAAGTCATTTTGTCAGAAATGTGACCTTAATCTGCTCACGCTTCTTAGAACAGCAGGATACCTGTAAGCAAGTCTTTATTATAATCCACGATACATACTATCGAGCAAAAGGGTAGTGATTATTGTCAGCAATATTAGGTAAGTGCTGCGCAGTGGCATTGCTGATTTGAAACATGGTTGAGCATCCAGAATGCTGATTGAGGACTGGGATATACAGTCAAGTGATAGCAAAAGGCCGAAAGCAAACGGTAGGGGACTACAGCCATCCAATCAGGGAGTTGAGAAAATTGAGTTTAAGCTGTCGCCTGTCAAGGAAGGTCCCGGGCTTTCGTATCTTGAATTTTCAATAGCTTCACCATTCATCGCTATTACGGTACCATGTAAAGACAAGTATGGGTTCACCACAGGCAAAAGATCAATCACACAGGCCAAGCCAAAATATTGTGTTGGCAAGCTTCAGGATTCCAAATGCTCTTTACGGTACGCTCGTCTATCATCAAGAGATTTTTTGGGGAATCGAGATTGTAAAAGTGCTGCCTTGCCCCGGCTCACTTTCAAAGGTAATGGTCCCGCCCTGTAGCTCAAGGGCTTGTTTAGCCATCGTCAAGCCCAAGCCTATCCCCTCAATTGGGTCAAAATTTTCACCGCGATAGAACGCATCAAAAATATGGTGGCGGTCGGTGGGGGTAATCCCGATACCTTCATCCCGAACTTGAAATTGCAAGGCTTCAGGCCGAATGTTCAAAGTTAACAAGATCAGGCTCCCTGTGGGGGAGTATTTCACGGCATTGGAGAGCAGATTGGAAAGCACCTGAGACAATAATTTATCATCGGCATTCCCATAAGTGGCATCTCCAACACGCTCAAAAAGAAATTCGTGTTGGTCACCAATACCCGCCTCCATATCGGCCAGTAGGTTCTTGCAAAAGGTTTCAAGATTGAGATGGATTGGGTTAAAAAGAAGGCTAACCGATTCAGCTTCGCTGAGCAGCACAATATGTTCCATCATTTCGGTCAAGCGCCGAACGCCTTTTTCAATCATGGCAAACTTTTTTGTTTGTTGTTCACTGGATAGCTTGTCCCAGTAAACACGCAAGGATTCACTGGAAAGTAGAATCAGCGATAAAGGTGTTCGAAATTCATGCGAAACGGTTTGGATAAAGATGGTTTTGAGGCGACTCAACTCTAATTCCCGTTCAAGCATTTGACGGAGCGAACTTTCGAGTAATTTTCGTTGCGTCATATCGCGGATGCTGCACACGATTTCGCCGGGTTGACCTTCCCTATTTTCAACCGGGGAGAAGGCAATATCGGCAAAAAACGCCTGACCCATTTGGTCATGGAGTTCAAGTTCAAGGCGGCCCGCTTGTTTCGTCTGCAAAATGGCCTGAATGGCTTGATGGATTTTGGAGGCATCTTCAGTTTTAGCAAGGTGCGCCAGTGGTTGTCCAATCGCACTAGTGGGTGGTGCTTGAAAGAATTGCCCACAGGCCTGATTCACCTGTTGTATTATCCCCCTGCTGTCCAGCAAAACAATGGCATCACTGCTGCTATTGAGGATGACTTCAATTTCAGCTTTTGACTGGATCAGTTCACGGGTACGCTCGGCCACCCGTTGCTCAAGATCACCCGAATAGTCTTTGAGGCTCGCATAGAGTTGAGCATTGGTCAAGGCAATCCCAGCCTCATCCGCGAAGGCCTGCACCTGCTGGACTTGACCCGGGGTATAGTGAGTCGGTGCTTGGCCGTAGAGATTTAGAAAGCCAACAATGGCTTCATGAATACGGATCGGTGTCGCCAACCATGTATAGACGTCTGGTGAATCAAGGTGGGCTAGACCGGCTTGGGCCAGTGTAACAGCCTCAATCAGGCTCGATTGACCTGTAGCAAGGATCGTTGCTAAGGTCGGGTTTTGACTCAAAGGCAATCGAAATGTGCTTAAGTCGACTTGGGTAGGATTGGGTAGGCCCTGCCAATGAATCAATCGGAGGGTATGATCTTCAAGGGACATCACGGTGGCAGCTTGGTAGGGAATAACGAGTTTAACATTCTCTAAAATGCTGTCCAGCACTTTTTCGAGGTCGAGGGAACTATTCAGGGTGGAAATAGCTTGTCTAAGAGCTTCGGCATACAGGCGTTGCTCGTGTTCAGCGGCTTCGGCCTGCACTCGTTTCGAGATGTCGCGGAACAACCAGCGTAGCCCTAGCAGATTGGATGCCCCATTGGGCACGCGACTGACGGTAATAGAAGCAGGAAACGAAGCGCCATGACGGGGTTGAAGCCAGATTTCCCAATCATCCACATGATCCACAAGTCCACTGTTCAAGCGGTTGAGTCTTGCCCGAAACGCACGACGGTCATTCTCCTCGACGTAGATAGTCAACGGCTTACCGAGCACGAATTTTAGGTCAAACTGAAGCAGGTTGATGGCAGCCTGATTGGCTTCTTGTATCAGGCCCTGACCGTCGGTGACTAAATAACCATCGGGGGCGAATTCAAATAATTCGCGATAACGCTGGCGTTCAACTTCCAATAATCCATAGGCGGCGGCGAGTTCATCGTTTTGCTGCACCAGTTCTTCACCAGCGACCTCTAATTCTTCCAATACCAATGATAGAGACTCAATCGCCTCATCTAAAGGTGCTTGGCCCGAATCATCGAGTAGCGCGGCTTTTTGACGCAACACGTCTAGGCGTTGATAGATGGTTTCAATTTGGACTTCAAAGATTTTTTCGCTCACTGGTTTCCTCCATCAAAAGAATGACGCCTTCGTGATGATCCGAGCCATGCCGAGGGGTACAATTGACTTGGCAGTTAATCGTTTGCCCGCGTCGATTGACGGCTTCGACAACCAGTTCTTGAGAGGTTGCCTTGCCGTTTAGAATGGCCCGAATGGGTGCCCCCAACTGCTCGACAGGCAACCCAATATCGAGGCTCAACAGCGATTGACCCATGACTTCATCACCACGCAAGCCCCACAAGTCTTCCGAGCGATGATTCCAAGCAATAATAGCGAAATCCCGGTCAATAGCGATGAGACCCATACGCAGCCCCGTTAAAATGGATTCCAAAAATGTATTGGCATTATCCAGTGCTTTGGTGCGGTCGCGTAGCTCATTGTTGATGGTCTCAAGTTCTTCGTTGGTCGATTGAAGCTCTTCATTCATGGTCTCCATTTCCTCATTGGTTGAGTGGAGTTCCTCATTCGTTGTTTCAAGCTCCTCAACGGTCGATTGAAGTTCCTCGTAGGCGACTTCGAGTTCTTTGTTACGGTGTTGGAGTTCTTTTTCTAGTTGCCGCGGTTGCGACACATCCTCAAAGGTAATGCTGACCCCCAGCATATGTTCGGCGGCATCAATCAAGGGCGATACGTGGATTTGCAGAGTTTGAACTTGATTATCTGGTAGAAGATGCTCAACGTCGGGGATTGAAATAGCCTTGCGCTCACTATAGGCCCTTTCAATCGGGGAGCGTAAGTCAGTTGGACGGTAAGAAAGCTCTAAATCTCGAAAAGGGCGATTTAAGTCGGCATTCTTCAGGCCAAATCGCTCGGTGATTTGATGATTTAACATCAGAAGATTGCCATTAATGCCGATTACCATCTGGGCAATGGGCGAGGTTTCAATTGCCAGTTGAAGTAGGCGTAATTGGAGGTCGGCGGATTTTGATTCGGCTAGATTGGGCACGAACGAAAATAATTCATTTTGGTTATGCCCGGAAGGTCGTGCGACTTTGGCGAAAATGCGATAAGGAAGCAACTCGGGTGAAAAAAGATGACCCTGTGTTAGCAAGATTTCGGCTTTGCCCAAAAAGAGATAACCGTTCTCATTCAGAGCAAAATGAAACCGATTGAGAATGCGCGTTTGGGCTTCACGATTGAAATACATCATGGTATTGCGACATACCAGTAAATCCAAATGGGAGATGGGAGAATCTTGCAGTAAATCGTGGCGCCCAAAAATGATCGAACGGCGTAAATCGTTCCGAAAAGCATAATGATTACCGACTGGCTCAAAATATTTCTCACGTAATGCTTCAGGGACGGCCTTAAGGTTTTCGGCAGCATAGATGGCTTGGCGGGCTTGGCGCAAGGCTTGCTCATCTAAATCGGTGGCATAGATTTTGACTTGCTGCTGAAAGGCTTGCGGGCCGAGTGCCTCCGTCAACAACATAGCAAGGGTGTAGGGTTCCTCGCCAGAAGCGCATCCCGCACACCACATCCGAATGGTGTCATGCGGACCTTTGCTGGCTAACAGTGGGGGTAATATTTCGTGTTGGAGGGCCTCCCACGCCGCCGGGTCTCGAAAAAAAGAAGTGACATTGATGAGAATGGTGTCGAACAATTGGGCAAATTCTTCGGGGTGAACTTCCAGATAGTCTTGATAGGCATTAAAACCTTCAAGTTCTAATAGGCCGATGCGTTTACTGATACGACGCGTAAGAGTCGAAGGTTTATAACCCGCAAAATCGAAGCCGCGTGAATTTTTGAGATAGGCCAATAGATTTTCAAAGGAAGTGTCGGGTGGGGGGGAACTCATGGTCGTCGGGCTTTCCATCACTAATTTGGTTAAATGAGGGGCAATTTCTTCTAGTGGCAGTACAAAATCAACGCACCCTGTTTTGATGGCTGCATCCGGCATACTAAAAAATTCGGCGGTGGCTTCATTTTGAGCAATGACTAGCCCACCCATGGCTTTGATAGCGGTTACCCCCATACTCCCATCGCTGCCAGAACCTGTCAGGATAACGGCAATGGCTCTCGATTGGTAGCTGGCGGCAACCGACTCATATAACAAATCGGCGGACGGCCTGACAAAATGAACGAGCTTGGACTGCGTGAGGGAGATGGTATTATTTGGATTAATCAGTAAATGATGATTGGGCGGGGCGATATAAACTGTGGCTGGAGCTAAATATTCGCCATCTTCAGCTTCTTTGACAGATAGGCCTGTTCGCTGATTCAAGATACCTGCCAACAAGCTAGGGTGTTGGGGGTCTAAATGTTGAACCACTACGACAATGGCTGGAAAATCATTGGGAAGGCCCGCGAGCAAAATACTAAGAGCGTTTAAACCACCTGCTGATGAGGCAATGGCGACAATCTTAAAGGGGAGGGATGGGCGCGACGAATATGATTGAGATGGATCAACCTCATGCTCATTCATATTCTAATTCCTTGTTCTTACCCATAACCGTTAGGGCAATTAGAACTCATCTATGCTTTAGTATTATACCTTTATTGGGGATTAATTCAAAAATAGGCAAAATCAAGTGGTGGCTGTTTGTAGCGCTAGGGAAAACTAGACGACCAAAACGGCTAGAATAAGAGAATTCATGAAAGGTTGTCCAATAAAAAGTATGTAACACACCCACCGTCCGGAATTTAAGTTGGGAACGGTGATGGAAATGCTGCGTGGCGAAAAAAGCATGGCGCAGATCTGCCGCAAACGTGGGATCAAGGATTCGCTGTTATATAAATGGAAGTAGCAATTTGAAACGCGAGCCAGTAGCCTAAACCTCTACTAGTGCTTGCAAGCTGAGTTACGGAAGTAGGCTACTATCTCAATTCTTCTCATACTCCAGTATAGGAAACTACATAAGGCAAATTTTGTCGTCATGAGAACTGTTGATAAATGGTCGCATAGCGGTTTTATGGGTTCCACTCAAAAAGAGATGCTGTTCGAAACATAGTGACTGTAGGGTAGAGAATATCGAAAAAGAAGAGATTTCAGAAATTTAGAACAATCCGATAACCTCCGCCGTCAAGACGCATGTTAGGAAACATACCAAAACGATAGGTACAGCGCAGCGCTTCCTCATTGCTGACCCACCATGTGCCGCCGCGTATGGCTCGGGGCCGGCTGCTCGTGAGATCACAATTATCTTTGCCCCATTCATTCAAACACCACTGCCAAATGTTGCCACACATGTCCATGACGCCATAGGGACTAGCCCCATCGGGAAATTGAGTGACTGGGGTTGGCCCACTGCTCATAAAATTACATCGCCCACCATCGAATTCATCCCCCCAAGGATATTTTAGAGAATAATCCCCTTGAGCCGCCCGCTGCCACTGCTGTTCGGTCGGCAGTAAAATGACTTGATTGGTCCTATACACCAGCCAGTTACAAAAAGCTATCGCGCCATACCAACTCAAATTGGTGCGCGGAAGATCAGTGACAGCGGCACTAGTCTCTTCAGGGGGCTTTTTTTTCTGATACCATTCGATGGCGTGTTGTGAATATTCCCACCACTGGGGATTAGAATAGCCGTCCACCGCTTTTATAAAAACCTGATATTGCGTATTTGTAATAGGATAGCGAGCAATCGCAAAATGGTTAACATGATATTTGCCATCGGCGCTCCCGCCATAATGGGTCGAATCCTCCAAAGAAACGATGCCTTCAGGAATTTCAATCCATTCAAAAGGTTCGCCGATAATTGAGCGCACCTCATCAGAGAGTTTTCGCCACTGTTTGGGTGACGGATTATCAGGTTTAGAAGTGATTGAGAATTTCTCAGCGAAGTGATCGGGATCATAATCGAGTTCAATCCGCCAGACCGATTTAAGCGCCACCATAATATCTTCTGAAGGACGGTGCAACCTTACCATATAGCGCACAAAGCCATATTCGTAATCCACCATTTCGCGGCGGCGGTGGGCTGCTTCTTCGGCTCGCAAAATCTCCAAAATATCGGCTTCAATTTCATCCAATTTAAAAAAAACAGGGATAATTGCGCCGGATCCTCGAAGGCGCATAATCCAGCCAAGCGAGGTTGGCCAATCTCCAGTTTCATAGCCTTCTGACAAGCGATCAGCCGCTGCCCAAACATCAAAAGTCTCATGGCGCTGTGGCCCGATGACCTCGGGTGTTGAGTTAGGCACGGCTAATGATACACCTTGGTGGACAAGCTGAGTTTCAAGGCTGTCCAGAATGCGCTGTATATCTTCTAAAATATCGCGCCCATCGCGTAGACTGGCAACATTGCGCCTAAATATGGGACGCAGGCTGGCTGGGACTTCTTCTGAAGGTGGGACCACTGCCCCTTTGATACAAATAGGCGCAATTACTTTATTGTGTTTAAGAGCTTCTTCCAATTCAATCCGTACATAATCCGGTCGCCCAGAACTTTCTTTTTCTTGTAACAGTCTGAGCCAATTGGGCCCAATGACGGCGATGACGGCATCACTTTCGCGTACTTTTTCACGGATAAAATCTTCAAAGCGGGCAAATTCGGGGATGGTATCGAAATCCATAAAGACATTTTGACGACCATAGCGAATCATGAACCAGGTTCGCATATGCTGAACAAAGTCTGGATCGTCCGCACGACGATAATTGACAAAGAGTTTAAGCTGCTGCTTTAACATTGCAAACCCTATTTAAACCGAATTGAAATTTCATGCTGACTATATTTTACGCCTGATTTGAAGCTAAACGAGCCTTGAGGATTGGAAAGTCTGAACACCCCAAGAAACGGTTTCGCGTTCTGTGCGAAATAGGCGAAATGCGAAAAACGCGAAAGGCCCTGAACTTACCCCGTTCTATCTTGGGGACAGGCGGCAATGGTCAGGTCTGGTTAGCCGATGAACACCTGCCCGATGGCTCCAGCCGTCCGGTGGCAATCAAAGTACTGCACGACCATATCGCCCAGAATCCCACCCGTGTTGAGTGTTTCCGCTCTGAAACGGAACAGGGAAGCATTCATTTGCATCCCCATTTTTTCCTTTTCTCTCGACGGAACTGAACGAAATTCGGGTTGGATCCTACTAACCCTAGGAGTTACCTAGAGGTCACAGCGTAAGAAATATCTTTCCGTGACAATCTGGGCTATAAAACTACAGTCTAAAAATTGAGAGGGCCTTATGCGAAAATGGGTTCTAATTGTAATGGCGACAGGGGTTCTCGGAATCACCTTATTGACGACAGCGTATGCCCAATCAAGTTGCGACGATCCGTTCGCAGAGGTAGAAACACTGCGCTTTGACATTACATTTTGGGAAAAAACGGATTTTTGCCAGCATAGTGTCTCGTATGATGAAATCCGTTCAGGGGGGCCGCCGCCGGATGGTATTCCTCCGATTGATAATCCTCAATTTGAATCCGTTGAAAGCGCTAGCACATGGTTGGAAGATCAATCGCCTGTTATTGCCCTTGAAATCAATGGCGACGCACGTGCCTACCCCCTCGCTGTTCTGATCTGGCATGAAATAGCCAACGATGTGGTGGGAGATGTGCCTGTAGCCGTTACCTTTTGCCCACTGTGTAATAGTTCCATCGTGTTTGATAGGCGTGTGGGTATCGATACATTGCGATTTGGGGTTTCTGGTAATCTCCGCAACAGCGATATGGTCATGTGGGACGACCTCACCCAAAGTTGGTGGCAGCAGTTGACGGGGGAAAGCATTGTAGGCGTTTATACAGGCACTCAGCTAAGCTTCATCTCCTCGCAGGTGGTCGGTTTTGGCGATTTTGCGGCTGAGTATCCTGATGGCATGGTCTTGTCCCGCAGCACAGGGCAAGAACGGCCTTATGGTGAAAATCCCTATGCTGGCTACGACAGTAGCGAACGGCCTTTTCTTTACGAGGGTGAATTTGATGATCGGCTTTTACCAACGGAACATGTTTTGGCCGGGTTGGTCGGAAGCACTGCCGTTGCCTATCCTTTTAGTGTCCTAGCACAAGAGGGTGTTATCAATGACGCAGTTGGGGATGAGGAAGTTGTTGCTTTCTGGCAAGACGGTACGGTCAGTGCTCTGGATAACCAAGTCATTGATGAATCACGGGTAATCGGCAGTGCCGCACTCTATAGTCGTGTACTGGATGGGCAAGTCTTAACCTTTCAACTGGGTGAGGACGGCAAAATTTACGATGATCAGACTAACAGCACTTGGAATGTGTTTGGTCGGGCCGTAGATGGCGAATTAATGGACAGCCAACTACAGCGCGAAATTGCAGGCCCTCATTTTTGGTTTGCTTGGGTAGCCTTTCGTCCCGACACATTGCTTTATACAAGTGAAGAGTAAAGCATCTGTATGTCGTCAAAATCACCGATTGGGTGGCTTGTTTTCTTGGACGACACACTTGATATTTGCTAGGTTTGGGGCAATTGGGGAAGTGGGTCACTGACAGACTTGCCATTTAACCTTGACCCACTACCCATTAAATAAAGCTCACAGGCCGCGTTATCTGCTAAAGCACTTGGTTTACCGCTATCGCGCCACCGATGAACCATAGGCCGCTACGTCTATAACCCCTGTATTGCCGCCTGTGCTTGTTTCTACATCAAAGCGCAATGTCGAGGTTACAAAATCAACCTCAAAAGCATAGGATTGATCCGTCCCTGACAGTTCAAAAGGCCCATAGATTTCCCCATTATCGGCGGTAACCGTAAACGATTCGGTAATGGCTGTCCCATTGGTCATTTGGCGTGTCCAATACTCAATGGTGTCAATTTGGTAAATTCCGCCCAGATCAGCCACAAAATAGGCATCATCGCCATCGCCATCGCTCGACCACTCTGTTGCTGGATTGCTGTCAAAAGCGTTGTCGATACCCCATCGCCCATCATTAGGTTGTCCACCAAAATTGCTGCTTACTTCCATGACAGTCGTCCCATTTTCAGGGGCCAGCAGGTTAGCGTTGCTCTCATTACTAACAGGCAAAGTACGAAATGTATAGACCTCACTAACGTAGATTATTCCATCTTCACCGATGCCTTGCATTCTAAAAACGTATTCCGTATCGGGTTCAAGCCCAAGTAAAATCGGGTTATGTTCGATAATCGCTGGTGCGGCCATGTCCGGGTCGTTAGTGATGAATCCAAACTCCTCCGTTTCGCCATACACCAAATAGCAGGCAAGCGGCACTGTGCCCACAAAATTTACCCGAGCAGTGGTATCCGTAACATCAAGAACTTGCGGCTCAGTCTCTGTAACAAGAGAAAGCGGTGCAACCTCTACCTCATGTCCACTGACCATTACAGTGCCGCCGTCTTCTTGGGCATAGATGGTCATTACGCTCACAATCAAGACTGCTACAAAGGCTAAAACAATTAGTGACTTCATTTTATCTCTCCAGTTATCACAATAACCCTATGTGCCATAATGGAAGAAACAACTTCGCCTTCCGAGTTTAGTATAGAATTGCAGGGCGGAGAACAGGGACAAGGAACATGTCAGAAAATAGACCCCGGGCCAATCCAGAAGTTCGGGTTAAGCCGGAGCGCCGCCG